>NZ_JBJDNC010000091.1:0-1058 GCF_044900265.1 Pseudomonas sp. NPDC089406 | reverse complement strand
ACGCTGGAGGCAATGGGTAAGGACCAGAAAACGGCCAGCATACTGGGTTGGGTATCGCTGGGGACCGGGTTGGCTGGCAGTGTGCTGGAAATCGGGGCAAGTCTGACGTCAGGGGCGATGAAAGCGGGGAAAGTTGGCAGGGGTACGCAGATACAGAGGGCGCCGGGAAAAAAATCAACTCTAAATAAGAGCTATGAAATTCTGTATGAAGAAAACAAGGGTACGCGAGATGTGGTTTTTCATAAAAAAGCATTCAAAGGTAAATATGCAGCAATTGAAACACACGGCGACAGAGGTGGCTTTCTCATGAATAGCAATGGCGAGATGGTACCTGCGGACGTTTTTGCACGAGATGAATTAGCTCCACGCCTCAATCAACTCAGCGACTATGCATCCGACCCAAACAAACCTGTGGTACTACTGGCCTGCAGAGCGGGATCGATGGGAGCTGCGCAGACGGTTTCCAGCACATTGAGGCGACCTGTGATTGCATACGCCCAACCTATTCGCGTCCCAGGGCCTTCGGAGATACGTCGCCTAAGCCTTAACAACGATTCAATAATTGAGGCCATGACACTTTCTCCCTCCAGAACCTCGCCACAAATGTATGTGCGGGCGACGCCACGTCTTTATAACCCTCCACCTCCCCACCCTCTCTTATCATATGGCGCATACCGCTAATTGATCTGAACCCTGAATTCAAGCTGCACGGTGGTACTTGTTACGAGGGCCGTGAAAGCGGGCTTTTCCCGCTACGAGTCATGTTCTCGGCCCGCATGAAACTGAACATGACTTGTTGGTTTAGCCGGCGCCTGAGGAACGCAACATGTTTGTGGAGTTTTTTTGTAGACATTATCAAACCACGGAGGCCCCGACATGAACGCTCCCCCCACCCCGTTCACACTCGGCCGTCAGCACTTCGACGGCCTCGGCCGCCAGCTCACTGTCGAGTGCGGCGGGCGTACCACCGAGTCCCACCACATCGCCAACCAGTTGCCGGTCAGCCACAACATCCTCGCCGACCGCCAGCGCGTCGGCTTCAGCTACATACCCGAACT
>NZ_JBJDNC010000090.1:0-1067 GCF_044900265.1 Pseudomonas sp. NPDC089406 | reverse complement strand
GCGATCAGCACCGAAGACCTGATGAAGGGCCTGAAGCAATCGGGCCTGGCCGAAGGCGAGATCTTCCAGCGTGCAACGCTTGAGGGCGTGCGTAACGAGCTGCAGCGCCAGTACGTGGCCCAGGGCCGCTACTCGGCCGAGGTCGACGCTGAAGTGGTGCCGCAGCCGCGCAACCGCGTGGGTCTGAAGATCAAGATCAACGAAGGCACCGTGGCGGCCATCCAGCACATCAACATCGTCGGCAACACCGTGTTCGACGACGAAGAGCTGGCCCAGCTGTTCGAGCTGAAAACCACCAACTGGCTGTCGTTCTTCAAGAACGACGACAAGTACGCCCGCGAAAAACTCTCCGGTGACCTGGAGCGCCTGCGCTCGTACTACCTGGACCGCGGCTACATCAACATGGACATCGCCTCCACCCAGGTGTCCATCACCCCGGACAAGAAACACGTCTACATCACGGTCAACGTCAACGAAGGCGAAAAATACACCGTGCGTGACGTGAAGCTCTCCGGCGACCTGAAAGTGCCGGAAGACCAGGTCAAGTCGCTGCTGCTGGTGCAGCCTGGCCAGGTGTTCTCGCGCAAGGTCATGACCACCAGCTCCGACCTGATCACCCGCCGCCTGGGTAACGAAGGCTACACCTTCGCCAACGTCAATGGCGTGCCGCAGCCGCACGATGAAGACCACACCGTGGACATCATGTTCGTGGTCGACCCGGGCAAGCGCGCCTACGTCAACCGCATCAACTACCGCGGCAACACCAAGACCGAAGACGAAGTGCTGCGCCGCGAAATGCGCCAGATGGAAGGCGGCTGGGCTTCGACTTACCTGATCGACCAGTCCAAGACCCGTCTTGAGCGCCTGGGCTTCTTCAAGGAAGTCAACGTCGAAACCCCGGCAGTGCCAGGCACCGACGACCAGGTCGACGTGAACTACGCCGTGGAAGAACAAGCCTCGGGCTCGATCACCGCCAGTGTCGGTTTCGCACAAAGCGCGGGCCTGATCCTGGGTGGCTCGATCAGCCAGAGCAACTTCCTCGGTACCGGTAACAAGGTGTCCATCGG
>NZ_JBJDNC010000089.1:0-1186 GCF_044900265.1 Pseudomonas sp. NPDC089406 | reverse complement strand
GGAAACTCCGAGCAAGTTACCCACCAGTCGGAAATGGACGGCTTGGAGATGCCGAAAACTCCGATTTTCAGCCGCTGATTATTGGAAAACCAAGGCATAGCCTTGGTTTTCTGCCCTCACGGGCGTACCTCTCCCGCAGCAGGCAATAATTGCCGGCGTACCATCCACAGATTCGACAACGCGAACAGGGTGGTCAATTGCGCCGTATTCTTGGCCAGGCCACGGAAGCGGGTCTTCACATAACCGAACTGACGCTTGATCACCCGAAACGGATGCTCGACCTTCGCACGTATCTGGGCTTTGGCCTTCTCAATCTTGCGCCTGGCCTTGTACAGCGCACTGCGTTTGCTCAAATGCTTGTAGGTGCTACGTCGCGCAGCGATCCGCCAGATCACTGGCCGGCCCTCATGCTCTGGCCGTTTCTCTACGCCGGTGTAACCCGCGTCAGCACAGACAACGTTCTCGCCACCGTGCAACAGATGGGCAACCTCCGTCACGTCAGCCACGTTGGCGGCGGTGCCATGAACATGATGTACCAGGCCCGATTCTGCGTCGGCTCCGATGTGCGCTTTCATACCGAAGAAGTACTGGTTGCCTTTCTTCGTCTGGTGCATTTCAGGATCGCGTTTGCCTTCCTTGTTCTTGGTCGAACTGGGTGCATGGATGATAGTGGCGTCGACGATGGTGCCCTGGCGCAACGACAGGCCCTTGTCTCGCAGGTAGTTGTTGATGGTTTCCAGAATGCCCACCGCCAACTGATGCTTCTCCAGCAGGTGCCGGAAATTCATGATTGTCGTGTCTTCGGGGATCGGAGCGCTGAGCGTCAGACGAGCAAACTGGCGCATCGAAGTAATCTCGTACAGCGCCTCTTCCATGGCGGGATCACTCAACGAGAACCAGTTCTGCAACAGGTGAATGCGCAGCATGGTTTCCAGTGGATACGGCTTGCGGCCACCGCCAGCCTTTGGGTAATACGGCTCGATCAACGCCACCAACCCGCTCCACGGCACCACCTGCTCCATCTCGGCCAGGAAACGCTCGCGACGGGTTTGCTTGCGCTTACCGGCGTACTCGAAATCGGAAAAGCTCATCTGGCTCATGGAATGGCGGGCTTGTAGAGGACAGTTGGAAGGAGGGCTATTTCAGCACAGGTCAGATGACCTGTGCTGACTTGATCGGAGAATCC
>NZ_JBJDNC010000088.1:0-1431 GCF_044900265.1 Pseudomonas sp. NPDC089406 | reverse complement strand
TGGACTGCCCCCCAAAAGTTGGACACCAATCCAACCCTTGGGGGATCGATGGAAAAGTACACCGAGCAATTCAAGCTCACAGCGATCACAGCTTACCTGGATGGCAACAACGGTTTCCGAAAGGTGGCTCGACACTTCGGTATCGACTTCAGCCTGCTCCGGCGCTGGGTTGCCAGTTATCAGGTCAGTAAGGGTGTCTGCTCAGGCTCGCCTGGGCGGCGTTATACCAGTGATTTCAAGCAGCAAGTGCTCAGCTACATGCTTGAGCATCGGCTTTCACTGCGCCAGACCGCTGCGCACTTTGGTCTTGGACAGTCCTCACAGATAGGAATCTGGCAGCGGCAGCACTACAGTGGCGGTCCAGTCACCTCTACTGCCGCCAAGCCAAAAAAGCCAATTACCGTGTCGAAGAAGATCAAACCAGCCAAGCCCGCCGATACCGATGATATTGAGAAAAGCCGAGAGCAGCTGATGGCTGAACTTGAGTTCCTGCGCATGGAGAATGCTGTCCTAAAGGAACTCAAGGCTCTGCGGGAGGAAAAGGAGCGAATACGCGGGAAAAAGTCCTGATCGTTTCTAAGCTCAAGCGGAGATTCCCTTTACCTGACCTTCTTCGGTTGGTCGAACTGCCGCGTAGCACCTTCTACTACCAGCTCAAGGCGCAGCAGAAGCCGGACCGGCATGCTGCGCTCAAGGCGTTGGTACATCGTGTCTATCACGAACAAAAAGGGCTTTATGGCTACCGCCGCGTTACGCTCGCGATCAGGAAAGAAAAGCGGGTGAACAAGAAGGTGGTTGAACGGCTCATGGCTGAGCAAGGATTGAAATCGGTAGTACGCCCCAAGAAATACCGTTCCTACCGTGGAGCCGTCGGCAAAGTGGCAGCGAATCTGCTGGAACGGAATTTTGTTGCCCAGCGGCCCAACCAGAAATGGGTGACCGACGTGACCGAGTTCAAAGTGGCGGAACAGAAGCTCTATCTATCGCCGGTGATGGATTTGTATAACGGCGAGATCGTGGCTTACGAAACGGCCAGTCGCCCACGCTACAGCTTGGTTGGGAACATGCTCGACAAGGCACTCGACTGCCTGGGAGAGCAGCCGAAGCTCGTGCTCCATTCAGACCAGGGGTGGCATTACCAGCAAGCCCAGTACAGCCATAAGCTCCGCGGACGAGGGGTAAAGCAGAGCATGTCTCGCAAAGGCAATTGCCTGGACAACGCAGCGATGGAAAGCTTCTTCGGCACGCTCAAGTCCGAGTTTTTCTACCTGAAGCGTTTCGAAAGTATTGATGAGTTGAAAGCGGGCCTGGATGAGTACATTCACTACTACAACCATGACCGTATCAAGCTGAGGCTTAATGGCCTGAGCCCTGTTGAGTACAGGACTCAGGCTGCTGCCTAGAGCTGTCCAACTTTTTGGGGGCAGTCCA
>NZ_JBJDNC010000087.1:0-1810 GCF_044900265.1 Pseudomonas sp. NPDC089406 | reverse complement strand
TCGAACAGGCTGGTTATCTGGGTATGGCCGTCGTAGCGGTTGAGGGTGAACTGCTGGCGGACCACGCGGTTGCCGAACGGGTCTTCGGGGGCCACTGCGGAGTCTGCGGTATAGAGCACCAGGCGGCCATGCAGGTCGTAGCTGAAGTGCTCGCTGCCCTGGGCGCCATCGCGTTGCCAGTGGCGGCTGGCGAGCTGGTCGAGGTCGGTGTAGGTGAGGGTTTGCACCTGGCGGCTGGTGCTGTTGCCGGTGGTTTCGAAGGTGCGGGTGTGCTCGCGGCCGAGGCTGTCGTAGGTGAGGCTTTGGGCCAGCTGGTTGCCACTGCGGGTATCGCGGGTGGTGCTGCGCAGGGGGCGGGCGAAGTCGTCGTAGGTGAAGCTACAGGTCACGCTGCCGGCCTGTAACTGGTGCAGGCGGCCGAAGGCATCGTAGTGGTAGCGGTGCTCGGCGGTGGTGGCGTCGGTGAAGCCGAGCAGCAGGCCGGTTAGGCTGTACTGCCAGGTGGTGACATGGTTGTGGCCTGCGAGGGTCCAGGTATCGCTGCGCGGCTTGCCTGCGGCGGTGTAGCTGGTGCGCTGCTGGCCCAGCTGGCCGCTGGCGGAGCTGATGAGGGCGAGCCTGGGGTCGTAGTCGAAGGTTTGCGGCGGTTCATTGGCAGGGGTGATCTGCCGCACCAGGTGGTCGAGTTCGGGTATGTAGCTGAAGCCGACGCGCTGGCGGTCGGCGAGGATGTTGTGGCTGACCGGCAACTGGTTGGCGATGTGGTGGGACTCGGTGGTGCGTCCGCCGCACTCGACGGTGAGTTGGCGGCCGAGGCCGTCGAAGTGCTGGCGGCCGAGCGTGAACGGGGTGGCTGGGGCGTTCATGCCGGGTGCTCCATGATTTATCGGATACGAGAAGGCATAAAAACTAATGGATTCCCAGGGCGATAAATTGAGCCGGTTTCGGGAAAAATCCTGAAATCAGAGGCGTGCTCCCTCACACCAACCATAAGATCGAAATCATCCAAACGCTCAAGCGCATCGGTAGTAATGCTGTGGGCGTATGCGACCACAGGCCGCCTCAATGTGTCGGCAGCCGACTGTGCTGCTCCGGACGACCCCGCGTAGCAGGCCAGCAGCAACACAGGTTTGTCGGGATTGTCCCTATAACTGGCGAGTCGATTGAGGCGTGGGGCTATTTCTTCCTGTGCAAGAACTCCCCCGGTTACATGATGGCCATGACTGTTCATGAGAATGCCACTTTCATCGGCGTGTGTGACAATTACCGCCATGTCCCTCTTGAGCCCTCGCCTAAGAAAAGCGAACATTTGATTCCCATCTGAGTCATACATAATCTCGTTAATTGCTGTTGATGGTGGCATCGGCTGTTCAACGGCACCGCTGAGTGAGCTCGTTCGGGACGACCCCTGTATCTGCGTACCCCTGCCAACTTTCCCCGCTTTCATCGCCCCTGACGTCAAACCTGCTCCGATTTCCAGCACACTGCCAACCAACCCGGTCCCCAGCGATACCCAACCCAGTATGCCGGCCGTTTTCTGGTCCTTACCCATCGCCTCCAGCGTGGTACCCGCCACACCGGTGCCCAGCGAAACGACGCTGAGGGCGGCGGCAGTCACCGTCGCAGCGATGCTGGCGGCCGTGGTGCCTATGGTGGCGACAGCGGCAGCCAGAGTGCTCATGGCGAGCGTGCCGGCTACTGCGGCGCCAGCTACAACGGCAAAAGCCGGAGCAAGGGCACCCAGGGTGAGGGCGGTTCCCAGCACCCCGAGCCCTATCCCGACCCAGGTAAACCAGCTATGGCCATCCGG
>NZ_JBJDNC010000086.1:0-1835 GCF_044900265.1 Pseudomonas sp. NPDC089406 | reverse complement strand
CGAAGCGCAGCGTAGGGGGCCGGATGATGGGAGCAGGCGGCTTTGCCTACTTTGGCCAAGACCAAAGTAGGCCGCCGTAAGGGCGGAAAGGTGACTAAAAGCCGCCATCGTCAATGAATGCGCATACATCTCCCAAAGCAATAACCATAAGCCCCGAACCCACCTCCGTAGGCCACAGCCCCCCAGTAACCGCAAACAGCACAAGACGCAGGAGCGAGCAGGGCACATGCACTCCCTACCCACCCGCCCAATTTCAGCACGCATCCACCGCCAAACAACCGCGCATCTGGCGCCCGCCGCAACTGCACAGGTACTCTGTGCCCCCCGTCGACGTTTAGCCGCAGCGAAGGATCACCGCGCATGACCCGCCAAGCCCTGAGAACCTGGTACCTGGTGCACAAGTGGACCAGCCTGGTCTGTACCCTGTTCCTGCTGATGCTGTGCCTGACCGGCCTGCCGCTGATCTTCCACGAAGAGATCGAAGCCGCCTTCGACCCGCACCCGGCGCCCAAGGTGCTGCCGGCCGATGCCCCACCCATCGACTACGACAAAGTGGTTGCCGGGGCGCTCGCGGCGCGCCCGGACGAGGTGGTGCGTTTCGTCGGCCTGGACCCGGACGACCCCTACGGCGCGGTATTCACCGGCAAGACCCTGGTGCCGCCACCGCTGGATGGTCATGTGCACCTGTTCGACAAACGCAGCGGCGAGTTGTTTGCCCCCGAACCGCCCGAAACCGGCTTCATGGATGTGATGCTGCGCTTGCACACCGACCTGTTCCTTGGCCTGCCCGGCTACCTGCTGCTGGGGGCGATGGGGCTGTTGCTGGTGGCCTCGCTGGTCTCGGGTGTGGTGGTCTATACCCCGTTCATGCGCAAGCTCGAATTCGCCACTGTGCGCACCGGGCGCAGCCGCCGCCTGCAGTGGCTCGACCTGCACAACGTGCTGGGCATGGTGACCCTGGTGTGGGTGCTGGTGGTGGGGGTCACCGGGGTGGTCAACACCCTGGCGCTGCCCATCGTCGGGTTATGGCAGAACGGCCAGCTGGCCGAAATGACCGCCCCTTATAAAGATGCGCCGCCACTGAAGACCCTCGGCTCGTTGCATGCGGCGCTGGAAACGGCGCGGGCCGCAGCGCCCGAGCTTGAGCCGGTATTCGTCGCCTTCCCCGGCACCTTGTTCAGCAGCCAGCACCACTACGCGGTGTTCATGCGCGGCAAGACCCCGGTCACTTCGAAACTGCTCAAGCCCGCGTTGATCGACGCCCAGACCGGGCAATTGACCGACATGCGCGACATGCCCTTGTACGTGCGCGCACTGCTTATTTCCCAGCCGCTGCACTTTGGTGACTATGGGCGGCTGCCGCTGAAGATCGTCTGGGCGGTGCTGGATGTGATCGCCATCCTGGTGCTGGGCAGCGGCGTCTACCTGTGGTGGGGGCGCCGTCGCCAGGTGCCGGTGTTTGCCGCAGAGCAGGAGGCCAGGGCATGAGGCGCGGGTTGTGGATGATCTTTCGCTGGCCGCTGCTGATCGGCCTGCTGGCGGCGCTGGGGTTGTTGTCGGCGCTGCTGGGGGACGGGCTGTACGACGTGGTGTCGTGGCTGGCGCTGGGGTTGCCGTTGCTGGTGGTGTGGGCAGTACGTGCGTGGCGGCGGGGCAATCGCGGGCCTTTGTAGGAGATCACCCAGCCCTTTCGGGCTGCGCTGTCGCGCAGGGAGCTAGGGCCGCAAGCGCGCGCCGGCACCTGGACTGCCCCCAAAAAGTTGGACAGCTCTAGGCAGCAGCCTGAGTCCTGTACTCAACAGGGCTCAGGCCATTAAGCCTCAGCTTGATACGGT
>NZ_JBJDNC010000085.1:0-2869 GCF_044900265.1 Pseudomonas sp. NPDC089406 | reverse complement strand
CACGGTTTTTGGTTACTTTTTTCCACGAAAAAAAGTAACCCGCCGTAAGGGCGGAAAGGTGAATAAGCGTCAATACAAATAATGAATGCGCATACCACTTAAAAACCAACTAAAACAAACCAACAAACCAACAAACCAACAAACCAACAAACAATAACGTACACCACCAGATATAAGCCGCCCACGCAAACGCAATCGCCGGCAAGCCGCCCCCGCCCACAGGCAAACCCCATCAATCCCGCCCCTGGCGCTTAACCCCCTTCTTGACCAACGCCTTGACCCGCGCCGCCGCCCGCTGCACCGTGGCCATCTTCTCCGGCCGCTTCATCCCCCGCCACTTGCGAATTTCCTCCCGCGTGCGCCCACAGCTCACACACAACTCACTGTTGAGCTGACACAACGAAACGCAAGGGTTCTCGATCTCTTTGGCCATAACCGGCAAGGCTCCTGAAGCGGCCGCGCATCATACTCCAGACAACCCGCAGGGCAAGTCGATCCACACCCGCAAGCCCCCCCCCTCGCCCGCCTGCGCGCCAATACGCCCCTGGTGCAGGTGAATCGCCCGCTGGGCAATCGCCAAGCCCAGGCCAAACCCGTCACCGCCACTGTCCGCCCCACGGTCGAACGGCTCGAATATGCCCGCCAACCGCCCAGGCTCCACCCCCGGCCCCTGGTCACTCACCTCCACCCGCAAACCACCCGCCACCAGCAACGCCCGCACCCACACATCGGTACCCGGCGCGGTATAGCGCACCGCATTGCGGATCACGTTCTCGAAGGCGCGGTACAGCAGCTCTTCATGGCCACGGGTGACGAACGCGCCATCGCTGTCCAGCACCACCCGGCACTGCTTCATGCCCGCCTCGAAGCGCGCATCCTCGACGATCTGCGCCAGCAACTCGACCACATCCAGCGCCTCGCAGGCGCCGTCATCCTGGCGCGACTGGGCCCGAGCCAGGGTCAACAACTGCTCGATCAGATCGTCCATGCGCCGCGATTCGCGCTCGATACGCTCGAGCATTTCGCCACGCTCCGGTTGCTGGCGCAGCAAGCCGATGGCCGCATGCAGCCGGGTCAGCGGCGAGCGCAGCTCGTGGGAGATGTCGTGCAGCAGGTGCTGCTGGGCCTGCACCAGCGCCTTGAGCTGGCCGGCCATGCGGTCGCAATCCTCGGCAAGGTCGACGATCTCGTCACGCCGCCGCCCCAGGCGCGGGCGCACCCGTACCTCGAAACGGCCTTGCGCTACCTGGCCCATGGCCTCGCGCAGCCAGGCCAGCGGGCGGGTCAGGTACAGGCTGCACAACAACGCGAACAACGCGCTCATCAAGGTGCCAGTAACCAGCGGGCCCATGCTGCGCGGGCGCGGCGCTTCACCCACGCCGCTGGCCACCGAGGCGCGCAGCACCAGCGCACGGCCATCGGCATCGTTCAGCGCCTGCTCGAAACGCACCGGCGCCACCGCCTTGCCGGCCAGCAGGCGACCGCTTGCGTCATACAGCCCCACCTGCACATCCGGCGGCTGCGGCGACACCTGCAGCAGCTGCCGCCCGGCCTGCTCGCCGTAGCGCTCGAGCAGGGTCAGTTCGGTGGCCAGCAACGAGCGCAGCGCCGGGGTGTCGCCGCGCAGCTCATCGAGCATGAAGGCGCCCGCCCCCACCAGAAACGTCAGGCAGTTGGCCAGCCAGAAGGCCAGGAACAGCTTCCAGAACAGGCGCCGGCGCATCATTCGACGATCAGCATGTAGCCCATGCCCCGCACGCTCTGGATCCAGCTGCTGCCGTCGGCACGCGGGCCGAGCTTCTGGCGGATGCTGCTCACATGCACATCGATGCGCCGGTCATAGCGGGTCAGCGGCCGGCCCAGTGCATTGAGCGACAAGTCCTGCTTGCTCACCAGTTGCCCGGCCTGGCGGGTCAACGCCTCCAGCAGGCTGAACTCGGTGCCGGTCAGGTCCAGGGTGGCCGGGCCCCACTGCGCCTGGCGCCGCCCCGGCCACAGGGTCAGCGCGCCACTGCTGACCGCATCCAGCGCCTGGTTATCGCTCGCAGCCTGAGGCTGCACCCGGCGCAGGATCGCCCGCAGGCGCGCCACCAGCTCACCCGGCGAGCTGGGTTTGGGTACATAGTCGTCGGCGCCCAGCTCAAGGCCGGCGATGCGGTCGATGTTGTCGCCCCGGGCGGTGAGCAGCAGCACCGGCACCTGGCTGCGGGCGCGCACCCGGCGCAGCACGTCGATGCCCGAAATACCCGGCAGCATCACATCCAGCACCACCACCTGGTAGGCGCCGCTCAAGGCATGGGCCTCGCCCTCCTCGCCGGTGGCCACGGCGGTGGCGCAAAAGCCCTCGCGGGCCAGGTACAGGGCGAGCATTTCGGTGAGTTCGCGGTCGTCGTCGACCAGTAGCACAGGGGTCATGGGGGCACGCTTTGGCAGGGTCTACAGCCGCCAATGATCGCCCCGCACCGCCCGCCTGTCACCGCCGCCCGGTCGGACTTTACACATCTTTACCCCCGGTTAACCGCGCCGTACACAGCCCGCTCGTATGCTCATCGCCCGCTTCGCCGGCCCCGCCCTACCCCCACGAACACGCCTGCCTGGAACCCTCGATGAACTACCCGCGACTGCTGCTCTCCCTCCTGCTGCTCAAGGCCTCGCTGGCCCAGGCGGCAACGTTTCAAGTCGCCGACATCCGCATCAACGGCCTGCAGCGGGTTTCCGCCGGCAGCGTGTTCGGCGCCTTGCCGCTGAGCATTGGTGACCAGGTCGACGACCGTCGCCTGGTGGACTCGACCCGTTCGCTGTTCAAGACCGGCTTCTTCCAGGACATTCAGCTGAACCGCGACGGCAATGTCCTGATCATCAACGTGGT
>NZ_JBJDNC010000084.1:0-3080 GCF_044900265.1 Pseudomonas sp. NPDC089406 | reverse complement strand
TGGGGTTTCCCCATGTGAGAGTAGGTCATCGTCAAGATTCATTTCGCAAAACCCCTATCTGCGCATGCAGGTAGGGGTTTTGTCTTTGTGCCCCGGAAAACCCAGAGCCCTGCGATGCGGTCCGCCCAGGCAACGCGCATACCTGCCAGGGCCCCATCGCCGGCAAGCCGGCTCCTACACAAAAAATGCAGCGATCCGCTGCCATCAGTCCCCCATCGGCCCTTTTCCTATGCAAGCCATCGGCCCATGGCTATCATGCCAGCCTTATTCCAAGTCGAGACTGGCATGCTGAAGTTGTTGAATCTCCTCAAGGACGGCCGGTTCCATTCCGGAGAAGCCTTGGGGGCAGCCATCGGGGTAAGCCGCAGCGCCGTCTGGAAGCAGCTGCAGCACCTGGAAGCCGAGCTGAACCTCACCATTCATAAAGTCCGCGGGCGTGGTTACCAGCTGGCCGCACCGCTCTCCCTGCTCGATGCTCAGGCGATTGCCGAGTTTGCCGAGGGTGAGCAGTGGCCCGTTTTCATCCACGAAACCATTGATTCAACCAATGCCGAAGGATTGCGTCTCGCAAGCTCCGGGCAGGCAGCACCATTTCTGGTTCTGGCTGAGCGTCAGAGTGCCGGGCGTGGTCGTCGTGGGCGCATGTGGGTAAGTCCATTTGCTGAAAACCTGTACTACAGCCTGGTACTGCGGGTCGATGGCGGTATGCGCCGGCTCGAAGGCCTGAGCCTGGTAGTTGGCTTGGCGGTAATGCGTGTGCTGCAGGGTTTCGGGGTCAAAGACGTGGGGCTGAAGTGGCCCAATGATGTTCTGGTCCGCGGGCAGAAAATCACCGGCATTCTCCTCGAGTTGGTCGGCGATCCTGCAGATGTCTGCCATGTCGTGCTTGGCATTGGCATCAATGTGAACATGCAAGCCAATGAGCAGGTTGACCAGCTGTGGACCTCGATGCGCCAAGAGACAGGTGTGGCCATTGATCGCAATCGCCTGGTCGCGTCCCTGAACCAGCAGTTGCAGCATGAACTGGCGCGTCATCGGCGTTACGGCTTTGCTGCATTCCAGGAAGAGTGGGAGCAGGCCAATCTTTGGCAGGGGCGTGATGTATCGCTCATTGCCGGTGCTACTCGCATTGACGGTGTGGTGCTGGGGGTGGACGGGCAGGGCGGTCTGCGCCTTGAGGTTGATGGTGTGGAGAAGAGCTTCAGTGGTGGTGAGCTCAGTTTGAGGTTGCGTGATGATTCTTGAGCTCGATTGCGGTAACAGCTTCATCAAGTGGCGCGTGATACACGCGGCCGATGCCACCATAGTAGGTGGCGGTATTGTCGATTCTGATCAAGGTTTGGTTGATTCAGTCGGCGCTCTTGCGTCATTGCGCCTTACTGGCTGTCGAGTCGTCAGTGTGCGCAGTGAAGACGAAACAGCAGCGATCTGTGCGTTGATCGGCCAAGCCTTCGCCGTCACGGCTCACGTTGCCGAGCCGTCCCAGGAGATGGCCGGTGTGCGCAACGGCTACGAAGATTACCAGCGGTTGGGCATGGATCGTTGGCTGGCGGCGCTCGGGGCTTTTCATTTGGCGCGGCGTGCTTGTCTGGTTATCGACCTGGGCACCGCGGCCAAGGCAGATTTCATTTCTGCAGACGGCGAGCACCTGGGTGGCTACATCTGCCCGGGCATGCCGTTGATGCGCAGCCAGCTGCGTACCCACACCCGGCGCATACGTTACGACGATGCCTCTGCCGAGCGTGCACTGAACAGTCTTGCTCCTGGGCGATCCACTGTCGAGGCGGTCGAGCGTGGCTGCGTATTGATGTTGCAGGGTTTTGCCCGCACCCAGCTCGAGCAGGCGAGGGCTCTGTGGGGTGATGACTTCACCGTATTCCTGACGGGTGGGGATGCGCCGCTGGTGCGCGAGGCGGCACCGCAGGCGCGGGTGGTACCTGACCTGGTATTCGTCGGGCTGGCTATGGCTTGTCCACTGGACTGAGGTGGTTATGCGTTGGTTGTTTCTACTGTTGCTGGTACTCAACGTCTTCTATTACGTCTGGCACCAACAGGAAGCCCCGTTGAAGGTGAAGGATGTCGCGCCTCTGTCGTTGTACAAGGGCAACCAACAGGAGATTCGCTTGCTTAAGGAAACCGGCGTGTCGGCGCCGCCTCGTCGGCGCGATGAGTGCCTGGTGGTTGGCGGGCTGACCGCTCGCGAACAGCTGGAGGCCTTGCGTCAGCGCCTGGTTAGCCTGGATATCGGCGCCGTGCCGGTGTCTGGTCAACTGCCCGGGGCGGATGGCCTTTGGCTGAAGATATCCCCGGAAAGCGAGCGTTTGCTGGACCAGGAAGTGCTCATCAGTCTTTCCAACGATTTCAAAGACTTAAAACATAAAATTATTTTCTGCCAAGGTATTGCAACTGGCGAATAGCTTGATAGAATGGCGCCCGCTTCACAGGGAACACCACTGAGGTGGTAGAGCTGGAAGCGGTGTCAAAGCAGCTAAGTTTCAGATTTGATTGAAAAAATTTGAAAAAACGCTTGACACTGAGGCGGCAGGCGAATAGAATGCCCGCCACATCTGGAGGGATTCCCGAGCGGCCAAAGGGGACGGACTGTAAATCCGTTGCGAGAGCTTCGAAGGTTCGAATCCTTCTCCCTCCACCAGTTTTAGCGAGAGCCGCAAGCTCCGCGGGTATAGTTTAGTGGTAGAACCTCAGCCTTCCAAGCTGATGATGCGGGTTCGATTCCCGCTACCCGCTCCAAGTTTGCTGTTTTTGCACAAAGTGTTTCGCTCTTGTAGCTCAGTTGGTAGAGCACACCCTTGGTAAGGGTGAGGTCAGCGGTTCAAGTCCGCTCAAGAGCTCCATATAAACAAGGCAGATATGAAAATATCTGCCTTTGTTTTATCAGCGCAATGACTATTTCTTCTGCGGAGGACTGTATCGATGGCTAAGGAAAAGTTTGATCGTTCCCTTCCCCACGTTAACGTCGGCACTATCGGCCACGTTGACCACGGTAAGACCACTCTGACCGCAGCTCTGACTCGCGTTTGCTCCGAAGTTTTCGGTTCGGCAATCGTTGAGTTCGACAA
>NZ_JBJDNC010000083.1:0-4299 GCF_044900265.1 Pseudomonas sp. NPDC089406 | reverse complement strand
CAAGCCGGCTCCTACAAGTACGGCGCAGGTTTGAAGGCTATACGGTCCCTGTGGGAGCGGCTTCAGCCGCGAACACCGGCAAAGCCGGTGCCATCTACCGTGTCGTCTGATTCGCGGGTAAACCCGCTCCTACAGGGGCCACGCCAGCTTTTGACAATTACGCCAGAAGGATCCCGCTCAGGCCTGCAACCTGCGCGGCACCTGCCCCGGCATCGGCAAGGCCCCGGTCGCCAACGCCCGCGCCCGGTCCACGCCCCACACCAGCGCGCGGGTCATGGTTTCGCCCGGCCGCGCCGGGTAGTACTCCTCCAGCAACGCCTCGCCATTACGTGCATAGAGCCCCAGAAACAGCTGGGTCGCCCCCAACCGCGACAAGCGCACCTGCACATCCAGGCTGGTGCCGTCGCTGAGTTCTTCATCGTGGCTGCGGCTGTGCAGTTGCGCATCGGCCCATTGCCAGTAGGTTGCTTCCCTGATTCGCATCGGCGGCGGTACTCCCTGTAGTCGAATGCCGCGCAAGAAAAACACACAGCCGCGCCAACGGCGAGGGCGACCTGCCGATTCTCTGCGCGGGATCAACAAAATGAAGGAAAAGCAGACCACTGAGCGGTTGACCAAGCCCCGGCAGCCAAGCCCCCTGTAGGAGCCGGCTTGCCGGCGATAGCCCTGATGCAGTCTAAAGAGGGTTACTTCTTCGACGGAACACGCGGGGTAAAGCGGCCCTTCTTGCTGCGCTGCAGGTGCGCAGGTTGCAACTGCTCCGAATCATCCAGGGTCATGTGGGCAAAGCCCAGACGAAACGCCGCCTGGCCACAGCGCACCTGGCTGTTGATCGGAAATGAATCGTTCAAATCTTCGAAGTAGGATTCGCTCATGCCCTTGTCTCCCTCCAATGGTGACCGTGCCGGCAGGCAATGCGCCCGCCTGTGTAAGCTGCGGCCCAGATGAAGTGAGACTAGCCGGTCATTTGCAGACCAGCCGGACAAAACCGCCTTGCCCGACCAGTGGCACTTGGCCTTACTTCAAGCGCACCGCAGTACCGGTGGCGAACACCACGACCATGCCGCCCTGCACCGACGGCATGCTGATTTCGAAGTCCACACCCAGCACTGCATCGGCGTGCAACAGCCGTGCCCGCGCCTGCAATTCTTCGGTGGCCTGCTCGCGGGCCAGCTTCAGCGCGCTCTCCAGGGTTTGCGAGCGGCCGCCGAAGAAGTCGCGAAAGCGTGCGAAGAAATCGCGCACGAAGTTGATCCCCTGCACCGATTCGGCGCTGACCACACCGAGGTATTCGGCGACAGGGCGGCCTTCGAGCTGGCTGGTGGTGGAGATGATCATGGGTGGGGCTCCGTGCGGCTGGCATTGAAAAAGACGCCGAGTCTAACAGAGCCTCCAGGCAAGCTGCCCCCTGTAGGAGCCGGCTTGCCGGCGATCCGGCGCAGCCGGCAAGGTTCTGTGCAGAACGTTACAACCTCATCACCGGCAAGCCGGCTCCTACACGCTGGCGGCGCGCAGGCGCTGGCCCAGGCGCGGGCCGAAGACATTGATCAACAGGCCCAGCATCACCAGCAGCGCGCCCCAGCCCTGGGCCGCACTCAGGCGCTCGCCCAGCAGCAGCGCCGAGGAGCTCAAGCCAATCACCGGCACCAGCAGCGAGAACGGCGCCACCTTGCCCGCCGGGTGGCGCGACAGCAGTGTGCTCCACAGGCTGTAGCCCAGCATGGTGGCGACGAAGGCCAGGTAGATCAACGCCAGCACCGAGCTCCAGCTGATGTTGAGCAGCGCATGGCTGATGCGCTCCGGCCCCTCCAGCCACCACGACAAGGCCAGAAACGGCAGCGGCGGGATCAACCCGCCCCAGATCACCAGGGCCACCAGGTCGACCTTGCCGAAGCGCCGGGTGATGATGTTGCCCATGCCCCACATGGCGCCGCCGCACAGGGTCAGCAACAAGGCGATCACCGGCACGTGGCTGCTGTTCTCGCTGCCGATCACCGCCAGCCCGCCGGCAGCCACCAACAAACCGATCACGCCGGCCAGGCGCAGGCGCTCACCGAGGAACAATGCAGCAAAGCCCAGTGTGAAAAAGGCCTGCGACTGCAGCACCAGCGAGGCCAGCCCCGGCGGCATGCCGCTGTACATGGCCTGGAACAGGAAGGCGAACTGGCCCAGCGAAATGGTCGCGCCATAGGCGATCAGCCAGCGCCACGGCAGCTTCGGGCGCTTGACCAGCAGCACCGCCGGGAACGCCACCAGGGCAAAGCGCAGGGCGCCGAGCAACATCGGCGGCAGGCCGTCGAGGCCGACCTTGATCACCACGAAATTGACGCCCCAGGCGATGATCACCACCAGGGCGATCAGCAGGTCCTTGAGTGGCATGGCACGCATTCCTTCTTCAGGCTTGTTCTAGTCATATTTGGTTACAGCATAAGGTTATTCCCGGCCCACGGACCAGCACAGTTAGGCAAAGCCCTTGCGTAACAGTGCGCTGTGATGGCCCAAGTGGATCGTTCACGGGGGTGGAATCCTTCACTTGACCTTACTTGTATAGACATGCTCATATCAAAGCTCGGCCATGGCCCTCGTCGCGCCGATATAACCGCCTAAAACAACAACGAAGCGGAGCCCTCCCTGATGTCCAGCAAACCTGTGATCGAGCGGCGCTCGATCGACTACATTCCAGAATCCGAGCGCCACGGGCGCGTGTACAGCCAGTTCACCCTGTGGCTGGGTGCCAACCTGCAGATCACCGCCATCGTCACCGGGGCCCTGGCCGTGGTGCTGGGCGGTGATGTGTTCTGGTCGCTGATCGGGCTGTTGCTCGGCCAACTGATCGGCGGCGCGGTGATGGCCCTGCATGCCGCCCAAGGCCCGCGCCTGGGGCTGCCGCAGATGATCTCCAGCCGCGTGCAGTTCGGCGTGTATGGCGCGGCTATCCCCATGGTGCTGGTGTGCCTGATGTACCTGGGCTTTACCGCCACCGGCACGGTGCTGTCGGGCCAAGCCATCGGCCAGTTGCTCAGCGTCAGCGACAGCACTGGCATCCTGATCTTCGCCGGGGTGATCGTGCTGGCCACGCTGGCCGGCTACCGGGTGATTCACTGGATCGGCCGGGTGGCCAGCGTGCTGGGCATCATCGCCTTCGTCTACCTGTTCAGCCGCATCCTGCTGCTGGCCGACATCGGCCAGTTGCTCGACAACCGCCACTTCAGCTGGGCCAGCTTCCTGCTGGCGGTGTCGCTGGCGGCGTCCTGGCAGATCGCCTTCGGCCCTTACGTGGCCGACTACTCGCGCTATTTGCCGAGCAGCACCTCGCCGGTGAAGACCTTCCTGGCCGCAGGCCTGGGCTCGGTGCTTGGCGCCCAGGCGTCGATGATCCTCGGGGTATTTGCCGCAGCCATTGCCGGCGGGCAGTTCTCGGGGCGCGAGGTGGCCTACATCGTCGGTTTGGGTGGTGCCGGCAGCACGGCGGCGCTTTTGTACTTTTGCATCGCCTTCGGCAAGGTAACCATCTCGACGCTCAACAGCTACGGCAGCTTCATGTGCATCGCCACCATCATCAGCGGGTTCCGCGGCCACCTTAAGATCAGCCGCCTGCAACGCCTGGTGTTCGTGCTGGTGATCGTTGGCGCGGCCACCCTGGTGGCGTTGCTGGGGCAGCATTCGTTCCTCAGCGCGTTCAAGTCGTTCATTTTGTTCCTGCTGACCTTCTTCGTGCCGTGGAGTGCGGTGAACCTGGTGGACTACTACTTCATCACCAAGGAGCGCTACGACATCCCGGCGCTGGCCGACCCGGACGGGCGCTACGGGCGTTGGAACTGGCCTGGCATTGGCGTTTACACCTTTGGGGTGCTGGTGCAGATGCCGTTTATCGACACCAAGCTGTATACCGGGCCGATGGTGGCGCATTTGGGGGGCGTGGATGTGTCGTGGTTGATCGGGTTGGTGGTGCCTAGCGTGCTGTATTACTGCGTGGCGCGGCGGCGGGGGCGTGAGGTGCCGGCGGGGATTATTGTGCCTGGGGGGCGGTGAGATCGGGTTCGGGTTCGGGTTCGGGTTCGGGTTCGGGTTCGGGTTCGGGCTTATGATGATTGCTTTGGTAGATGTATGCGCATTCATCGACGATATGCGCTTTTCGTCACCTTTCCGCCCTTACGGCGGCCTACTTTTGTCTTGGCAAAAGTAGGCAAAACCGCCTGCTCCTATCATCCGGCCCCCTACGCTGCGCTTCGGGGGTTCCCTCGCTCCGGGCTTGCTCCGCAGGTACGCGCCGACGGGCCGTCCCTGGCCCGATCGGCG
>NZ_JBJDNC010000082.1:3258-4890 GCF_044900265.1 Pseudomonas sp. NPDC089406 | reverse complement strand
GGAAACCCCACACTACCATCGGCGATGCATCGTTTCACTGCTGAGTTCGGGATGGGATCAGGTGGTTCCAATGCTCTATGGTCGTCAAGAAATTCGGTAGCCAGTCCGTTCAGATGAACAGCCCAGCGAATTCGGATATGTGATGTTTGTGGTTCTTGCTGACGTTTTGAACTTTCGGTTCTTTCGTCTTCACCACCACAATTCGGCTTACGCGCAAATTGCTTGGGTGTTATATGGTCAAGCCTCACGGGCAATTAGTATTGGTTAGCTCAACGCCTCACAGCGCTTACACACCCAACCTATCAACGTCGTAGTCTTCGACGGCCCTTTAGGGGATTCAAGATCCCAGTGAGATCTCATCTTGAGGCAAGTTTCCCGCTTAGATGCTTTCAGCGGTTATCTCTTCCGAACATAGCTACCCGGCAATGCCACTGGCGTGACAACCGGAACACCAGAGGTTCGTCCACTCCGGTCCTCTCGTACTAGGAGCAGCCCCTCTCAAATCTCAAACGTCCACGGCAGATAGGGACCGAACTGTCTCACGACGTTCTAAACCCAGCTCGCGTACCACTTTAAATGGCGAACAGCCATACCCTTGGGACCGGCTTCAGCCCCAGGATGTGATGAGCCGACATCGAGGTGCCAAACACCGCCGTCGATATGAACTCTTGGGCGGTATCAGCCTGTTATCCCCGGAGTACCTTTTATCCGTTGAGCGATGGCCCTTCCATACAGAACCACCGGATCACTAAGACCTACTTTCGTACCTGCTCGACGTGTGTGTCTCGCAGTCAAGCGCGCTTTTGCCTTTATACTCTACGACCGATTTCCGACCGGTCTGAGCGCACCTTCGTACTCCTCCGTTACTCTTTGGGAGGAGACCGCCCCAGTCAAACTACCCACCATACACTGTCCTCGATCCGGATAACGGACCTGAGTTAGAACCTCAAGGTTGCCAGGGTGGTATTTCAAGGATGGCTCCATGAGAACTGGCGTCCCCACTTCAAAGCCTCCCACCTATCCTACACAAGCAAGCTCAAAGTCCAGTGCAAAGCTATAGTAAAGGTTCACGGGGTCTTTCCGTCTAGCCGCGGATACACTGCATCTTCACAGCGATTTCAATTTCACTGAGTCTCGGGTGGAGACAGCGCCGCCATCGTTACGCCATTCGTGCAGGTCGGAACTTACCCGACAAGGAATTTCGCTACCTTAGGACCGTTATAGTTACGGCCGCCGTTTACCGGGGCTTCGATCAAGAGCTTCGCTTGCGCTAACCCCATCAATTAACCTTCCGGCACCGGGCAGGCGTCACACCCTATACGTCCACTTTCGTGTTTGCAGAGTGCTGTGTTTTTAATAAACAGTCGCAGCGGCCTGGTATCTTCGACCGGCGTGGGCTTACGCAGCAAGTGCTTCACCCTCACCGGCGCACCTTCTCCCGAAGTTACGGTGCCATTTTGCCTAGTTCCTTCACCCGAGTTCTCTCAAGCGCCTTGGTATTCTCTACCTAACCACCTGTGTCGGTTTGGGGTACGGTTCCTAGTTATCTGAAGCTTAGGAGCTTTTCTTGGAAGCATGGCATCAACCACTTCGCGCTCTAATGAGCACTCGTCATCAGCTCTCGGCCTTGAC
>NZ_JBJDNC010000082.1:1474-3162 GCF_044900265.1 Pseudomonas sp. NPDC089406 | reverse complement strand
GATCCCGGATTTGCCTAAGATCTCAGCCTACCACCTTAAACTTGGACAACCAACGCCAAGCTGGCCTAGCCTTCTCCGTCCCTCCATCGCAATAACTAGAAGTACAGGAATATTAACCTGTTTTCCATCGACTACGCTTTTCAGCCTCGCCTTAGGGACCGACTAACCCTGCGTCGATTAACGTTGCGCAGGAAACCTTGGTCTTTCGGCGTGCGAGTTTTTCACTCGCATTGTCGTTACTCATGTCAGCATTCGCACTTCTGATACCTCCAGCAAGCTTCTCAACTCACCTTCACAGGCTTACAGAACGCTCCTCTACCGCATCACCAAAGGTGATACCCGTAGCTTCGGTGCATGGTTTGAGCCCCGTTACATCTTCCGCGCAGGCCGACTCGACTAGTGAGCTATTACGCTTTCTTTAAAGGGTGGCTGCTTCTAAGCCAACCTCCTAGCTGTCTAAGCCTTCCCACATCGTTTCCCACTTAACCATGACTTTGGGACCTTAGCTGACGGTCTGGGTTGTTTCCCTTTTCACGACGGACGTTAGCACCCGCCGTGTGTCTCCCATGCTCGGCACTTGTAGGTATTCGGAGTTTGCATCGGTTTGGTAAGTCGGGATGACCCCCTAGCCGAAACAGTGCTCTACCCCCTACAGTGATACATGAGGCGCTACCTAAATAGCTTTCGAGGAGAACCAGCTATCTCCGAGCTTGATTAGCCTTTCACTCCGATCCACAGGTCATCCGCTAACTTTTCAACGGTAGTCGGTTCGGTCCTCCAGTCAGTGTTACCTAACCTTCAACCTGCCCATGGATAGATCGCCCGGTTTCGGGTCTATACCCAGCGACTAAAGCGCCCTATTAAGACTCGCTTTCGCTACGCCTCCCCTATTCGGTTAAGCTCGCCACTGAATATAAGTCGCTGACCCATTATACAAAAGGTACGCAGTCACCTAACAAAGTAGGCTCCCACTGCTTGTACGCATACGGTTTCAGGTTCTATTTCACTCCCCTCTCCGGGGTTCTTTTCGCCTTTCCCTCACGGTACTGGTTCACTATCGGTCAGTCAGTAGTATTTAGCCTTGGAGGATGGTCCCCCCATGTTCAGACAAAGTTTCTCGTGCTCCGTCCTACTCGATTTCACTGGCAAGAGATTTTCGTGTACGGGGCTATCACCCACTATGGCCGCACTTTCCAGAGCGTTCCACTAATCTCAAACCAGCTTAAGGGCTGGTCCCCGTTCGCTCGCCACTACTAAGGGAATCTCGGTTGATTTCTTTTCCTCAGGGTACTTAGATGTTTCAGTTCCCCTGGTTCGCCTCTTGCACCTATGTATTCAGTACAAGATACTCAGCTTATGCTGAGTGGGTTCCCCCATTCAGAGATCTCTGGATCACAGTCTGTTTGCCGACTCCCCAAAGCTTATCGCAGGCTACCACGTCTTTCATCGCCTCTGACTGCCAAGGCATCCACCGTATGCGCTTCTTCACTTGACCATATAACCCCAAGCAATCTGGTTATACTGTGAAGACGACATTCGCCGAAAATTCGTACGTCGCTCTTTCGAGCAGAACTCACAAATTTTACCTTAGCCTGATCCACCAGCAGTGAAACTGGTAATCAGTCTATTTCTATCACATATCCGAATTTTTAAAGAACGATCTGACAAAAGCCAGAAATCAACATTCG
>NZ_JBJDNC010000081.1:248-5196 GCF_044900265.1 Pseudomonas sp. NPDC089406 | reverse complement strand
CAGGGGCCGGATGAATGGAGCGCACGGTTTTTGGTTACTTTTTTCCACGAAAAAAAGTAACCCGCCGTAAGGGCGGAAAGGTGAATAAGCGTCAACACAAATAATGAATGCGCCTACAACTTTCAAAACCAACTAAACCAACCCCAACCCCAATCCCAATCCCAATCCCAATCCCAATCCCAATCCCAATCCCAATCCCAATCCCAATCCCAATCCCAATCCCAACTATCAGGAAGGCAAAACAGGCTCAGGCAACCCCAACCGCCGCGCCACATACAAATCAATCAAATACCGCGCAATCGACCGCCCCGCCGGCAACGGCGGCAGTTCATGCACATTGAACCACTGCGCATCCTCGATCTCATCCGGCTGCATGACAATCTCCCCCCCCGCATATTCGGCATGAAACCCCAACATCATCGAATGCGGAAACGGCCAGCACTGGCTGCCAACGTACTGGATGTTCCTCACCTCCACCGCCACCTCTTCACGCACCTCACGCACCAGGCAGTCCTCGGCCGACTCTCCCGGCTCGGCAAACCCCGCCAAGGTGCTGTACACCCCGGTAACGAAGCGCGGCGAGCGCGCCAGCAACACCTCGTCGCCACGGGTCACCAGCACGATCATGCTCGGCGAAATGCGCGGGTAGCTACGCAGCTCGCACGGCTGGCAGTACATCGCCCGCTCCCAGTGGATCTGCGTCATCGGCTGCCCGCAGCTGCCGCAGAACCGGTGCTCGCGGGCCCAGGTGCCGATCTGCGCCGCATAACCCAGCACCTTGTAGGTGTCAAAGTCGCCCTCGAGCATGAAACGACGCAGCCCCTGCCACGCGCAGCCCGGCACCTCGCCGGCACTGCGCAGCTCCAGCAGGAACACCGGCTGCCCGTCAAAATGGCCAATGCCGTGCTCGCACAGCACCTCCAGGCCCTGGCGCTTGAGCCAGTCACGGGGGAACAGCGCGCCGTTGGCGTCGAACAAAAAACCCTCGGGGCTGCGCGCCACGGCCAGGCCACCGGCGATCTGCGGGTCGAGTACTGCGGTTGTCCAGCGTGCTGACATCGGTTCGGGTCCCTTCAAGGCGCCCGCCAACCCGGTCAGTCGGCGAACGTCGGTTGCTGTTTGCTCATGTGGGCAGCCACCGCCACCCGCAAGTCTTCGGACTGCAGCATGGCGGCGTTCCAGGTGGCGATGTACTCCAGGCCATCGTCGATACGATGGTCACGCATGTAGCTGAGCATCTCCTTGGTGCCGGCCACAGCGACCGGTGATTTTGCGGCAATCTCGCGGGCAATGGCAAAGACCCCGTCCAGCAGCGCCGCCTGGTCATCATAAACCCGGTTCACCAGGCCGATGCGCAGCGCTTCGTCGGCGTCCACCATACGCCCGGTGTAGGCCAGCTCGCGCAAGATGCCGTCGCCGATGATACGCGGCAAACGTTGCAAGGTGCCGACATCGGCGGCCATGCCCATGTCGATTTCCTTGATCGAGAACTGCGCATCCTGGGCGCAGTAACGCATGTCGCAGGCCGACACCAGGTCAATGGCGCCACCGATGCAGTAACCCTGAATCGCCGCCAGCACCGGCTTGCGGCAGTTGTCCACGGCGTTGAACGAGCGCTGCAGGCGCAGGATGGTGCGGCGCAGCAGGCGCGCGTTGCGGCCAACGTCCTTGCCCATCTGCCCGGCCAGCGAGGCCAGCATCATCAGGTCGATGCCGGATGAAAAATGCTTGCCGGCGCCGCTGATCACCACCGCACGCACCGCATCGGTGTCATCGACCCACTGGAATATATCGACAATCTCTTCCCAGAAGGCCGCGTTCATCGCGTTGATCTTCTCTGGGCGGTTGATCTGCACGTGGGCGATGCTGTCGGTCAGTTCAACCTTGAATGCGGTGTATTCGGTCACGGGCGGCACTCCTGTGGAGAAAAGGTTCACGCGCAGGATCTTAACGCACCCGCTAGGCCGTACATGTGCCAAAAACAAGACTGCCAGCGCCCCGTCAGCGGCTTTTCTTACAACGCCCCGGCGGCTTTCTGCTTCTGTTGTCGAATTCCCATCGGCCTAATCGACTACCTGGCAAACCCATCCCAAGGAGCACCCCTCATGCGCAAGCTCATCGTCGCCGCCTTCATCACCCTCGACGGCGTCATGCAGGCCCCCGGCGGCCCGCAGGAGGACACCAGCGGTGGCTTCGTCTACGGCGGCTGGCTGCCGCCATACGCCGACGATGACTTCGGCAAAGCCATGCAGGCGCTGTTCAGCCAGCCGTTCGAGCTGCTGCTGGGCCGGCGTACCTACGACATCTTTGCGGGCTACTGGCCCAAGGTCGCCGCTGACTCGCCAAACCAGCCAATGGCCAAACTGTTCAACGGCGTGGCCAAGCATGTCGCCACCCACCACCCCGAGTCGGTGACCTGGCACAACAGCCACGTGCTGGGCGCCGATGTCATCGCAGCCGTGCGCACCCTCAAGCAGCAAACTGGCGCCCCCCTGCTGACCCAGGGCAGCGCCGAGCTGGTACAGCAGCTGCTGGCCGCCGGGCTGGTGGATGAACTGCGGCTGTTGGTGCACCCGATTGTGCTCGGGCACGGCAAGCGCCTGTTCGGCAACGATGCCCAGGCCGCAGCGTTCACCTTGCGCGGACACTTCGCCACGTCCACAGGCGTGCTGCTGGCCCACTATGAGCAAAAAACCCAGGTACAAACCGGCTCGATCGACTGATCAGGCCAGCAGCCTGGCCAGGGCCTGGGCAAAGCCCTGCGGGTCTTCCAGCATCATCAGGTGGCCAACGCCCGGCAGCACGGTGAAGCTGGCCGCCTGCTGCCCGGCCCAATACGGCACGTCCCAACCGCTGCGCGAATGCTCGCCGGCGAGCAAATGCACCGGGGTCGCGGCGAACAGTGTTTGCAGTTGCGCCAGGTAGCGCGTCGCCCCCGTCACCGCCACCACCGAACGGGCCATGGCTTGCAAGGTGCTGGCCGGCTGGTGGGCCAGCCAGCGTTGGGCCAGGGCCAGGCGCTGCGCATCGGCCGCCACCCCCGCCGCCCTCAGCCAGCCCTGGGCATCGGCACGAAAGCCTTCCAGCATCGCTTCGGCAGCGTCGGGCTCCATGCGCGCCACCGACGCCGACCAGAACGCATCGTTCAAGGTAAAGTTGCCCTCGACACTGACCACGCTCGCCACCTGCTGCGGGTAGCGCAGGGCATACAGCATCGCCACCACCCCGCCCACCGAATGCCCGACCAGGTGCGCCCGCGGCACCCGGCGCGCCTGCAACTGGCGATGCAGGTATTGCACCTGCGCGGCAATATCGATGCGCCCGGCAGGCATGCCTTGCAGCGTGCCGTAGCCCAGCAGGTCGGGGGCGATCACCAACCGGGGGTGCAAGCCTTGGTGAAGTGCGGGATGATCCAGGCAGCCGACCAGGCCATTGACCAGTACCACCGGTGTATCCAGCTCCATCGCACGCCTCGCTGCCAGCCAAAGGGAAGGCGCAGCATGGCGCCATGGGCAGCCCTTGAGTAGTTGCCATGCGCCAATCCAGGGTTTGCAATGGCGCCCTTGTGTTTGCCGCAGGTCGTCAAGCACGGGGCATTGCCGCCTCACAACCAAAACAGGGAAGGACCCCATGTTAGATATCCGCCGCGCCACCCGCCACGACGCCCGCGACGCCTACGCCATCCGCCGCCAGGCGATCCTCCACCAGTGCCCCGGCGATTACGGCGAAGATCTCGCCAGGGCCTGGGCCGAGGTGCCCCACAGCGAAGGCTTCACCGCGCTGGTGGCCGACCACTTTCACCTTGCCTGCCTGGACGGCAGCACCGTTGCCACCGGCATGATCGACCTGGCCAGTGGCGAGCTGGGCGGTTTGTTCGTGCTGCCCGGGCACATGCAGCGCGGCGTTGCCCGGGCGATGGTCACGCACCTTGAGCGCATCGCCTGGGCCGCCGGGCTGGAGCAGATCCACCTCGACGCCACCCTTAACGCTGCGGCCTTCTACCGGCGCTGCGGCTATGAGGGTGACACCCAGGCGATCTACCACTCGCCGGCGGGCCTGCAACTGTTATGTGTGCCCATGCGCAAGGCGCTGATAGCGGTATAACATCAGGGCCCCAGCCCTTTGGAGATATCGCCATGCTGCCCACTGCCGCCTCCCACAGCGCCCGCCGGGCGCGCCTGCACGTGCTGCGCGGGCGCGTGGGCCTGGGGCTGGTGGCCGCGCTGTCGGTGCTGGCGGGCATGACCGATGCCATCGGCCTGCTGGCGTTGGGCGATTTCGTCTCGTTCATGAGTGGCAACACCACGCGCCTGGCTGTGGCAATCAGCGAGGCAGACCTTGCGTTGATACTGCGCCTGGCCCTGGCGATCTTCAGCTTCGTCGCGGGCAATGCCCTGGGGGTGGTGCTGGCCCGGCGCCTGCGCCGCCGCGCCGCGCCGTTGCTGCTGATCGTCGCCGCCCTGCTGGCGTGCGCGGCCTGGCCGCTGCCCTGGACCTTCCCGGCACTGGTGCTGGCCACCTTGGCCATGGGCATGCTCAATGCCGTGGTCGAGCAGGTGAACGGGCTGCCGATCGGGCTGACCTATGTCACCGGGGCGCTTTCGCGTTTTGGGCGGGGGCTGGGGCGCTGGTTGCTGGGCGAGCGGCGCGGGGGCTGGCGGGTGCAGTTGGTGCCCTGGGCGGGCATGCTGGTCGGGGCGGCCATCGGGGCCTGGTTGCAGCAGCGGTTGGGGTTGCTGGCGCTGACGGGGAGTTGCGGGTTGGCTTGTTTGTTGGCGTTGGTGGTGGGGTTTGTGCCGCGGGCTTGGCAGGTGGGGTTTATGGTGCGGTGAGGGGGTTCGGGTTCAGGTTCGGGTTCGGGTTCGGGTTCGGGTTCGGGTTCGGGTTCGGGTTCGGGTTCGGGTTCGGGTTCGGGTTCGGGTTCGGGTTCGGGTTCGGGTTCGGGTTC
>NZ_JBJDNC010000081.1:0-148 GCF_044900265.1 Pseudomonas sp. NPDC089406 | reverse complement strand
GGGGCTCATGGTGATTGCTTCTGGAGATGTATGCGCATTCATTGACGATATACGCTTTTCGTCACCTTTCCGCCCTTACGGCGGGTTACTTTGGTCTTGGCCAAAGTAACCAAAGCCGCCCTGCTCCCATCATCCGGCCCCCTACGCT
>NZ_JBJDNC010000080.1:0-7999 GCF_044900265.1 Pseudomonas sp. NPDC089406 | reverse complement strand
TCGAACAGGCTGGTTATCTGGGTATGGCCGTCGTAGCGGTTGAGGGTGAACTGCTGGCGGACCACGCGGTTGCCGAACGGGTCTTCGGGGGCCACCGCGGAGTCTGCGGTATAGAGCACCAGGCGGCCATGCAGGTCGTAGCTGAAGTGCTCGCTGCCCTGGGTGGCGCCGCGCTGCCAGTGGCGGCTGGCGAGCTGGTCGAGGTCGGTGTAGGTGAGGGTCTGCACCTGGCGGCTGGTGCTGTTGCCGGTGGTTTCGAAGGTGCGGGTGTGTTCGCGGCCGAGGCTGTCGTAGGTCAGGCTTTGGGTCAGCTGGTTGCCACTGCGGGTATCGCGGGTGGTGCTGCGCAGGGGGCGGGCGAAGTCGTCGTAGGTGAAGTCGCAGGTCACGCTGCCGGCCTGTAACTGGTGCACGCGGCCGAAGGCATCGTAGTGGTAGTGGTGCTCGGCGGTGGCGGCGTCGGTGAAACCGAGCAGCAGGCCGGTGAGGCTGTACTGCCAGGTGGTGACATGGTTGTGGCCTGCGATGCTCCAGGTATCGTTGCGCGGCTTGCCTGCGGCGGTGTAGCTGGTGCGTTGCTGGCCCAACTGGCCGCTGGCGGAGCTGATGAGGGCGAGCCTGGGGTCGTAGTCGAAGGTCTGGGCCGGTTCATTGGCAGGGGTGATCTGCCGCACCAGGTGGTCGAGTTCGGGTATGTAGCTGAAGCCGACGCGCTGGCGGTCGGCGAGGATGTTGTGGCTGACCGGTAACTGGTTGGCGATGTGGTGGGACTCGGTGGTACGCCCGCCGCACTCGACGGTGAGTTGGCGGCCGAGGCCGTCGAAGTGCTGACGGCCGAGCGTGAACGGGGTGGGGGGAGCGTTCATGCCGGGTTCTCCGTGGTATGTACTGTTACCGTTTCGGGGTGGTCGCCATCACTGTGGGACGCGTACTCCCAGGTGACCTTGCGTGCTTCCAGTTCGCCGGGTTCTGTCCGTTCGATGACTCGCGAGTAGCTGTCGTAGGCCGTGTACGTGACGATCTGCGGCCCACTGGCAGGCACGACGCGCTGTTCCACCACACGGTCCAGCCCATCCCTGACCAGATGGGTGGTACGCACCAGGCGGCGCTTGTTCGGGTTGCCGTCACCGTCATCGAACAGCTCGGTCTGGATGGGGCTGCCTGCCGCGTTGCTCAGTACTTTCTGCAAACTGCCAGCTTTCCCCTTGACGGCCTGGTACTGTTCGGCGCTTCGACCAATGGGGTCATGCAGTGCATGGGTAATTACGCCGTCTGCCGCGGTGATCGCCTGGGCATTGCCCCAGGGGCCATAGGCTGTGGTGCTGGTGATGGTGAAAAGCTTTTTGCCATCGTCTGCCCAGTCCGTGGCACTGCCTGCGATCTCGCGGCCCATGGCATCGTAGGTTGTGCTTTGTACCTCCCGGAACACGCTTTCGGCGGTGGCAGGCGTTGCCTCCTCGTAGTCGAGGTCCTCGAGTTGCACCAGTACCACCCGGCCACTGCCATCGAGCCAGCTGCGTTTGCGTTGGCCGGTGGCATCCTGCTCTTCCAGGCCCGTGCGCCAGAGCAGGCTGGGGCTGCCATCTGCCGTTACTGCCCTGGGGCCATGGCGCTCCA
The DNA here is from genome assembly GCF_044900265.1 of Pseudomonas sp. NPDC089406. Lineage (NCBI taxonomy): Bacteria > Pseudomonadati > Pseudomonadota > Gammaproteobacteria > Pseudomonadales > Pseudomonadaceae > Pseudomonas > Pseudomonas sp. NPDC089406. The sequence continues at coordinate 6,382 of NZ_JBJDNC010000080.1, read as the reverse complement.
CGAAGTCATCACTGAGGTGGTAGTCGCAGCTGCGTTGCGTCTGGTAGGCAGTGCCCACGGCAAGCACCGTGCGTACGATTCGCCCCAACTTGTCGTGGTAGAAGTCGGTATGTGCGCCGGCGGCGCTGGTTTGGCGCAAGGTCAGGCCGGTCACCAGCGAGCGAACCTCGCTGGACTGGCTGTGCTGCACGGTATCGGTGGGGTGCCCTTCGATGATCGTGGTGGTTTGCAGGGCCCGTTGCCCTTGAAACTGCAGGGTTTGGTAGCGATAGCGGGTGGTGATGGGTTTGGCAGGTGTGCCGGCCAAGGTGGTGGTGGCCAGTTCGAGGCGCCCATAATGCTCCCTGGGGCTGCTTAAGTAGCGCTGTGAGGTGGTTTCGAGCACGCCGCGCTCATCCTTGAGCTCCTCGAAGTTGACCACCGCATGGGGCGGGTCGCCTGCTATCAGCGACGGCAGGTTCTGGTATTCGTAGCGCGTCGTCAGCACCGGCGCACCTCGGTGGTTGCCCTGTGCCAGCCCGGCCGGCTTGACGGTGCGTGATTTCAACAGGCTCACCACGCCCGATTCGATGGCAGGTGCCTTGCCGGGCTCGCCTGCTGCCGGGTAATACTCGTTGACCTCTTCGACGCCGTCGACCTGGACCGTGGTGAGCGGGTTGCCGAAGGCGTCGAAGGTGTGGCTACTCGACTCGCTGCGTTGACGCTTGATGGTATTGCCCGACCATTCGATATAGGTCGTCTGCACGTTCTGCGGCAATTGGCAGAACGGGTGTTGAGCTTCCCACGTCTTGGCATAGTCCACGTGGTAGGTGGTTTTCACCTCGGTCTCGCAGTTGCCGGTACGGGTGCTTTCCAGCACCTGCAAATGGTAGCGGTCCCAGGCGCGGCGCACGGTGATGTCGACGTTGCCCTGCCGGTCACTGATTGTTTCGGTGACCGAGTACTCGTAACGTTCCAGCAATTTGTAAAGGTTGTCCCGGCCGCTTTCCCAGCGAAACCCCTGCTGGCTGCCAAAACCCAGGTAGTTGTATGCACCCGCCCAGGTATAGCGCCGCGACAGGGTTGTGTCGGCAGCGCCATCCTGGTGGTCCCAACGCAGCACACGGGGCAGGAAGCTGATCGGCGCACCGCTGGGTAAACGATGTGAGTCGGCGGCAGTGCTGCTCCAGGTAATCAGCTCCCGGCCGCCCAGCGGGTTAGTGACTTCGTTTGGAAACAGCAACGTGGCACCACCGCCAACGCTGACCTGCTGGTAGGCGAAGGTGCAAGGTTTCAGGGTGTCCGGCAGCAACAGCCCAGTGAGGCGGTTGTTGCTTTGCTGGAAGGTGATCACGGACTCTTGCGCGCTACCAGGCTCGAGCAGCAGGCGCGGAAAACTTGCACTGCGGTCGAGCCTTGCCAGCACCCGCCCACTATCGTCGCGGACCTCATGCAGGTGGTTGATGCCATTGGCCGAGCGCCACTCCAGCTGCAAGCGGCGGCCTTCCGCGCTGCGCAACTCGTGCAATACGTATGGTCCGCTGGCATTGACGCGCTTGAGCACTTCGCGCTGGCCGTCCTTGTGCACGACCTGGTAATTGCCATCGTTGCTTCTAACGACCTGCAAGGCCTGTAGCTTGTGGTCGAGCAAGCGCACGTTGTTGCCTGCAACCAGCTCGATGGCGAATTGTTCGCCGCTGGACAGGCGCAGCGATTGGGCGCCTTGGGCCAGTGACAGTTCGGTCACCAGCAATGACCAGCCCAGGCCAAACCCTCGGTTTTGATGCGAACCCAGGCTGCTGAAGGCCAGGGTGAAGGGCAGCGAGGGGCCTGCCAGGTCGTTTGCGCTGCCCAGGGGAATGCTGATGAGCAGGTTGAACTGGCCCGTGCGTGGGTCGACGGCTGACTGCACGGCCGATAGAAAGTTGCTGGCCTGGGAGTGGATACCGCCCACGTTGTGTGGGGCAATTTCTGTGTTGCTGTGGGTGAGGGAGGTGCGGGACATTGGGTGTCTCCGGGCACAAGTGCTGCCTCCCGATGAACGAGGGGCCGCAGTGATATTGAGGTTCAGGTTTTGTACGAAAAGCGCCTGCGCGACGATCATGCTGCGTTGAAAATTCAACTGGTGCGCCAGCCCGGCGGGAATGCTCAGTTACAACCTGTAAAGTCGAGCGCGACCCCGGCTGTTGATCGCCTGTTTTCGCCTTGCCTGATCGCCGCTCGGCGACTTTTCGTTCAAAAACTAGTCAAGACAATCAACTGATCACAATTGAATTGGTTCCAGCGTTGTCGTGGCTGGTAGGGCCAATGTACATGGCGTGGCTGTTGCCATACTGATCGATTATATTTATCGCTTGCCTGCGGGTGAATTCGTTGGCGCTGTCGTTATGATTGAGTAATATCATTCGGGTCGCATAAAGAACGCCAGTTTTACTGTTTATGGACATGGTGGTATCCCATAGGGCAGGCTTGCCGACTCTTGCAGTTCGGGCTTTGTCTAGGCAGAAGTACTGGCACATGTTTGTTTTTTTGTCACCGATATAGTCATAGACAAACGTATTGTCGCCCGGCGAGCTGGCGGCAATCCTGTAAGTACCTGGTTCCAAGCGGAATTCATATTTGTCGAGGTCCCAGCGCGAACTGTTTTCATGGTCGAATCGTTCAAGCTCGACGTTGTGGCTGCGGATTTGATAGTCCTTCTGCATCGGTACCAACAGGGCAGAACTGTTGGAGCGCCCCGCGACCGTTCTGCCTGATTGGTCGTTAAGGTTGAAGTCGCAAGTGTGGTATTCGGTGTTATTAATATTGAGTAGCGCGCCGAAACGTATGTTTGTAAGCTGGGTCGTTTTAATCCAGAATCTGACCATGTTGGTGTTGGGTTGTTTTTCCACATAAACAGTGCCGGGGTAGGGGTCGAAGCGTTTGTCATCCGAGGTTTGTGTTTGGGTGTACTCACAGTTTAAGGTGGTTAAATTTTGTCGATCTGGGTAGCGTACGAGGGTAATGTTTTTGAGCAAGTCGCCCAGGTCAATAATTTCATCATCGGCGTTGACCGCTTCGATCAAAATATCGACATAGGCCTGCTGGTAACCATTACCGTACAGCCGGCACGGTGAGTTGGGGGCGGGCAAGCTTGACCCCAGCACCTGGAAGTGCGTGATTGCGGCGACCTGCTGTTGTTGTGGCACCACTGTTCTTGCGTTGCTCTCAACCGTCAGGCTGGCGCTTTTGAGTGAGGAAAACGCATCGTCGCTCAACCCGATCATCAGCGGGTGACGGTTGCCATGGCGGTCGTGCACGGTAATGGCGCAGGGGCCGCCATTGTCATCGCCCACGGCGTGCGCAATCCGGTCGTCGATCTGGATCACGAACATGAGCGCGCCGGGTTCGGCAAATTCGAGTTCGGCAACCTTGAAGCCGCTATCCGCGTTGATGGCATCGCTGGCATGCAGGGTGGTATCGCCGGGGAGCGCGATTGCGACATGCGCAGCCAGCCCGGCTTCTACCGAGCTTCGGCGGAGCATGCTGCGGCTGGCATCGTTGTCGAATTCGGCATGGGAAAGGGCTGCATGCTCCAGCCGTAGTGAAAACTCATAGCTGAGGCGGCGGGGGTGCTGGCTGTCACCCCGCGCATACTTGAGGTCCCAGCGAAAATCTGCCGGGCTGTAGAGGGGCGGTGCAAGCGCCAGTAGTTCAACGCTGTTGTCGCTCTGGTAAACGCTGTCGTTGTTGCCAGGTTCATGCTGAATGCTGGCGCGTACGGCCAGTGTCGCTCCCGGTTCGGCACGGGTGTGGACATAGAAGGTCTTGCGCCGGCAGGCACGCTTGCCTGGCAGGCCCGCCCCGGGTAATTCTTCGATCAGTGGCGGCAGGAAGTCGAAGCGTTCATCAGGCTCGCTGGAGTACCACCACTGGGTTTCTTCAGGGTCGCTGGTGAGTGCGGTATGGCTGCCGTCTGGCAGTTCGATGATCGGAACCAGGGTGGCCAGTTGTTGTGCGCTAATCACCTGGCCGGCAGCAGGCTCGACGCTCAGGGTGATTTCGATCTGCTGGTTGCCATTGTTATAGGCGCGGTTGCTGCATGAACTTACCTGGATATCGCAGCCAGCCAGCCAGTTATTTTGCGCAAGCGCCAGCGCGTGCAGGGTAGTGACTGCCAGGTGCGTCCTTTGCGCCAGCGCGTCGCCTTCATCACTGAACGCCACCGCGAGGATGTGTTCATTGCCGTTGTTATCCAAGGCGCCCAAGGTGCAGGGGCGGTCAAACGCCGTTGGTGTTCCGCGATAGGGGATGGCGACATCGCCCTGCACGACGGCCACGATTGCTCCATTGGGGGGCGGTGCCACGCTCTTGTGCGAGCGGTTTTTGAAAGCATCGGAGTGAGGGAAGGTGGCGTGGCGCCTGACGGTACTGTTGCCGGGCAGTGCAAACCCCACATCGGTTGCACGTGTTTCCGAGGCCTGGCGCCGTTGCCAGCGGATCATGCCGTCTGTGGTGGTTTTATCAAAGTCCGGGGTGAGAAACCAGGCCTCGACGAAGGTGCCATCCTTTGGGCGCAGCCGGTGTTCATGTATGTAATTCTCGCCGCGTTCCCAATTCCCCGAAATTACCCGAGGTATCCATTGGTAGTGATCGGGGAAGACGAAGCTGGGGCTGCGTACAGCCTGCAAGCGGATTTCCGACAGGAAGTCGCCTTCGGTGTAGTAGGTGACGGTGACGTCCTTGTCGTCCTCATCCTTGGTGGTTTGGGTGATCTGCGCACGCAGGTCAAGGGTGGCGTTTGCCCGGGCTTGGGTGTGTATGTAGTAAACCTTGCGCAAGGGGTTGGCCTGCTCCGTCGCGCCGCGCCCATCGTAGTAGTCGAAGCGATCGTCGTGCTGGCTGTTCCAGCCCCAGGCGCCCCATCCATCGTACTCGGGCAATGGCCGGTAGGTGCCGTTGTTGAGCAATTCGGTGGGGACCAAGGTTGCCAGTTCTGCCGGGGTAACGGTCGCGCCGGGCACCGGTTCGACCTTGAGGACGATCATGATCTGCTGGTTGCCGTTGTTGTATGCGGCATTGTTGCCGGTGCCGAGTTCGATCGTGAACGTTTTCAGCCAGTGCCAGGGAGCGGTTCTAGAGCTGTCCATGTTTCTTGCCTCGCAGGGTCAGTGGGGGGACACAAACCGAAAGGAGCTACTCACCTTGCAACTGGCCTGCGCGGCAGGCAGTCGATGCTGGCGAGCGTGAACATGGCGTGATCATAAGAGGGGGGGGAGCGCGCGCGCACCTGACAAAAATATCAGGTGGCGGCTGTGGGCAAGCAGGGCAGTTGAGGTGGATCAGCGCTGGCCGAAGGCCTGAATCTCGATGCGGTACTCGGGCGCTGCCAGCGCAGCCCCGACACACGCGCGCACGGGCGGCTGGTCGCCAACCCAGGCGTCGTACACCGCGTTCATGGCGGCGAACTCGGCCATGTCTGCCAGCCAGATTTGTACCCGGCTGAGGTTGTGCTTGCCTGCGCCGACTTGCGCCAGCCATTGCTCGAGCTGGGCCAGTACGCAGCGGGTCTGGGCGGTGATGTCACCTTGGGGGGCCAGGGCGACGATGCCGGAGGTTTCGATACGGCCGTCGATCAGCACCATCTGGCTGGCGCGGGGGCCGGGGTTGATACGTTCGATCATTGCGCTTTCCTTCAAAACAGCACGTAGGTCTTGCGCAGGGTTTCGTGGATTTGCCACACGCCTTCGCAGTTTTCGGGGAACAGCACGGCGTCGCCGGCACGCAGCTCGACGGGTTCGCCGCCGTCGGGGGTGAAGGTGCAGTGGCCGCTGACGATGTGGCTGAATTCGCGGTTTTTCAGGTGGCGGCGGAAGGTGCCGGGGGTGCTTTCCCATACCCCGATGCTGGCGCCGACAGCTTCGTCGGTCTGGTCCTGGGCGGTGGCGGCCTGGGCGATGGGTTCGCCGATCGGCAGGCGGGCGGGGGCCAGGGTGCCTAGCGGGGTTTCTGGGGCGTTGCGGACTACGGTCAGGGTCTGGGGCATGGTGGGCTCTTTCGGGCTTGGGTGGTGGGGCAATATGGCACTGGTGTTCTGGGGGGGATATAACGGTTGGGACGGGATATGGGATGGGGTGTGGGTTGTTTATCTGTTTGTCTGTTTATCTTGGTGTTGGTGTTGGTGTTGGTGTTGATGGTTTTATGCGCATTCATTATTTGTAGTGACGCTTACTCACCTTTCCGCCCTTACGGCGGCTCACTTTTTGAAGCATCAAAAAGTAAGCAAAAAATGCTCGCTCCATTCATACGGCCCCCTACGCTGCGCTTCGGGGGTTCCCTCACTCCGGGCTTGCTCCGGGGGTACGCGCCGACGGGCCGTCCCTGGCCCGATCGGCGCTCGACCGGCATCCATGCCGGTCGCCCC
>NZ_JBJDNC010000079.1:0-8362 GCF_044900265.1 Pseudomonas sp. NPDC089406 | reverse complement strand
CCCCCCCCCCCCCCCCCCCCCCCCCCCCCCCCCCCCCCCCCCCCCCCCCCCCCCCCCCCCCCCCCCCCCCCCCCCCCCCCCCCCCCGCTCCTACAGCCCTCGAGAATCAGCCCTGCGGCACCACCAACCGGTACCCCACCCCTGCCTCGGTGATGATGAACCTGGGCGCGGTAGGGTCATCCCCCAGCTTCTGCCGCAAATGCCCCACCACGATGCGCAGGTAGTGCGTATCGTCCACGTGGGTCGGCCCCCAGATATCCTTGAGCAGTTGCTGCTGGGTAATCACCCGCCCGGGGTGCCCGGCCAGCTGCGCCAGCAAGGCGTATTCCTTGCGCGTGAGCGCCACCTCGGCGCCATCCAGCGTCACCTTGCGAAAGGCAAAATCCACCACCAGCGGCCCGAAGCTCGCCGCCGCCTGCACATTGCCCCCCTGCGGCACCTGGCGCAGCAACGCCCGTACCCGGGCCAGAAACTCCTGAATGCCGAAGGGCTTGGTCACATAGTCGTTGGCGCCGCCATCCAGCGCATCGACCTTCTGCACCTCGCTGGCCCGCACCGACAGCACCAGCACCGGCACTGCGCTCCACTCGCGCAGCTCGCGCAGCACCTGCTGGCCGTCCATGTCCGGCAGGCCGAGGTCGAGCACCACCAAATCCGGCTTGCCCAGCGCCGCCTGGGCCAGGCCCTCGCCGCCGGTGGCAGCCTCCAGCACCTTGTAGCCCTGGGACACCAGGCTGATGCGCAGGAACTTGCGGATCTGCGGCTCGTCGTCGATCACCAGCAGGGTGGCGGCTTGGCTCATGGGGCTTCACTTTCGGGGTCGGGTTGGGTGGGCAGCGGCAAGCATAGAGTGATGCAGGTGCCCTGGCCATCGATGCCCTCACCCACCAGGATGCGCCCGCCATGGGCGCCGATCATGCCTTGGCAGATCGCCAGGCCCAAGCCGGTGCCCTGGCCGCCCCGGTCGCCCCGGGCGGCGGTGTAGAACATGTCGAAAATCTTTTCGCGCTCGGCCAGCGGAATGCCGGGGCCCTGGTCGCTGACGGCCAGGTACAACTGCTCGTCCTGTACCGACACGCGCAGCTCCAGACGCCCCTGGGCGGGCGAAAAGCGCGCGGCGTTTTCCAGCACATTGACCAGTGCCTGCTCGATCAGCGCAGCGTGCACGTACAACAGCGGCAACTCGGCAGGCACCTGGGTGCTGACCTGCAACGGCTGCAACACCGCCCGCAAGCGGTGCACCGCGCTGCCGACGATATCGGCCGGGGCCACCCAGTCGCGGGCCAGCTTCAGGCCGCCGTGGCCGAGGCGGGTCATGTCCAGCAGGTTCTGGATGTAGCGGTCCAGGCGCTCGGCTTCGTTGCGGGTGCCTTCGAGCAGCTCGCGGCGGTCGTCGGCGGGGATCGCCTCGCCCAGCGCCAGCAGGCTGTCGATGCTGCCACGCATGGCGGTCAGCGGGGTGCGCAGGTCGTGGGACACCGAGGCCAGCAGCGCACTGCGCAACTGCTCGGTTTCACCATGCAGGCGCGCGGCTTCCAGCTGCTCGCCCAGGCGCGCCCGGGCCAGGGCCTGGGCCAGCGGCTGGGCCAGGGCCATCAGCAGGCGTCGGCGCTGGGCGCTGAGTGCTTCGCCGTCGCGCGGGCGCACCCCCAGCAGGGCCAGGGGCTGCTCGTCCACCGCCAGCGGCCACCACCACCAGCGCCCGTGGGGCAAGGTGTCGCTGCCAACGCCTGCGGCCTGGCCATGCTGCCAGGCCCACTCGGCGGCGGCACGCTCGTTGTCGGTGAAGGCTGGCGAGTGGCCGCCGGCCACCTGCAACAGGCCGTCGCCACTGCGTTCGAGCAAGCACACCTGCACGCCCTGCCAGCCGTCCAGATGCTGGCCGGCAGCGCTGAACACCGCCTGGCGGTCGGTGGCCACGGTCAGCCGGCGCGACAGGTCGAGCAACTGGTTGGTCTGTGCCTGGGTTTCGCGCAGGGCCTGCAACTGGCGGCGCTGGCGGGCGGCCAGGTTGCCGGTGAGCGCCGCCATCAGCAGAAAGAACACCAGGGTCAGCACGTCCTCTTCACGCTGGATACTCAGCGAGAAGTTCGGTGGGATGAACAGAAAGTCATAGGCCAGAAACGACAGCGCCGCACAGGCCAGCGCCGGCCCCAGGCTGCTGCGCACCGCCACCAGCAGCACCGCAGCGAGGAACACCAGCGAGATATTGGGCAGCGCCAGCACGCTGGAGACCGCCCATGCCAAGCCCGCCGCCAGCACCGTGGCGAACAGCGCCAACAGGTAGTGGCGCCACACCCACACGCGCTTGACGGCTGCCCGCGCAACGGGCGCCTCGGCGTCACGGTCAAGCACGTTGATTTCCAGGCCATGGCTTTCGCGCAGCAGCCGCGCGGCCACCCCCGCGCCGAACAGGCGCCGGCGCAGCAGGTCACGGGACTGCCCCACCAGCACCAGGCTGGCGCGGCGCTCGGCGGCGTGCTGAATCAAGGTGCGCGCCACTTCGCCGGCGCGCAGCAGCACCACTTCGCCACCCAGGCGCTCGGCCAGTTGCTGGGCCGCCTGCAAGCGGTGGCGGGCGGTTTCGTCACGCAGCCGGCCGTTGTCCACATGCACCACGCTCCACGGCAGGTGGCGGCGCTGGGCCACGCGGCTGGCATGGCGCACCAGGCGCTCGGCCTGCGCGTCGCCGTCGATGCCCACCAGCAGCCGGCCACGCAGGGCCGGGGCTTCCTGGCCGCGCTGGCGATAGCCACTGGCAAGGTCGGCGTCCACCTGGGCGGCGGCGGTGTGCATGGCCAGCTCGCGCAGGGCGTTGAGGTTGGTCTGCGAGAAAAACGCATCGATGGCCGCACGGGCCTGTTCGGGCACGTACACCTTGCCCTCGCGCAGGCGCTCCAGCAGCTCGCGCGGCGGCAGGTCGATCAGCACCAGCTCGAAGGCCTCCTGCAGCACCCAGTCGGGCAAGGTTTCGCGCACCTGCACGCCGGTGATGTCGCGCACCTTGTCGTTGAGGCTTTCCAGATGCTGGACGTTGACCGTGGTGTACACGTCGATGCCGGCGGCCAGCAGTTCCTGCACGTCCTGCCAGCGCTTGGCGTGGCGGCTGCCGGGGGCGTTGCTGTGGGCCAGTTCGTCCACCAGCACCAAGGGCGGGGCGGCCTTGAGCAGGCCGTCGAGGTCCATTTCTTCGAGCTGCACGCCGCGGTACTCGCTGCGCAGCAGCGGTTGCTGGGGCAGGCCGCCGAGCAGGGCTTCGGTTTCGCTGCGGCCATGGGTCTCGACCACTCCGGCAACCAGTTGCACGCCCTGGCGCTGCTGGGTATGGGCGGCCTGGAGCATGGCGAAGGTCTTGCCGACCCCGGGGGCGGCGCCGAGGAACACCTTGAGCCGGCCGCGGCCTTCGCGCGGCAGGCCGGCCAACAGGGCGTCGGCGCGGGTGGGGTTGCTCATGTTTGATCCTTAGTTCTGGGCAATCTCGCGGTCCCTGTAGGAGCGGCCTTGTGTCGCGAAAGGGTCGCGCAGCGGCCCCAGGATTTCAGCGGTGTCGCGGAAATTGCCGGGGCTGCTTTGCAGCCCTTTCGCGACACAAGGCCGCTCCTACAGGGGCATTATCAGTGCCCGGCCAGGGGCGCCAAGCGCTCCAGCGCCTGGTTCAGCGCCAGCACATTGACCACCGGCGGCCCGATCAGTGGGTGCAGCGTGGCCTCATCCACCAGGTCTTGCAAGCGCGCTTCGCTCACTTGCCGCGCGGCTGCCACACGGGGCAACTGGTAGGCGATGGCCTCTGGCGGCAGGTGCGGGTCCAGGCCACTGCCGGAGGTAGTCAGCAGGGCTTGAGGCACCGGGCCCTGCTGCACCTGGTACAGGCTTGCGGCATCGGTCTTGACCCGCTCGGCCAGCGCCGGGTTGCTCGGTGCCAGGTTGCTCGCGCCGCTGGCCACGGTGGCATAGGCCCCGGCCGAAGGCCGCGACTGGAACCAGCCATCGCCCTTAAATTCCTGGGCGATCAAGGCCGAGCCACGCACCTGGCCGCGCTCATCGCGCAGCAGGCTGCCGTTGGCCTGCTCGGGGAAGGCCAGCTGGGCGATGCCGGTCACCGCCAGGGGGTACAGCGCGCCGGTGACCAGGGTCATCAGCAAGACCAGGCTCAGGGCCGGGCGTACATAGGTGCTCATGGAGTCTCTCCTTCAGACCAGGTGCAGGGCGTTGAGCACGACGTCGATCAGCTTGATCCCGGCAAACGGCACGATGATGCCGCCCAGGCCGTAGATCAGCAGGTTGCGCCGCAGCAGGTGGGCGGCGCTGGCGGCCTGCACCCGCACCCCGCGCAACGCCAGGGGGATCAGCACGATGATGATCAGCGCGTTGAACACGATGGCCGACAGAATCGCGCTCTGCGGGCTGGTCAGGTGCATCAGGTTGAGCACCCCCAGCTGCGGGTAAATGGCCGCGAACAGTGCCGGCAGGATGGCGAAGTACTTGGCCACGTCGTTGGCGATGGAGAAGGTGGTCAGGGCGCCACGGGTGACCAGCAGCTCCTTGCCCACCTGCACCACGTCCAGCAGCTTGGTCGGGTCGCTGTCCAGGTCGACCATGTTGGCGGCCTCGCGGGCGGCCTGGGTGCCGTCGTTCATGGCCATGCCCACGTCAGCCTGGGCCAGGGCCGGGGCGTCGTTGGCGCCGTCGCCGCACATGGCCACCAGGCGGCCGTCGTCCTGCTCCTGGCGGATGCGCGCCAGCTTCTTCTCGGGGGTGGCTTCGGCGAGCACGTCATCCACCCCGGCCTCGGCGGCGATGGCGGCGGCGGTCAGCGGGTTGTCGCCGGTGACCATCACGGTGCGGATGCCCAGCTTGCGCAGCTCGGCAAAGCGCTCGCGAATGCCGGGCTTGACCACGTCTTTGAGGTGGATCACGCCCAGCAGGCGCTTGTCGACGCACACCAGCAGCGGCGTGCCACCGCTTTGGGCGATGCGCTCCACTTCACGGGCCAGGGGCACGGGCATTTCCAGGCGCTGCATGCCGACGAAGGCCAGCACCGCATCCACCGCGCCCTTGCGGTAATGGCGCTGTTGCAGGTCGATGCCCGACAGGCGGGTTTCGGCGCTGAAGGCGATGGCCTCGTATTGCCCGGCAGAGGGTTCGACGAAGTCATGCAGCTGGCGCAGAAACTCGACGATGGACTTGCCCTCGGCGGTGTCATCGGCCAGCGACGCCAGCAAGGCGCCCTCCCCCAGCTCTTTCGCGGTGATGCCGGGGGCGGCGTGCAGGGCGCTGCAGCGGCGGTTGCCGAAGGTGATGGTGCCGGTCTTGTCGAGCATCAGCGTGTGCACGTCACCGGCCGCCTCCACCGCACGGCCGGAGCGGGCAATCACGTTCAGCCGCACCAGGCGGTCCATGCCGGCGATGCCGATGGCCGACAGCAGGCCGCCGATGGTGGTGGGGATCAGCGTCACCAGCAGCGCGGCAAGGAAGATCAGCGGCAGGCTGCCGCCGACAAAGCGGGCGAACGGCTGCAGGGTGACCACCACGATCAGGAAGATCAGGGTCAAGCCGATCAGCAAGATATCCAGAGCGATTTCGTTGGGGGTCTTCTGCCGCTTGGCGCCTTCAACCAGCGCGATCATGCGGTCCAGGGTGGATTCACCGGGGTTGCTGGTGATGCGGATCAGCAGCCAGTCGGACACCAGCCGGGTGTTGCCGGTGACCGCCGAGCGGTCGCCGCCGGACTCGCGGATCACCGGGGCGGACTCGCCGGTAATGGCCGCCTCGTTGACCGCCGCGATGCCTTCGAGCACCTCGCCGTCGCCGGGGATCATCTCGCCGGCCACCACCCGCACCACGTCGTCCTTGCGCAACTGGCTGGCAGCAACGGCCTCGAAGCTGCCGTCGGCGCTGCGCCGCTGGGCGGTGAGGCCCTGGCTGCCGGCCTTGAGGCTGTCGGCACGGGCCTTGCCGCGCCCTTCTGCCAGGGCTTCGGCGAAGTTGGCAAACAGCACGGTGAACCACAACCACAGGGCGATCTGCACGGCCACCCCGGTGCTTACGCCGCTCTCGGGGTCCAGGCACAGCACAGTGGTCAGCAGCGCGGTCAGGGCCACCACCAGCATCACCGGCGAGCGTTTCAGCTGGCGTGGGTCGAGCTTGACGAAGGCCTGCAGCAGCGCCGGGCGCCACAGGGCGGCGAAGCGGGTCTGGTCCTTGGCGCTTTGCGGCGCCTTCACTTCAGGAATGGGCATGTTCATGGTGTATTCCTCAGAAACCCAGGCTCAGGTGTTCGGCGATCGGCCCCAAGGCCAGGGTCGGCAGGAAGGTCAGGCCGCCCACCAGCAGGATGGTCACCAGCAACAGGCCGGTGAACAGCGGGCCGTGGGTGGGGAAGCTGTTGAGCCCCTGGGGCGCGCTTTTTTTCGCCGCGAGGCTGCCGGCCAGGGCCAGCACCGGCAGGATGTAGCCGAAGCGGCCAATGAGCATGGCCAGGGCGATCATGATGTTGTGGAACGTAGTGTTGGCGCCGAAGCCTGCGAAGGCCGAGCCGTTGTTGGCGGCGCCCGAGGTGTAGGCGTACAGCAACTGGCTGAAGCCATGGGCACCGGGGTTGCTCACCGCCCCGGCAGGGCCCGGCAGGCTGGCGGCGATGGCGCCGAGCACCAGCACGCCCACCGGCATCACCAGCAGGGTGGCCACCAGCAGTTGCACCTCGCGGGCCTGCAGCTTCTTGCCCAGGTATTCCGGGGTGCGGCCGATCATCAGCCCCGCCAGGAACACCGCGATCAGCACGAACACCAGCATGCCGTACAGGCCTGCGCCGACGCCGCCGAAGATCACCTCGCCGACCATCATGTTGACCATGGCTACCATGCCGGTCAGCGGGTTGAGGCTGTCGTGCATGGCGTTGACCGAGCCGTTGGAGGCGGCGGTGGTGGTCACCGTCCACAGCACTGAGCCGGTAGTGCCGAAGCGGCTCTCCTTGCCTTCGAGCGGCGGGCCTTGCTGTACCTGGGCGCTGTCGAGTGCCGGGTTGGGCTGGTATTCGGCCCACAGCGCGGTGCCGCCGCCAATCAGGAACAGCGCCAGCATGCAGGCGATGATCGCGCGGCTTTGGCGCAGGTCCTTGACGTAGTGGCCGAAGGTGAACACCAGGGCCACCGGGATGAGGATGATCGACACCACCTCGAACAGGTTGCTCCAGGCCGTGGGGTTTTCGAACGGGTGCGCCGAGTTGACGCCGAAGAAGCCACCGCCGTTGGTGCCCAGTTGCTTGATGGCGATCTGGCTGGCGGCCGGGCCCAGCGGGATGGGCTGCTCGGCGCCTTGCAGGGTGATGGCGTGGGCGTAGTCGGCGAAGGTTTGCGGCACGCCCTGCCACACCAGCAGCAGCGCCAGCAGCAGGCATAGCGGCAGCAAACCGTAAAGAGTGGCGCGGGTCAGGTCGACCCAGAAGTTGCCAAGGCCGGTGGTGCTGCGCCGGGCGATACCGCGGCACAGGGCGACCAGTACGGCCAGGCCGGTGGCGGCGCTGACGAAGTTCTGCACGGTCAGGCCGAGCATCTGGCTCAGGTAGCTGAGCGAGGCTTCGCCGCTGTAGGCCTGCCAGTTGGTGTTGGTCATGAAGCTGACGGCGGTATTGAACGCCAGCGACCATTCCTGGCCGGGCAGGTGCTGGGGGTTCAGCGGCAGGCTGCCTTGCAGCAGCAGCACGGCGAACAGCAGCGCGAAACCTGCCAGGTTGAAGGCCAGCAGGGCCAGGGTGTACTGCTTCCAGTTGTGCTGCTGCTCGCTGTCGACCCCGGCCAGGCGGTAGCAGCCGCGCTCCACCGGGCCGAGCAGCGGGGTCAGCCAGGTGCGCTGGCCTTCCATGACCTTGTAGTAGAAGCGCCCGAGCCAGGGCGCCGGCAGCAGCACGATGGCGAAGAACGCCAGCAGCAACAGGTAGTCGTAACTGTGCATGGTTGCCCCTTAGCTGCGATCGGCGCGCAGCAGCGCCACCAGCAGGTAAATCGCCAATGCCACTGCCAGTAGCAGTGACAGCCCGTCGAGCATGTACATGAGGTGATCTCCCTTGGTTGGGCTTGTGGGCCGCTTTGGGGGGATTGTCTTGGGTGGGGGCGTAAAGGGGCGAGATGGGGGGGCGGGGTGGGGCGTAAAGAGGGCGTAAAGGTTTTTGGGTTCGGGCTCGGGCTCGGGCTCGGGCTCGGGCTCGGGCTCGGGCTCGGGGCTTTATGGTGATTGCTTTGGTAGATGCATGCACATTCATTGACGATAGAGGCTTTTCGTCACCTTTCCGCCCTTACGGCGGGTTACTTTGGTCGCGGCCAAAGTAACCAAAGCCGCCCTGCTCCCATCATCCGGCCCCCTACGC
>NZ_JBJDNC010000078.1:0-12363 GCF_044900265.1 Pseudomonas sp. NPDC089406 | reverse complement strand
GCAGGGGCCGGATGAATGGAGCGGGGATTTTTTGGTGACTTTTTGATCCTTCAAAAAGTTACCCGCCGTAAGGGCGGAAAGGTGAATAAGCGTCAATACAAATAATGAATGCGGCTACAACTTTCAAAACCAACTCAAACCAACAAGCCAAAAAGATTAACGCCCACGCCTCAACGTCTCACTGGGCAACTCCCGAAACAACTGCCGATAACTCTCAGAAAACCGCCCCAAATGCCAGAACGACCACCGCATCGCCACTTCAGCCACGGTCACCTCCCCGGCCCCGCACAATAAATCCCGCCGCGCCCCGTTCAACCTGCGCAACCGCAGCCAATGCGCCGGCGGCAGGTTGGTAAACCCCTTGAACGCCTGCTGCAGTTGCCGCACGGAAACCCCCGCCACCCGGGCCAGTTCCACCAGGTTCAAGGTTTCATCCGGGCAATCAGCAGCCCACTCGCTGACCCGGCGCATGATCGCCCGCTCCCCGTCACGCCGCTCCCGCGCCTCCCCCTGCAAGCGCTGGCCGGCGTTGTCCAGTATGAACAGGCAATCCTCCAGCAATTGCTCGGCCAGCGCCCTGCCCTCCAGCGGACAATCGGCCTGCCCCAGGCGGGTCAGGGTGGCGCTCAGCCAGTTGCCGAACAGCGCGTTCTGCTGGCAGGTCAAAGGCACCATGAACAGGCCGCGCAAACGCTCGACATCCAGCCCGTGGCTGGCCAGGAACGGCTGCTCGAACACCACCGCCACCTCCTGGTAATTCTCCGGGGTGATCCAGATGTTGCGGCTGTCTTCGTTAAGCAGGTACAGGCTGTTCTCGCTGCGGTCGAAGCAGAACGCCAAGGCCCCGCTGGGCGCGCGGAAGAACTGCTCTACCCGGGTGTTCAGGCGCTCTTCGTACACCCCCACACCTTCCAGCCCCAGCCAGCGCAACTGGCCGTTGAAATGCCCGGGGGACATCTGCCGGTACTGCTGCTGCCAGCCAGGGGTGGCGCGGGTCTGCTCGGTGACATCGGTGGTACGGAAGTCCTGGACCTGCAAGGCGATGGGCGTTGTCACACGCTGTCCTATTGCACTCTTTTGGTGCATTGATCTGCGAAGAAAGTGGATAGATCGCCCCGCAGGGCTGCGCCCAAGATAGTCCTCAGCGTCACCTGTGGGAAGTGCCCCCGTGCAATGTGCCGCGTGCCCGCCCACCACAACAACCCAACCAAGAGGTCTGTATGAACGCCCCCTTCGATCAGCTGTCCACCTGGCTGAAAGAACACCGGATCACCGAAGTCGAATGCGTGATCAGCGACCTGACCGGCATCGCCCGCGGCAAGATCGCCCCGACCGCCAAGTTCCTCCATGAGCGCGGCATGCGCCTGCCAGAAAGCGTGCTGCTGCAGACCGTCACCGGCGATTACGTCGACGATGACATCTACTACAGCCTGCTCGACGCCGCCGACATCGACATGGTCTGCCGCCCCGACCCCACGGCGGTGTACCAGATCCCCTGGGCCATCGAACCGACCGCCATCGTCATCCACGACACCTTTGACAAGCACGGCAACCCCATCGAGCTGTCGCCGCGCAACGTGCTGAAGAAAGTGCTCAAGCTGTATGCCGACAAGGGCTGGCAGCCGATCGTCGCACCGGAAATGGAGTTTTACCTCACCCAGCGCTGCGAAGACCCGGACCTGCCCTTGCAAGTGCCGCTGGGCCGCTCGGGCCGCGCCGAAAGCGGCCGCCAGTCGTTCTCCATCGATGCCGCCAACGAATTTGACCCGCTGTTCGAAGACGTCTACGACTGGTGCGAACTGCAGGGCCTGGACCTGGACACGCTGATCCACGAAGACGGCCCGGCGCAGATGGAGATCAACTTCCGCCACGGCGATGCCCTGGACCTGGCCGACCAGATCACCGTGTTCAAGCGCACCATGCGCGAGGCGGCGCTCAAGCACAACGTCACCGCCACCTTCATGGCCAAGCCGATCACCGACGAGCCGGGCAGCGCCATGCACCTGCACCAGAGCGTGGTCGACATCGCCACCGGCAAGCCGATCTTCGCCACCGAAGACGGCCAGATGAGCGAGCTGTTCTTGCACCACATTGGCGGCCTGCAAAAATACATCCCCAAGCTGCTGCCGATGTTCGCCCCCAACGTCAACTCGTTCCGCCGCTTCCTGCCCGATACCTCGGCGCCGGTGAACGTCGAATGGGGTGAAGAAAACCGCACCGCCGGCCTGCGCGTGCCGACCTCCAGCCCCGAGGCCATGCGCGTGGAAAACCGCCTGCCGGGCGCCGACGCCAACCCCTACCTGGCCATCGCCGCCAGCCTGCTGTGCGGCTACATCGGCATGGTCGAGCGCATCGAACCCAGCGCCCCGGTGCAGGGCCGCGCCTACGAGCGGCGCAACCTGCGCCTGCCGATCACCATCGAGGACGCGCTGCAGCACATGGAAGACTGCGAGGTAGTGCAGCAGTACCTGGGCCAGCAGTTCGTGCAGGGCTATGTGGCCGTCAAGCGCGCCGAGCACGAGAACTTCAAGCGGGTGATCAGTTCGTGGGAGCGTGAGTTCCTGCTGCTGAGCGTATAGCCCCAAGCTGTCGCAACCCCTGTGGGAGCCGGCTTGCCGGCGATGAGGCCCTTGCAGGCGCTGCATGGCACCGGCAAGGCCGGTGATCGCCGGCAAGCCGGCTCCTACAGGTGCAACACACCAAATACGAAGAACAATTCCAACGAGGTGTCGACATGCGTCACAAGCAAACCCTGATCCCCGCAACCCTCGCCCTGCTGTTCGGCGCCGCCGCCCAGGCCCAGCCGACGGTGAGCGTGTACAACTGGACCGACTACATCGGTGACACCACCCTGGCAGACTTCCAGGCCAGCAGCGGGATCAAGGTGGTGTACGACGTGTTCGACTCCAACGAAACCCTCGAGGGCAAGCTGCTGGCCGGGCGCACCGGCTACGACGTGGTGGTGCCCTCCAACCACTTCCTGGCGCGCCAGGCCAAGGCCGGTGCATTTTTACCGCTGGACCGCAGCAAGCTGCCGAACTGGAAGCACCTGGACCCGAAACTGCTCAAGCAGCTTGAGCAGAACGACCCGGGCAACCAGTACGCAGCGCCGTACCTGTGGGGCACCAACGGCATCGGCTACAACGTCGAGAAGGTCAAGGCAGCGCTGGGTATCGACAAGATCGACTCCTGGGCGGTGCTGTTCGAGCCCGAGAACCTGAAAAAGCTCAAGCAGTGCGGCGTGGCGTTCATGGACTCGCCCGACGAGCTGTTCCCGGCGGTGCTCAACTACATGGGCATGGACCCGCGCAGCGAAAAGCCTGGCGACTACGCCAAGGCCGAAGCCCGCCTGCTGGAACTGCGCCCCTACATCACCTACTTCCATTCCTCCAAGTACGTGTCCGACCTTGCCAACGGCGACATCTGCGTGGCTTTCGGCTATTCGGGGGACGTGTTCCAGGCCGCCAACCGCGCGGTTGAGGCCAACAACGGAGTAAAAATCGCCTACAGCATCCCCAAGGAAGGCAGCAACCTGTGGTTCGACCTGCTGGCCATCCCCAAGGACTCGGCCAACCCCGAGCAGGCGCTGGCCTTCATCAACTACCTGCTCGACCCGCAGGTGATCGCCAAGGTCAGTGCCACCGTGGGCTACGCCAACGCCAACCTTGAGGCCAAGCAGCACATGGATGCATCGCTGATCGACAACCCCGAGATCTACCCGCCCCAGGAGGTGCTCGACAAGCTGTATGTGTCCAGCACCCCAAGCCCGCAGATCATGCGGGTGATGACCCGTTCGTGGAGCAAGATCAAGTCCAACCGCTGAGCCGAGCACTGCCATGCCACAGATGAATGAACATACCGCTTCCTACTACGCAGCGTCCGCGCGCCAGGCAGCCCCCTACCCTGTGCTCGACCAGGAGCTGCAGGCCGATGTGTGCGTGGTCGGCGGCGGCCTGACCGGGGTCAACGCCGCCCTGGAACTGGCCGAGCGCGGGCTGTCGGTGGTGCTGCTGGAGGCCCGGCGCATCGGCTGGGGCGCCAGCGGGCGAAACGGCGGCCAGCTGATCCGCGGCATCGGCCATGACGTGTCGGGCTTTGCCCGCCACGTAGGCCAGGACGGCGTGCGTTACCTCAAGCAGGCCGGCATCGATTCGGTGGCGCTGGTGGCCAGGCGCATCGAGCAGTACGGCATTCAGTGCGACCTGCGCTGGGGCTTCTGCGAACTGGCCAACACCCCGGCGCAGTACGCGGCGTTCAGCGAGGAGCTGCGCGAGCTGAACGAGCTGGGTTACCGCCACGAAACCCGCCTGGTCGGCCCCGAGCGCATGCACGAGATCGTCGCCAGTGACCAGTATGCCGGCGGCCTGGTGGACATGGGCTCAGGCCACCTGCACCCGCTCGACCTGGTGCAGGGCGAAGCCCGCGCTGCCCATGGCCTGGGCGTGCGCATTTTCGAGCAAAGCCCGGTGCTGCGCATCGAGCATGGCAGCACCGTGACCCTGCACACCGCACGCGGCAAGGTGCGCGCACAGAGCCTGGTGTTAGGCTGCAACGCCCACCTCGACGAGCTGGAGCCGCGCCTGAGCGGCAAGGTGCTGCCCGCCGGCAGCTATGTGGTGGCCACCGAGCCGTTGCCCGAGCACGTGGCAAGCAGTTTGATCCCGCAGAACATGGCGCTGTGCGACCAGAAGGTAGGGCTGGACTACTACCGCCTGACCGCCGGCCGCCGCCTGCTGTTCGGCGGCGCCTGCCACTATTCAGGGCGCGATCCGAAGGACATCGGCGCCTACATGCTGCCCAAGGTGCTCAAGGTGTTCCCGCAACTGGCCGGTGTGCGCCTGGACTACCAGTGGGGCGGCATGATCGGCATCACGGCCAACCGCTTCCCGCAGGTCGGCCGGCTAAGCCAGCACCCCAACGTGTTCTACGCCCAGGGGTATTCAGGGCATGGCCTGAACGTGACGCACTGGACCGCCAAGCTGCTGGCCGAGGCCATTGCCACCGGCCACAGCCGGGGGCTGGATGTGTTTGGTGCGGTGCCGCACCTGACCTTCCCCGGCGGCAAGGCATTGCGCTCGCCGCTGCTGGCGCTGGGGATGTTGTGGTACCGGTTGCGTGAGGCGTTGGGCTGAACCTGCCAGAGACACTGCAGGAGCCGGCTTGCCGGCGATGAGGCCGGGCCTGGCGGGCTTGGTCTCAAGCATTGTGTGCTGCCAATGGCCCTATCGCCGGCAAGCCGGCTCCTACAGGGGGATGCGTTGGATCAGGCGCACACGATCTGCTGCTGCGGATATCGAACGATCGCAGCGACGCCTCAAAGGATTGCTTGCAGGCCCTTGGCAGCAATGATGTTGAGCAATTTCAAGGCAGGGCCTGCCGGTTGCGTTTCACCTTGCTCCCATTTGCGCACCGTGGACGCGCTGGTATGCAGGTGCAGGGCGAAAACCGGCTGGCTGAAGTTCAAGGCCTCGCGCAGGCCTTTGATGTCTGCGGGGCTGAAAGGACGCACGGGGGCCGGGCATATCGCGTCAAACTGGCGCAGGGTGATCTTGCCCACGGCGCCTGCCTGTTCGAGCGCAGCCAAGTCATCGCGCAAGGATTCAATCAGTTTGCTGGTCACAATGGACCTCCATCAAAACACCGCAACCCAGAGCCTTGGCCAAGGCCTGCGGTGACAGTTCAAGAAAGACCTTGCCTGCAAACTGCAAAGCCTTTTGCTCGCTCGGCGTAATGTCAGCCTTGTCGCTTTTTCTGAAACCATGCAGGAACACGTAGCGCTTACCAACCCTGGCCGAGAGCAGCGTGCGGTACCCACCACGCTTGCCGCCATGCTCGGTTGAAACCCGCTTCTTGAACAGAAGCCCGCCAAGGCTGGCATCCACCAGGCCACTGTTCATTTCTTCTACTGCTTGGCAAAGCATGCAATCCGCTAGATTTTCGCTCATCTGCCAACGGGCAAAATCCTTTCGCTTGTAGACATCCATTGTCTCGCCCTCAAAATATACCCGTGAAGGGCATATTTTTTCAACGCCGGGACAAGTTGGAAAGCCGGCCGCTTCTGCCATTGCTGTAGGAATTCACTCCCCGCCAAAGCCACTACTGGCCAACCGCCAAGCACCTGCTAGCGTTGTTCTGGCCTCTCCCCTCATGGAAGCCCCTGATCATGAAGCAACTGCCTCGCGCCACCCTGCTGTGCGCTGCCCTGTTGGCCCTGGTCGCCTGTTCCAGCAACCGTGTCGACCCCAAGGACTACTCAGGCTTTCTCAAGGACTACAGCCGCCTGAAGCCGGCCGAAAGCGTCTCCGGTGCGCCGGTGATGCGCTGGATCGACCCGGATATCAAGGCCAGCCAGTACACCAAGGTATTCATCGAGCCGAGCCAGTTCTACCCCAAGCCGCAACCCACCGAGGTGATCTCGGCGCAAACCCTGCAGGACATTACCCGCTACTTCAACGAAGCCATGCGCCGCGAACTGGGTAGCGTACTGACGCTGGTCAAGGCGCCCGGCCCGGACACCATCGTGGTACGCCCGGCCATCACTGCGGTGTCCACCAGCACCCAGGGGCTCAAACCCTACGAGGTGATCCCGATCGCGCTGGTGGCGGCCGCAGTGAATACCGCCGCCGGGGGGCGCGACCAGGACGTGGATATCGCCGTCGAAGCAGCATTCCTCGATGGCAGCAGCCAGAAGGTCCTGGCCCAGGTGGTGCGCAAGGGCAGCGGCAAGGAACTGGAGAACGACACCCAGAAGCTGACCCTGAACGACGTAAAACCGGTGCTCGACGGCTGGGCCAGCGACATGCGCCGCAGTTTCGTCAGCCTGCAGCAGAAAGCGAAAAAGTGACCCTTCGGTCCGCATCTGACCACTCGTCGGACATGCTGTAAAAATGCCATCACTGCCTGGCCGCCCTGCTTTACTCAAGCGGGCTGCCAGGCAGGCGGCACCGCGTACCAGGGATGGCTGCACAAGCCGGCTGCCAACAGCCGCTCGCACCGGGCAAGCCTCATCCACGCCCGGTCTCCCCCGCTCCCCCGCCTCTTTCGCCCGCCTGTGCATGCATTGGTATCGATTTGTCGTTCATCCATCGAATGCATTGGAGGCAATCATGTCTGAAGCGCTTATCCCACCACCTGCCGGCCTGTTCCCGGTGTCCTACCTGATCACCACCGGCCAGGCGGGCGCGCAACGCCTGCAACTGGACCTGCTGGTCTACACCCCGGACCGCAGCGTGCGCGGCACCGCAGTGATCACCCAGGCCACCAACCCGCCGCTGGACCTGCACCTGGACGTGTGGGGTACCTACACCTACCTCACCGTGCAGCCACCCGGCGAAGGCCGCATCCTGCTCACCGTCCGCGGCAACCAGGGCGGCCCACATACCAACTCATTGCAACAGTTGGACCTGCACCTGCTGCTGGACCTGGACTGGCAACACGGCGTAACCAACTACCGCTATTACAACAGCCAGCGCTGGGTGGTGCTGGAAAACGTGCCAGCGGTGCTGGAAGGCCAGCGCATCCAGCAACTGGCCGGTGCCGACCAGCAGCATCAGCTGCACAGTGCCACCCTGGAAGCAGCCATCGCCACCGGCGATGTCGCCCAGCTCAAGCAACTGGCCAGCGGCGCCGTGGGCAAAGCCCTGGACCAGGCCATCGCATCGACCAAGAGCCCGGCCGCCAAGGCCGCCAAAAAAGCCTGAACAGGCAAGGAGAATCAGCATGGCCATCGGTCTTTTCCATACCCGCCTGAACGTCAGAACCGGGGGGCTCGGCGCCCCGCTGCTCACCCTCGACCTGTTGGTCAACGTGGTGCAGAAGAAAGTCACCGGCACCGCCCGCACGTCCCAGGCCACCTACCCGGTGGTGAACTTCCACGCCGATGTGTGGGGCAGCTACAGCGAACTGCCGTTCGCCCCGACAGGCGCGCCGTCGATCGTGCTGCACCTGGATGGCAGCCCCAGCGGCCCACTCAGCCAGATCGCCCAGACCTTCCACCTGCAAGGGCTGCTGGATGCCGGCTGGAACAAGGGCACCGCCACTTACCGCTACTTCACCCAGGGCCACTGGGTCGACCAGCACGGCGTGGTGGCCAAGGCACCGGACATCGTCCACCAGCACCAGCCTGGCGAACGCCTGAAGGCGGCGATCAAACACCTGGAAAGCGCCTGACCTGAAAAACGATCGCGGGGCAAGCCCGCTCCCACAAGACCTTTGACAGGTAGCGTGGGAGCGGGCTTGCCCCGCGATTCATTTTTGGCTCAAACAACCAGGCTGTAGGCAATCGCCGACAGCGTGATCAACCCGACCAGCACCACGAACACATTCGATAGCCGGCCCGAATACTGGCGCAGCGCCGGCACCTTGTGCACCGCGTACATCGGCATGAGGAACAGCAGGCAGGCAATCACCGGCCCGCCGAGGCTCTCGATCAACCCGAGGATGCTGGGGTTGAGGGTGGCCACCGCCCAGCAGGTCAGCAGCATGAACAAGGCTGTGGCGCGCTCCAGGCGCTTGGCCGGCCAGCTTTTGCCGCGCCCGCGCAGGCTCTTGACGATCATGCCCTGGAAGCCCTCGCTGGCACCGATGTAGTGGCCGAGGAAAGACTTGGTGATGGCCACCAGGGCGATCAGTGGCGCGACGAAGGCAATTACCGGGGTCTGGAAGTGGTTGGCCAGGTACGACAGGATCGAGATGTTCTGCGCCTTGGCCGCGCTCAGGTCGGCCGGGCTCAGTGCCAGTACGCAACTGAAGCAGAAGAACATCACCGTCAGCACCATCATCACGTGGGCGGTGGCCAGGGTGCGGCCGCTCTTGCGGTCGGCGTCGGCGCCGTAACGGTGCTTCTGGTCAACGGCGAACGCCGAGATGATCGGCGAGTGGTTGAACGAGAACACCATCACCGGGATGGCCAGCCACAGGGTCAGCAGCAGTTTCGAGACGCTCAAGCCTTCGCTGGCCTGGGCGAAGAAGGCGCCGTTCCAGTTCGGCACCAGGCTCACCGCCAGCAGCAGCAACGAGGCGACGAAGGGGTACACCAGCAGGCTCATGGCCTTGACGATCAGTTGCTGGCCGCAGCGCACGATGATCATCAGCCCGCAGATCAGCAGCAGTGCCAGCAAGGCCCGGGGCGGTGCGTTCAGGTGCAGCTGGTGTTCGAGGAAGCTGGTGAGTGTGTTGGTCAACGCTACGCTGTACACCAGCAAGATGGGGAAGATTGCGAAGAAGTACAGCAAGGTGATGAGCTTGCCGGCGCCCACGCCGAAGTGCTCTTCCACCACCTCGGTGATGTCTTCGCTGCCACCCTTGCGCCCGGACAGCACGAAGCGGGTCAGCGCACGGTGGGCGAAGAAGGTCATGGGGAAAGCCAGCAGCGCGAGGATCAGCAGCGGCCAGAAGCCGCCTACCCCGGCATTGATCGGCAGGAACAGGGTGCCGGCACCGATGGCAGTGCCGTACAGGCCAAGGGCCCAGGTGGTGTCGTGGCGGTTCCAGGTGGTCGAGCCTTGGGCCGAAGCCTGGGCAGCCGAATCCGCACGAACGGTCGTGGTGCTGTGTACATCAGTCATGGGTATCGCCTTGTAGTTGTTTTTGTTGCGGGTGTTGCGGGGTACTGCGGTTTCGGGGGTTGGTCCCTTGTAGGAGCCGGCTTGCCGGCGATGAGGCCCTGGCAGGCATTATTGATGGTGCTGCCGACGCCATCGCCGGCAAGCCGGCGCCTACAAGGGGAGTGTCAGCATTCGACAAAGGCCACGGCCAGGCCGCCGCGGGAGGTTTCCTTGTAGTTGGCGTGCATGTCGGCGCCGGTGTCGCGCATGGTGCGGATCACCCGGTCGAGGGAGATGAAGTGCTCACCGTCACCGCGCAGGGCCATCTGCACGGCGTTGATCGCCTTGACTGCGGCAATGGCGTTGCGCTCGATGCACGGCACCTGCACCAGGCCACCGACCGGGTCGCAGGTCAGGCCGAGGTTGTGCTCGAGGGCAATTTCGGCGGCGTTTTCCAGCTGCGGCGGTGTGGCACCCAGCACTTCGGCCAGGCCCGCAGCGGCCATGGAGCAGGCCGAGCCCACCTCGCCCTGGCAGCCCACTTCGGCACCGGAAATCGAAGCATTCTTCTTGCACAGAATACCCACGGCGGCAGCTGCGAGCAGAAACGCCACCACATCGTCGTCGCAGGCCTCGGGGTTGAACTTCATGTAGTAATGCAGCACCGCCGGGATGATGCCCGCCGCGCCATTGGTGGGCGCGGTGACCATGCGCCCGCCGGCGGCGTTTTCTTCGTTGACCGCCAGGGCGAACAGGTTGACCCATTCCATCGCGCTCAAGGTCGAGCCGATCACGTTGGGCTTGCCCAGTTCCTGCAGGCTGCGGTGCAGCTTGGCGGCGCGGCGCTTGACCTTGAGCCCGCCCGGCAGAATGCCTTCGTTGCGCAGGCCGTTGGCCACGCACTCGCCCATCGCCGCCCAGATCTTCAGCAGGCCTTCGCGCACCTCGGCTTCGCTGCGCCAGGCGCGTTCGTTGGCCATCATCAGTTGGCTGACGCTGAGCTTGTGCTGTTTGCACAGGGCCAGCAGCTCGGCGCCGCTGTTGAATTCGTAGGGCAACTCGACCTGGCTGCTGCCGGCTTGGGGCGCGTCCAGCTCGGCTTGCTCGATGATGAAGCCGCCACCGATGGAGTAGTAGGTCTGGCTGAACTGGCTGCCCTGCCCGTCGAAGCTCTCCAGGGTCATGGCGTTGGGGTGGTATGGCAGGTTCTCGTCCAGCAGGCGCATGTCGCGGCTGTACTGGAATTCGACCGGCTGGCGGCCATCGAGCATCAGGCACTGCTCCTGCATCAATTGATCGATGCGCGGCTCGATGCTGTGCGGGTCGATGCGGTCCGGCCATTGCCCCATCAGGCCCAGCAGGCAGGCGCGGTCGGTGGCGTGGCCAACCCCGGTGGCCGACAACGAGCCGTACAGGCGCACCTCGACGCGGGCCACCTGTGCCAGCAGGCCACGCTCACGCAGTGCCTGGGCAAAGGTCGCTGCAGCGCGCATGGGGCCGACGGTGTGGGAGCTGGACGGGCCGATGCCAATCTTGAAAAGGTCGAAAACACTGATAGCCATGCTAATGCCTTGCCGTGACGGTAAAAACCGCTGGTCCACGGCGCTTTGAGAAATTTGAGCGGTATTGCCAACTTGGGCGATACTGACGCGCTCCAAGGTCGATGACCAACGAAAGTTTCTACACAAGCCTTTAGCAGGACTAAACGATGAAAGGCCAACTCAACGGCCAGGTGTACGTGTGGCTGCATGTGTTCTCGTGCGCGGCCCGGCACCTGTCGTTCACCCGCTGCGCCGAAGAGCTGCACATTACCCCCGGTGCGGTCAGCCAGCAGATGCGCCAGCTGGAGGAGCGCCTGGGCTTTCGCCTGTTCCTGCGCAAGGCCCGCGGCGTGGAGTTGTCTGCCGAGGGCCAGCGCTTGGCGCAGACCGTGGCCGAGGCTTACGGCAGCATCGAGGCCGAGCTGCTGCGCCTGGATGCCGGCGAGATCCGCGGCACCTTGCGCCTGCGTTCGATCCCGTCGTTTCTGGCCAAATGGCTGACCCCGCGGCTGCCGCGGTTCCAGCAGCGCTACCCGGACATCGAGCTGCGCTTGGTAGCCGAGGACAGCAACCAGGCACTGCACCCGCAGGACTTCGACCTGGCCATCGACCTCAACGACGGCAGCTACCCGGGCATGCTGTCCACACCCTTGCTGGACGAGCAGATCTTCCCGGTCTGCTCCCCTGCCCTGTTGCGTGGGCGCCCGCCCCTGCATGGTCCGGCGGACCTGGTGCACTACCCGCTGCTGCACGACATTACCGCCTGGCGCGGCAGTTCGGAGTATGCGGAGTGGGAGTTCTACCTGGCGGGTATTGGTGCGGGCGGGCTGGATGTGCGGCGCGGGCATACGTTCAATCGCAACCATTTGACCATCGAGGCTGCGATCGCCGGGATTGGCGTGGCCATTGCCCGGCGGACCTTGCTCAATGACGAGCTGGAGCGTGGGGCGTTGATCGTGCCGTTTGGGGTGCCGATCGCCAACCACAAGCGCTATGTGCTGCTGTATCCGCCGGGGGGGCTGACCCAGCCGGGGGCTCGGGCGGTGCATGACTGGTTGGTTGAGGAGGCGCAGGGGTTCAGGGTTTTGCATCCGATGGGGTAGGTTTTGGGGTTTGGGGTTTGGGGTTTGGGTTCGAGGTTTGATGGTGATTGCTTTGGGAGATGTATGCGCATTCATTGAAGATAGAGGCTTTTCGTCACCTTTCCGCCCTTACGGCGGCTTACTTTTGTCTTGGCAAAAGTAAGCAAAACCGCCTGCTCCTATCATCCGGCCCCC
>NZ_JBJDNC010000077.1:0-13062 GCF_044900265.1 Pseudomonas sp. NPDC089406 | reverse complement strand
CCCCCCCCCCCCCCCCCCCCCCCCCCCCCCCCCCCCCCCCCCCCCCCCCCCCCCCCCCCCCCCCCCCCCCCCCCCCCCCCCCCCCCCGCTCCTACCAGTGCCCCCCCTGCGACGTCCTGCCACTGCGACCAACGTCGGCGCTGACGAACCTTGCGGCGCGTGCCAGACTGATTGATCGGGACCGCGTTCCATTCATTGCTGCGGAGTTTGCATGTCGTTGTCCAGCGGGCTGATCGCCGTGGTCGCCCTGGCCTATATGGCCATCATGTTCGCCATCGCCTTTTACGGGGACCGGCGAAGCACGCCGCTACCGCCGCGCCTGCGTGCCTGGGTGTACAGCCTGTCGCTGGCGGTGTACTGCACCAGCTGGACCTTCTTCGGCGCGGTCGGCCAGGCCGCCGAGCAACTGTGGGCGTTTTTACCGATTTACCTGGGGCCGATCCTGCTGTTGATCTTCGCGCCCTGGGTGCTGCAAAAGATGGTGCTGATCAGCAAGCAGCAGAACATCACCTCCATCGCCGACTTCATCGCCGCCCGCTACGGCAAGTCGCAAACCCTCGCCGTGGTGGTGGCGCTGATCTGCCTGGTGGGCGTGCTGCCGTACATCGCCCTGCAGCTCAAGGGCATCGTGCTGGGGGTGAACCTGTTGATCGGCGCCAATGCCGATGCCACCGGCACCCGGGTGCAGGACACCGCGCTGGTGGTGTCGTTGGTGCTGGCGCTGTTCGCCATCGTGTTCGGTACCCGCAGCCTGGACGTCACCGAGCACCACCGTGGCATGGTGCTGGCAATCGCCTTCGAGTCCCTGGTCAAGCTGCTGGCATTTCTGGCGGTGGGCGCCTTCGTGGTGTTCAACCTGTATGACGGCTTCGACGACCTGTTCACCCAGGCGCGCCAGTCGGTGCACCTGGACAGCTACTGGCAGGAAACCATCAACTGGCCGTCGATGGTGGTACAGACCGCCGTGGCGATGATGGCAATCATCTGCCTGCCGCGCCAGTTCCACGTCACCGTGGTGGAGAACATCGAGCCCCAGGACATGCGCCTGGCACGCTGGGTGTTCCCGATGTACCTGGCGCTGGCTGCATTGTTTGTGGTGCCGATAGCCCTGGCCGGGCAGATGCTGCTGCCGGGCACGGTGATTTCCGACTCGTTCGTGATCAGCCTGCCGCTGGCCGAGGCGCACCCGAGCCTGGCGCTGCTGGCGTTCATCGGCGGCGCCTCGGCGGCCACCGGCATGGTCATCGTCGAAGCCGTGGCGCTGTCGACCATGGTTTCCAACGACATGCTGCTGCCCTGGCTGCTGCGGCGCAACAACGCCGAGCGGCCGTTCGAGGCGTTCCGCCACTGGATGCTGTCGGTGCGCCGGGTGACCATCGTGGTCATTCTGCTGCTGGCGTATGTGAGCTACCGCCTGCTGGGCTCCACCGCAAGCCTTGCCACCATCGGCCAGATCGCCTTTGCCGCAGTGACTCAACTGACCCCGGCGATGCTCGGCGCGCTGTACTGGAAGCAGGCCAACCGCCGCGGCGTGTTCGCGGGCCTGGCGGCCGGCATCTTCCTGTGGTTCTACACCCTGGTGCTGCCGATCGCCGCCCACAGTGTCGGCTGGCCGCTGGAGCTGTTCCCGGGCCTGGCCTGGCTGCACGGCAACCCGCTGGGGCTGCCGATCACCCCACTGACCCAGGGCGTGGTGCTGTCGCTGGCGGGCAACTTCACCCTGTTCGCCTGGGTGTCGATTTTGTCGCGCACGCGGGTGTCGGAACACTGGCAGGCCGGCGCCTTCATCGGCCAGCAGACCAGCGCCCGGCCCAGCAGCAAGCCGCTGCTGGCGGTGCAGATCGACGACCTGCTCAACCTGGCGGCGCGTTTCGTCGGTGAGGAGCGCGCGCGGCAGAGCTTCATTCGCTTTGCCTACCGCCAGGGCAAGGGCTTCAACCCCAACCAGAACGCCGACGGCGACTGGATCGAGCACACCGAACGGCTGCTGGCCGGCGTGCTCGGCACCTCCTCCACCCGCGCGGTGGTCAAGGCGGCCATCGAAGGCCGCGAGATGCAGCTCGAAGACGTGGTGCGCATCGCCGACGAAGCCAGCGAGGTGCTGCAGTTCAACCGCGCGCTGCTGCAGGGGGCGATCGAGAACATCAACCAGGGCATCAGCGTGGTCGACCAGAACCTGCACCTGGTGGCCTGGAACCGCCGCTACCTGGAGCTTTTCAACTACCCCGAAGGGCTGATCAGCGTCGGCCGGCCGATTGCCGACATCATCCGCTACAACGCCGAACGCGGCCTGTGCGGCCCGGGCGAGGCCCAGGTGCATGTGGCCCGGCGCCTGCACTGGATGCGCCAGGGCCGCGCGCACTCCTCCGAGCGCTTGTTCCCCAACGGCCGGGTGATCGAGCTGATCGGCAACCCGATGCCCGGCGGCGGCTTCGTCATGAGCTTCACCGACATCACCCCGTTCCGCGAGGCCGAGCAGGCCCTGCGCGATGCCAACGAGGGGCTGGAGCAGCGGGTCGCCGAGCGTACCCACGAGCTGTCGCAACTCAACCAGGCACTCAGCGAGGCCAAGAGCCGCGCCGAGGCGGTGAGCCAGTCCAAGACGCGCTTCCTGGCTGCGGTCAGCCACGACCTGATGCAGCCGCTGAACGCCGCACGGCTGTTCTCCGCCGCGCTGTCGCAGCAGGCGGAGGGCATGAACGACGAGGCCCAGCAACTGGTGCAGCACATGGACAGCTCGCTGCGCTCGGCTGAAGAGCTGATCAGCGACCTCTTGGATATCTCGCGCCTGGAAAACGGCAAGATCACCCCGGACGTGAAGGCCTTCGCCCTGAACGACCTGTTCGACACCCTGGGCGCCGAGTTCAAGGTGCTGGCCGCCGAAAAGGGCCTGGCCTTCCGCCTGCGCGGCAGCCGCCTGCGGGTGGACAGCGACATGAAGCTGCTGCGCCGGGTGCTGCAGAATTTCCTCACCAACGCCCTGCGCTATGGCAAGGGGCCGATCTTGCTGGGCGCGCGGCGCCAGGGCGGGCAGCTGTGGCTGGAGGTGTGGGACCGTGGCCCGGGCATCGCCGACGACAAGCTGCAGGTGATCTTCCAGGAGTTCAAGCGCCTGGACAGCCACCAGACCCGCGCCGAAAAAGGCCTGGGCCTGGGCCTGGCGATCGCCGATGGCTTGTGCCGGGTGCTTGGCCACCCGCTCGAGGTGCGCTCGTGGCCGGGCAAGGGCAGTGTGTTCCGCGTCGGCGTACCGATCGCCCGCAGCCCCGCCCCGGTGGCGCCTGCGCCGGTGGAGCAGGCCGGGCAGCCGCTGGCCGGCTTGCAGGTGCTGTGCGTGGACAACGAAGACAGCATCCTGATCGGCATGAACAGCCTGCTCAGCCGCTGGGGCTGCCAGGTGTCCACCGCGCGCAACCAGGCCGAGTGCGAGGCGCTGCTGGCCAAGGGCCTGCGCCCGCACCTGGCGCTGGTGGACTACCACCTGGACGACGGCGAGACCGGCACCGGGCTGATGGGCTGGCTACGGGCGCGCCTGGGCGAGCCGGTACCGGGGGTGGTGATCAGTGCCGACGGGCGCAACGAGACCATCGCCATGGTGCACGCCGCGGGCCTGGACTACCTGGCCAAGCCGGTCAAGCCGGCAGCCCTGCGCGCCCTGCTCAATCGGCATCTGAGCCTGGTTCAGTAAGCACTTCGTCGCTGAGCGCGCGCTCGATCAGCTCGGCCGGCAGGCTCTTGCTGGCCCGGGCGCCAAGCAACTTCAGCTGCTCGCTGCGGCTGACCAGGTTGCCGCGCCCTTCGCAAAGCTTGTTGCGCGCTGCGGCGTAGGCTTTGTCTACCTGTTGCAGGCGGCTGCCCAGCTCGTCCAGGTCCTGGATGAACAGCACGAACTTGTCGTACAGCCAGCCGGCGCGCTCGGCGATTTCGCGGGCGTTCTGGCTTTGCCGTTCCTGCTTCCACAAGCTGTCGATCACCCGCAGGGTGGCCAGCAAGGTGGTGGGGCTGACGATCACGATCTGCCGGTCGAAGGCTTCCTGGAACAGGTTCGGCTCGGCCTGCAGCGCCGCCGAGAAGGCCGCCTCGATGGGCACGAACAGCAGCACGAAATCCAGGCTGTGCAGGCCGTCGAGGCGGTTGTAGTCCTTGCTCGACAGGCCCTTCACATGGTTGCGCAACGACTGCACGTGCTGCTTGAGCGCGTTTTCGTCGTTGCCGGCGACGAACTGCTGGTAGGCGGTAAGGCTGACCTTGGCGTCCACCACCACCTGCTTGTCGCCGGGCAGCATGATCAACACGTCGGGCTGGAAGCGCTCGCCGTCGGCGCTTTTCAGGCTGACCTGGGTCTGGTATTCGCGGCCCTTCTCGAGGCCTGCGTGCTCCAGTACCCGCTCCAGGATCAGCTCGCCCCAGTTGCCCTGGGTTTTCTGGCCCTTGAGCGCCTGGGTAAGGTTGGTGGCTTCGTCGGACAGGCGCAGGTTGAGCTGCTGCAGGCGTTCGAGTTCCTTGCTCAGCGAGAAGCGCTCGCGGGCTTCTTGCTGGTAGCTTTCCTCGACGCGTTTTTCAAAAGCCTGGATGCGCTCCTTGAGCGGGTCGAGCAATTGACCCAGGTGCTGCTGGCTGGTCTGGGCGAAACGCTGTTCGCGTTCGTCGAAGATCTTGCCGGCCAGCTCGGCGAACTGCGCGCGCAGGGTATCGCGGGCCTCTTGCAGGTCTTCCAGGCGCTGCTGGTGGCTGTCCTGCTGTTCGCGCAGCTCGGCTTCCAGGCGCGCCGTCTGGGCCTCGAGGCGGCGCAGCTCGGCTTCGCGGCTGGCGCGCTCGAGGTGCCAGGCGTGGGCGGCGTCGCGGGCGTTGTCACGGTCGATCTGCAGCAGCTCCAGCTCGCGGCCCTGGGCGGCCAGTTGGGTCTGCTTGAGGGTGTTGGCTTCGCTGAGGTCGCTGATCTCGTCGCGGGTGGCGTCCAGTTGCGCCTGCAGGCCCTCTTGGGCCAGTTGCGCGCTGCCCAGGCGCTCTTCGAGCAGGGTCTGCTCGGCGTTGCGCGCGCCCTGGCGGCGCTGTACCTGCATGACCCAGCCAAGGCAGGGCACAGCCCCTGCCACCAAGCCCAGCAGGATGCTGGTCAGATCCACAACCATGGTTACCCCGAACGCGTCTTGACGGATGTTGCGCAGCTTATCAGGCGCGCGGGTGGGTTGCCTGTTCCGGCCCTGTCGCCGGCAAGCCGGCTCCTACGGGGATCGCGTCAGCCCGGCCCTAATCCTCCTGGGCCTGGCACAGGCGGGCGTATTCCTGCTGCGCGCTCAGGTCGCCGGCGCGGGCGGCCTGGCGCAGCAGGTCGTGGCCGATGCGCCGGTCGCGGGCGTTGCCACAATCACGGCAGAGCATCTGCCCCAGGCGGCTTTGCGCAACCACCACGCCCTGGCGCGCCGGCTGCTTGAGCATGCGCCCGGCCAGGTGCTTGACGCTGGGCTTGTCGCCCAGGCGCGGGCTGTCGAGCAGCCACAGGGCCACTTTCAGCGAAAAGCGTTTGTTGGGGGGCAACGGCGAAGAGGATGCACAACTGGCGAGGGGTTTACCGCGAAGCTTCATGACCGACAGCGTTGGTGACTCGAGAGGCGCGCCACTCTACTCCTTTTTTGCCGCAATGGCCCGGCCGCTGCACCATGATGAACATATTTTTATGATGTTTTTTTCTTGACGTTACGCGGCCAAAAATGCGCCCCGTGCTCACTACCCCCGATTGTCGGACACTTCATCAAACAGCTGGCACGCCCGTGCTAGAGCAAGCGCTCGGGACAATCCACAGAAGCTGTGGATAACTCGGTGGACAACCCCCTCACCAAGCCCTCAAACCCTTGTGAAATGGGGCCTACAGTCAAACTGACGATTTTTTCACCAGTCAAAATTAGTGTTTTTTTTCATTGACTTAACCCACCAGTCAAGGCATTGGCGAAGCATCCACAGGCTGTTGCCAAACGGTTACAAGTGTTGGACCAAGTGTGTACAAGTGCACCGGCACGCGGCATGTCCCTGCACGAAAACGGCACATTCGCACCCTTGGGCAGGTATTTCCCCCTCTTCCCAGCCCCCGGCAAAATCGGCATAATGGCCGGCTCCGCGCAACACAAGCAAAAAAACATCAAAACCCTTGCCAACCCCTAACTCTTGCTGTAGGGTTGCGCCCCGTTAGTACCCAGCTGAAAGTCAATTCCGGCCACCAAGTCCTCAGCAGCTTCGCTGCCCCTCCGGACCGGCCCGCTCGATGATTCCCTCCGCATACCCCTGCCCGAGCACGAATCACGTCACTGATTGATCAGGATCTTCCCCGGCGCCTCGAACCCTGGCCCCGGTGTGCTGCCTGCCTTCTGTCGTACCTACCAGTCAGCCCAAGCGCCCACCTTATTTGCGCCCCTCTGGCTGCCCTGTTCCAGTCAGGTTCTGCGTCTCCTTAATAAAGACGTCACTGGAACGTTTCTATTGTGCACGGATCGAAACCCGTGTCTTACGCAGGAACATCCAAAAACATGAGCAAACAACAACAGATCCAAGCCGCTTTCGGCACCCTTTCCCAGGCCTTCGCACCACTCAAGTGCCTGATCGTCGCCCCACGCAAGGGCAGCTTCAGTTTCACCCTGGTGGACGAGCATGGCGTCGCCTGCCATACCGAGCGCCTCTACCCGGAGCAGTACAACCGGGCTGAACCGCTGCAGGCAGTGATCGATCGCACTCGCCAGTCACTGGTTGCATGAATGAATGGCGGCAGATTCACACCATGAATGCATGCCCCGCCCCGCTGCCTGATGGTTCTTGGCTTAATCGCCAGCGGGCATATGCCCCGCGCCGTCAGGCTGCAATCGATTTAAAAACAGCCCTTTACATCACGCTTATCACACTACACTTCAACTCGAGCGGCCCTGACCGCTTCCGGCGGGCCTGACCACTCACCAGCTGCCAAGCTCCAGCGCCCGTCGGCCCTTTGCATATGAGGGCATCATGGGCATTGCTGCGAACGAGTTGAGCCAATACGTGATCCGGCCGACGCTGGTCTACCTGAATCGCCACTGCGACAGCGCCGAAGCATTGTTACTGGGCGTTGCCGCCAGCCAGTCAGCCCTGGGCTCCGCCCTGCACGACCGGCGTGGCCACGGCCTGTACCGCATCACCGGGCAACGCCACCGCGTGCTGTGGGACCACTACCTTGCCCGGGACCCTGAACTTGCCAGCCTGGTCCGCGGCCTGGCAAGCCAGCACGCCTTCCTCGGCGGCCCCCACCTCGAACTTACCGTCAACCTGCGCTACGCCACGGCCATCGCCTGGATGCTGATCGAGGAACAGGCCACGCCACTGCCTGCCGCCGACGACCTGCTAGGGTTGGCACGTATCTGGCGCCAAATTTTCCACCCGCAAGGCCGCCTGCGCGACTTCACCCAGGCCTGGCAACACTGCATCGAACCTGCTCACGTTCAGGCCTGCTGAGAAGCACTCACATTTACAACCGGAAAAAAGGGAATTTTGGTCGGATTGTCCTACAAAACCGCTCTATCTCCTGCGTTTGAGCCTATAGCGTGGAGCGCGATTTGTTGGTAGCTTTTCGCCCCGGAGAACCCAAGGAGTTTCTAATAATGAAAAAAGCAATGCTCAAGACCTCCCTCGGCGTCGCAGTTGCGGTCGCTTCCAGCCAACTGTTCGCCAGCGGTTTCGCGCTGAACGAACAAAGCATCAGCGGCATGGGGACAGGTTTCGCGGGTCGTTCTTCTTCTGCCGAAGATGCCAGCACCGTGTATGGCAACCCTGCGGGTATGTCGCGCCTCAAGCGCGAGCAGATCACCGTGGGCGCCGCTGCCGTGATCGCCAAGTCCGATATCTCGGGCCCGGGCAGCAGCAAAGGGGGGGAAACCGACGGTGACATGGTCCCGTTCGTCGGTGTGCCTATGGGCTACTACGTCAAACCACTGGACGATAACTGGAGCGTCGGTTTCGGCGTCTACGTGCCGTTCGGCCTGGTGACCGACTACGGCAGCGACGATGCCGCCCGCTACTGGGGCAAGAAAAGCCACGTCCAGGTCATCACCTTCCAGCCAACCGTGAGCTATGCCTTCAACGACAAGGTCTCGATCGGTTTCGGCCCGACCATCAACCGTATCGAAGGTGAGCTGGGTTCGAACCTGGCAAGCCTCGCGCCGCCGCTGCAACCGGGCGATGGTGAGGTGAAGATCAAGGGCGACGACACTGCCGTCGGCTACAACATCGGCATCATGGTGCAAGCCACCGACCGCACCCGCCTGGGCCTGACCTACCACTCGATGGTGGACTACAAGCTCGAAGGCAAGACCAAGATCAGCTACCCGCTGCTCGGCCAGGATGGCAACAAGTACGACGCCACCCTGAAGATCAAGACCCCGGAGTCGGTGGACTTCTCGATCACCCACGAACTGGATGACCAGTGGACCCTGTACGCCGGCAGCACCTGGACGCGCTGGAGCCGCCTGGAAAACATCACGGTCAACAACGAAGGCATCACCGGCCCGGCCGCGCAGTTCTCGACCATCACCGAAGAACAGAACTGGCACGACACCTGGGCCCACGCCATCGGTGCCTCGTACAGGGTCAACAAGGAGTGGGTACTGCGTACCGGCTTCTCGGTGGACCAGTCGCCGACCAACAACCACGATCGCTCCCCGCGCATCCCAACTGGCGATCGCAAGATCTTCAGCCTCGGTGCCGGCTGGAGCCCATCGGATGACCTGACCATCGACGTGGCCTACTCCTACCTGTGGGAAGAGGACACCAAGGTCAACAACCAGCCGGGCTCCCCGATCGAAGCTGGCCTGAAAGGCAGCTACCAGGCCAAGTACGAAAACAGCGCCCACGGCGTTGGTGCTTCGCTGACCTACCGCTTCTAAGTTGTAATTGCTGCATGAAAAAACCGCCCTCGAGGCTAATGCCAGTCAGTTAGCGTCATAAATGGGGCTGATTTGCAGCCCTTCGCGGGCAAGCCCGCTCCTACAGGTACAGCGCCGGCTTGAAACCTTGCGCGCCCCCTGTGGGAGCGGGCTTGCCCGCGAAGGGCCGCACAGCGGCCCCAATTTCGTTAACTGACAGGCATTACCCTCGGGGCGGTTTTTTCATGCCTGTACGGGCCAGCGCCCGCCCAGGGCCTGCTGCAGGTAATCGGTGAACGCCCGCACCTTGGCGGTCATGGCGAAACGGTCGGCCAGGCACAGGTAGATGTCCATCGGCTCGGTGCGCGCATAAGCCTCGGCAGCGCTGCTGTACTCGAACAGCGGCACCAGCCGGCCGGCGTCCAGGTGCGGGCGCACGATGAACTCGGCCAGGCGGGTGATGCCGCCGTCGTTGAGCGCCATCTGGGTCAGGGCATCGACATCGTCACTGATCAGCACCGGGCCGAACTGCGCTTCAAAACGCAGTTCGTCACGCATGAAGCCCCAGGTAAGAAAGCGGCCATCCACCGGGTAGCGGAACACCAGGCAACGGTGCTCGCGCAACGCCTCGGGTGTGGCTGGCCTGCCTGCTGCGGCCAGGTAGCCAGGCGAGGCGCAGCAGATAAAGGGAATGCGGGCGATATGCCGGGCCAGCAGATGGTCTTCCAGTTGCGGGGTGATACGCAGGCTGACATCGACGTCCTCGCGGGCATGGTTCACCTTGCGGTCAGTCATCACCAACTCTATCGAAAGCAGCGGGTAGCGCGCAGCGAACGCCGGAATCAGCGGCGCCAGCACATGCCGGCCAAAGGCTGAAGTGGTAGCGATGCACAGCCGGCCCTGGGGCTCGCTGTCAGGGGTGGTTACCGCCTGCTCGGCCATGGCCAGGTCGCGCTCGATATGGCTGACCCGCTCGTAGTACAGGCTGCCCGCGGGGGTCAGGGCCATGCTGCGGGTGGTGCGCGACAACAGGCGCACCTGCAGGTGCGCCTCCAGCCGTGCCAGGTTCTGGCTCACCGCGGCCGGGCTCAAGCCCAATGCGCGGGCACCGCCGGCAATGCTGCCGGCCTCGACCACCTTGATGAAACTGCGAATGGCGTTGAGCAGGTCCATGCCGCCCCCAGGATTCGTAAGTTTCTCTTTATAAAGAACTCAGTCTCCAAGGTCTACAGCAGGCAGCCCGCGCATTGCTAACCTGCCGGCTCATTCACCTGCCCGGGAGTTTTCATGACCGAACTGTCTTCCACCCGCAGCCGGCGCAAGCTGCGCCCCGCCGCCACGCCGTATGTGTTCGCCTTCTACATGTCGGCGATCATGGCCCTGCTGATGTGCTTCGTGATCACCGCCGCCAATGCCGGCGTCGATGCCCAGTACCTGCACAACGTGCTCAAGGCCTACCAGCTGGCGATGCCGGTGGCCTTCGTCTGTGTACTGATGGTACGGCCGGTGGTGCTGCGCTTGGTCGCACTCACCGTACATCCGCACTGACCTTGATGGGGCTCCGTGCGGCCCCGGTTTCAGGGTTGCGAGGCGATGGCCTTTTCGATGGCCGCGGTGAACGCCGGGTCGTCAGGCTTGGTCAGGCTGGAGAAGCTGCCGACCACCTTGCCTTTACGGTCCACCACGTACTTGTAGAAATTCCATTTCGGCGCGCTGCTCTGGCGCGCCAGCTCGACGAACAGCGGGATCGCATCCTTGCCGCGCACCGCCTGGGTCTTGCTCATGCTGAAGGTGACGCCGTAGTTGGCGTAGCAGACCTTGGCGGTTTTCTCGGCGTCAGCGTCTTCCTGCTTGAAGTCGTTGGACGGCACCCCGAGCATTTCCAGCCCCTGCCCGTGGTAGGCCTTGTAGGTGCTCTCGAGGCCCTCGAACTGCGGGGCAAAGCCGCAATAGCTGGCGGTATTGATCACCACCAGCGGCTTGCCGGCGTAGCGCTGGCACAGGTCGATCTGCTCCTTGCCGCGCAGCTCGGGCAGGCTGCCCTGCAGCAGTGCCGGGCAGCCTGCCGCCCAGCTTGAAGTGCTGGCGGCCAGGGCCAGCAGGGGAATCATCAGCCAGTGCGCGCGCTTCATCGGGTACTCCCTAAAACGGTTCCATGAAGGTGCAGGGTAGCGCCTAACACAGGCTCATGCCCAACTGCATCAGCGCCAACCCGCCCTTGTGCCAGCCCCACCACACCAGGGCCAGCACCAGCAGCGCAGCCAGGGCCAGCAGGCCGCGCGCCAGTTGCCGGTTCATGCCGCCTGCGCCTGCAGGCGCGCCACCGGGCGCTCGCGCACCGGCCAGTTGAGCGCGGCGGCCAGCAGACTGAGCAGGATCGAGATCTGCCAGACCAGCTCGTAGCTGCCGGTATGGTCATACACCACGCCGCCCAGCCAGCCGCCGAGGAAGGCACCGAGCTGGTGGAACAGGAACACGATGCCGCCGAGCATCGACAGGTTGCGCACACCGAACAGCGTGGCCACGGTGCCGTTGGTCAGAGGTACCGTCGACAGCCACAACAGGCCCATGGCGATACCGAACAGGTAGGCGCTGAACTGGGTCACCGGCGCCCACAGGAACAACACGATCACCAGCGCCCGCAGCAAGTACAGCGCAGTCAGCAGGCGCGGCTTGGACATCCGCCCGCCGAGCCAGCCGGCGGTGTAGGTGCCGACGATATTGAATAACCCCACCAGCGCCAGCACCGTGGTACCGGTGGTGGCCGGCAGGTGCTGGTCGACCAGGTAGGCCGGCAGGTGCACGCCAATGAACACCACCTGAAAACCGCAGACGAAAAAGCCCAGCGCCAGCAGCCAGAAGCCTGAGTGCGAGCAGGCTTCACGCAGCGCCTGGCCGAGGGTCTGCTCGTTGCCGTGGACCGGCAGCGGCTTGTCGCGCAACAGGCCGACGAAGGGCACGATCAGCGCCACCAGCAGCCCCAGCACCAACAGCGCGGCGGACCAGCCCAGCCACTGGATCAGCCCGAGGGTGCCGGGCAGCATGGCGAACTGGCCAAAGGAGCCGGCGGCGCTGGCGATGCCCATGGCCATGCTGCGTTTTTCAGCCGGCACGGCGCGGCCGACCACGCCGAGGATGACCGAGAACGAGGTGCCGGACAGGCCAATACCGATCAGCAGCCCGGCACTGAGCGACAGCGACCAGGCCGAGTCGGCCATGCCCATCAGCACCAGGCCTGCGGTGTAGAGAATGCCGCCGACGATCACCACCTTGGCCGCCCCCAGGCGGTCGGCCAAGGCGCCGGCGAATGGCTGGGCCAGGCCCCAGATGAGGTTTTGCAGGGCAATGGCGAAGGCGAATACCTCGCGGCCCCAGCCAAAATCGGCGCTCATCGGCGCCAGGAACAGGCCGAAGCCGTGCCGCACGCCCAGCGACAGCGCCAGGATCAGCGCTGCCCCCAGTAATATCCAACCGCTGCTCCGCCACAGGGATGTCATTGTCGTTGTCTCCAGCCCATCGCAAGGTTTATGCGGGTATATACCCGCTTATCGTCGTTGTTGTTCAGGCAAGCTGTTCCAGCAGGCGTACCAGCATGTCGCGCTGGCCGTCGCCCAATTGCGTCACCAGTTGTGCCTGGGCGTGTTCCCAGGCGGGCTGGGCGGCTTGCAGGCGTGCCCTGCCCTCTTCGCTCAGCAGCACCAGGCGGTTGCGTTGGTCGTCGCCGTCGGCGAGTTGTACCAGGCCTTCGGCCTCCAGCACCCGCAGGTTGCGGCCCAGGGTGCTGCGTTCCAGGCCCATGGCTTCGGCCAGGGTGGTGATGCTGGGTTTGTCCAGCCGTTGCACGCTGCGCAGCAGGGAAAACTGGGCGACGTTGATACCGAAGCCGGCTAGGGCTTCGTCGTAGTGTCGGCTTACACCGCGGGCGGCGCGACGGAGGTGGGTGCAGATACATTCACTGGTCAGCATGGGTACGTGTATATACCCGCTTTTGGGGTGTTGCAAGGTGTTTCGGGTTTTTTGGGGTCGGGTTTGGGTTCGGGGCTTTATGGTGATTGCTTTGGGAGATGTATGCGCATTCATTGACGATAGCGGCTTTTAGTCACCTTTCCGCCCTTACGGCGGGTTACTTTTTTTCTTGGAAAAAAGTAACCAAAAACCGCCTGCTCCCATCATCCGGCCCCCT
>NZ_JBJDNC010000076.1:515-16480 GCF_044900265.1 Pseudomonas sp. NPDC089406 | reverse complement strand
ATGGAAGTCACCCTGATCAAGACCATCGCAATGGAAGACGGTCTGCGCTTCGCCATCCGTGAAGGCGGTCGTACCGTCGGCGCCGGCGTCGTAGCAAAAATTATTGAATAAGTAGTTGATTTATTTGATCGGGCCGGTATAATGGCCGGCCTGATACAGCGTTAAAGGTCAGTAGCTCAATTGGCAGAGCGACGGTCTCCAAAACCGTAGGTTGGGGGTTCGATTCCCTCCTGACCTGCCATTCACCTCGGTGTGATTGGCTTTCTTCTTACAGGATCCTCCCCGATGACTCCCAAAACTGAAGCCCAAGATTCGCGTTTTGATCTGTTCAAGTGGCTCGCTGTTGTCGCATTGGTAGTTGTTGGTGTCGTGGGTAATCAGTATTACTCCGCATCCCCAATCCTGTATCGCGTACTCGTCCTGCTTGTTCTGGCTGCTGTCGCGGGCTTCGTTGCTCTGCAGACCGCCAAGGGTAAGTCGTTCTTTGCGCTGGCGAAGGAAGCACGTACCGAGATCCGTAAAGTCGTGTGGCCAACCCGTCAGGAAACCACTCAGACCACGCTGATTGTCGTGGCTGTTGTTTTGGTTATGGCGCTGGTGCTGTGGGGTCTCGACTCCCTGCTCGGTTGGTTGGTCTCCCTGATTGTTGGCTAAAGGTGTCCCGTGGCTAAGCGTTGGTATGTAGTGCATGCTTACTCGGGTTACGAGAAGCATGTCATGCGCTCCCTGGTAGAGCGCGTCAAGCTGGCTGGCATGGAAGACGAGTTCGGCGAAATCCTGGTTCCGACCGAGGAAGTCGTCGAAATGCGTAACGGCCAGAAGCGCAAGAGCGAGCGCAAGTTCTTCCCGGGCTATGTGCTGGTTCAGATGGAAATGAACGAAGGGACTTGGCACCTTGTCAAGGACACCCCTCGTGTTATGGGTTTCATTGGTGGTACCGCAGACAAGCCTGCGCCTATCACTGATAAAGAAGCTGAGGCCATCCTGCGTCGCGTAGCCGACGGCAGCGACAAGCCTAAGCCGAAGACGTTGTTCGAGCCGGGTGAAGTGGTTCGCGTCATTGACGGTCCCTTCGCTGACTTCAATGGCAACGTCGAAGAAGTTAACTACGAGAAGAGCCGCCTGCAGGTTGCAGTGCTCATTTTCGGTCGCTCCACCCCGGTGGAGCTCGAGTTCAGCCAGGTCGAGAAGGTCTAGCGGAACGCAGCATCCCATACCCCGCAGCCCTATGTGCTGCGGGGTTTTGTCGTCACTGGGATAAAACGCAAGTCATCCGGGGAGCCATCAGGCGTTCGTACCCGATTTTGGAGTAGCTCATGGCTAAGAAGATTCAGGCTTACATCAAGCTGCAAGTAAAGGCCGGCCAGGCCAACCCAAGCCCACCCGTTGGTCCAGCACTGGGTCAACATGGTGTGAACATCATGGAATTCTGCAAGGCCTTCAACGCCCGTACTCAGGGTCAAGAGCCAGGCCTGCCGACTCCAGTGATCATCACTGTCTACAGCGACCGTAGCTTCACCTTCGAGACCAAGAGCACCCCTGCCTCGGTTCTGCTGAAGAAAGCTGCTGGCCTGACCAGTGGTTCGGCTCGCCCGAACACCGTCAAAGTCGGTACCGTGAACCGTGCTCAGCTGGAAGAGATCGCCAAAGCCAAACAGGCTGATCTGACTGCCGCTGACCTGGACGCTGCTGTACGCACCATCGCTGGCTCTGCCCGCAGCATGGGCCTGAACGTGGAGGGTGTGTAATGGCTAAGCTGACCAAGCGCCAAAAGGCTATCGCCGAGAAAATCGAAGCAGGCAAGGCCTACAGCTTCGAAGAAGCGGCAACTCTGCTGGCTTCGCTGCCGGCTGCCAAGTTCGTCGAGTCCTACGACATCGCCGTAAACCTCGGTGTTGACCCACGTAAATCCGACCAGGTCGTTCGTAGCGCTACCGTGCTGCCACACGGCACTGGCAAGACCGTACGTGTTGCCGTCTTCACCCAGGGTCCAGCTGCTGAAGCCGCTCTGGCTGCCGGCGCTGACCGCGTAGGTATGGACGATCTGGCTGCCGAAATGAAAGCCGGTGACCTGAACTATGACGTCGTCATCGCATCGCCTGATGCCATGCGCGTTGTAGGTCAGCTGGGTCAGGTTCTGGGCCCTCGCGGCCTGATGCCTAACCCGAAAGTGGGTACCGTATCCCCAGACGTAGCCGGCGCTGTCAAAAACGCCAAGGCTGGTCAGGTTCGCTACCGTACCGACAAGAACGGTATCATCCACACCTCCGTTGGCAAAATCGGCTTCGAAGCCGGCAAGCTGAAGGAAAACGTTGAAGCCCTGATCGCTGATCTGAAGCGTATCAAGCCAGCTTCCTCGAAAGGTATCTACGTCAAGCGCGTTACCCTGAGCACCACCATGGGCCCAGGTCTGGTCATCGATCAGAGCTCGCTGAACGTGTAATGCTCGGCCGCGGCAACCTGGTTGTCGCGGCCAACTAAATTGGGGTCCCTGCCTGGCGGGGGCTATCCAAGACCGTAGGCGGCGCAAGCCTTAAACCACAAGCCTACGCAGATGGTGCTCCCGATTCGTTCGCGAATCAGACACCAAAACGACATCCGGCCTCGGCTGGATGAAACGGTAGAAACCAGGAGTAAACCCGTGGCAATTAAACTCGAAGACAAGAAGGCCATCGTCGCTGAAGTCAACGAGGCTGCCAAAGTCGCTCTGTCCGCTGTCGTGGCTGATGCCCGTGGTGTGACTGTAGGCGCAATGACCGGACTCCGTAAAGAGGCCCGCGAAGCTGGCGTTTACGTACGTGTCGTACGTAACACCCTGCTCAAGCGCGCTGTTGAAGGCACCGAGTTTTCGGTCCTCAACGACGTGTTCAAAGGCCCGACCCTGATCGCCTTCTCCAACGAACACCCGGGCGCTGCTGCCCGTCTGTTCAAAGAGTTCGCCAAGGGTCAGGACAAGTTCGAGATCAAGGCAGCTGCGTTTGACGGCAATTTCATTGCAGCGAACCAGATCGACGTGTTGGCTACCCTGCCGACCCGCGACGAAGCTATCGCAAAACTGATGAGCGTGATCCAAGGCGCCACCAGCAAGCTGGCTCGTACTCTGGCAGCCATTCGCGACCAGAAAGAAGCTACCGCTGCCTAAGGCACGCGAAACTCTTTCAAAATCATATGTTTAATTTGATGGCTGCGTAGGCTGTCACCCCAATACAGGATTTAAGTCATGTCCCTGACTAACGAGCAAATCATCGAAGCAATCGGCCAGAAAACCGTTCTGGAAATTGTTGAGCTGATCAAAGCTATGGAAGAAACCTTCGGCGTTACCGCTGCTGTTGCCGCTGCCGGCCCAGCTGCTGCTGCTGCCGTTGTTGAAGAGCAGACCGAGTTCAACGTTGTCCTGGTTGAAGCCGGCGACAAGAAAGTGAACGTCATTAAAGCCGTTCGCGAGCTGACCGGTCTGGGCCTGAAAGAAGCCAAAGAGAAAGTCGATGGCGCTCCTCAGGTTGTAGCTGAAGGCGTTTCGAAAGAAGCCGCTGAAGACGCTAAGAAGAAGCTGGAAGAAGCAGGCGCTAAAGTCGAGCTGAAGTAATTTCGACTTTGCGACTCCAGTCCGAGCGTTGAGCGAAGGGCTGATGGCTGGTGGCTTATGCCACCGGCCTTTTTCCGTTATTGGTGGCCGATCAGGTCGGCCCCGATAACGAGCTGCAAGACACCCAAGAGGGTGGCGCAAACCATGGGGTTTGCACGATTTTCGGCTGCTCCCGCCGGGAGATGCCAAATAAGCAGGTGACCAAGCTGGGGAATGCTGATGGCTTACTCATACACTGAGAAAAAACGTATCCGCAAGGACTTTAGCAAGTTGCCGGACGTCATGGACGTGCCTTATCTCCTGGCAATCCAGCTGGATTCGTATCGCGAATTCCTGCAGGCGGGAGCATCCAAGGACCAGTTCCGCGACGTCGGCCTGCATGCGGCCTT
This sequence comes from Pseudomonas sp. NPDC089406, assembly GCF_044900265.1. Taxonomy (NCBI): domain Bacteria; kingdom Pseudomonadati; phylum Pseudomonadota; class Gammaproteobacteria; order Pseudomonadales; family Pseudomonadaceae; genus Pseudomonas; species Pseudomonas sp. NPDC089406. The sequence continues at coordinate 12,505 of NZ_JBJDNC010000076.1, read as the reverse complement.
CAAATCGGTATTCCCGATCATCAGCTACTCCGGCAATGCTGCCCTGGAGTACGTCGGCTATCGCCTGGGCGAGCCGGCTTTCGATGTGAAGGAATGTGTCCTGCGCGGTGTGACCTTTGCGGTCCCGCTGCGGGTGAAGGTGCGCCTGATCATCTTCGACAAGGAATCGTCGAACAAAGCGATCAAGGACATCAAAGAGCAAGAAGTCTACATGGGTGAAATCCCCCTGATGACTGAGAACGGTACCTTCGTTATCAACGGTACCGAGCGTGTGATCGTGTCCCAGTTGCACCGTTCGCCGGGTGTGTTCTTCGACCACGACCGTGGCAAGACCCACAGCTCCGGCAAGCTGCTGTACTCCGCACGCATCATCCCTTACCGCGGTTCGTGGCTGGACTTCGAGTTCGACCCGAAAGACTGCGTGTTCGTACGTATCGACCGTCGCCGCAAGCTGCCGGCCTCGGTACTGCTGCGTGCCCTGGGTTACAGCACTGAAGAAGTGCTCAACACCTTCTACACCACCAACGTCTTCCACATCTCCGGCGAGAAACTCAGCCTGGAGCTGGTGCCGCAGCGTCTGCGTGGTGAAGTTGCGGTCATGGACATCCATGACGACAGCGGCAAGGTCATCGTCGAGCAGGGTCGCCGTATCACTGCGCGCCACATCAACCAGCTTGAAAAAGCTGGCGTGAAAGAGCTGGAAGTGCCGATGGAATACGTGCTGGGTCGTACCAGCGCCAAGGCCATCGTGCACCCGGCTACCGGCGAGATCCTGGCCGAGTGCAACACCGAGCTGACCACCGATCTGCTGATCAAGATCGCCAAGGCTCAGGTCGTTCGCATCGAGACCCTGTACACCAACGACATCGACTGCGGTCCGTTCATCTCGGATACGCTGAAGATCGACACCACCAGCAACCAGCTGGAAGCCCTGGTCGAGATCTACCGCATGATGCGTCCAGGCGAGCCGCCAACCAAGGACGCCGCCGAGACCCTGTTCAACAACCTGTTCTTCAGCGCCGAGCGTTACGACCTGTCCGCCGTTGGCCGCATGAAGTTCAACCGTCGTATCGGTCGTACCGAGATCGAAGGTTCGGGCGTGCTGAGCAAGGAAGATATCGTCGAGGTCCTCAAGACCCTGGTCGACATCCGTAACGGCAAAGGCATCGTCGACGACATCGACCACCTGGGTAACCGTCGCGTCCGCTGCGTCGGCGAGATGGCCGAGAACCAGTTCCGCGTTGGCCTGGTGCGTGTAGAGCGCGCGGTCAAAGAGCGTCTGTCGATGGCCGAAAGCGAAGGCCTGATGCCGCAGGACCTGATCAACGCCAAGCCGGTTGCGGCGGCGGTGAAAGAGTTCTTCGGTTCCAGCCAGCTCTCGCAGTTCATGGACCAGAACAACCCGCTCTCCGAGATCACCCACAAGCGCCGTGTTTCTGCACTCGGCCCTGGCGGTCTGACCCGTGAGCGCGCAGGCTTCGAAGTCCGTGACGTACACCCGACCCACTACGGCCGTGTGTGCCCGATCGAAACGCCGGAAGGCCCGAACATCGGTCTGATCAACTCCCTGGCAGCCTATGCCCGCACCAACCAGTACGGCTTCCTCGAAAGCCCGTACCGCGTGGTGAAAGAGGGTGTGGTCAGCGACGACATCGTGTTCCTGTCGGCCATCGAAGAAGCTGATCACGTCATCGCCCAGGCCTCGGCCGCGATGAACGAGAAGAAGCAACTGATCGACGAGCTGGTAGCGGTCCGTCACCTGAACGAATTCACCGTCAAGGCGCCGGAAGACGTCACCCTGATGGACGTTTCGCCGAAGCAGGTTGTTTCCGTCGCTGCCTCGCTGATTCCGTTCCTCGAGCACGACGACGCCAACCGTGCGTTGATGGGTTCGAACATGCAGCGTCAGGCTGTACCGACCCTGCGCGCCGACAAGCCGCTGGTAGGTACCGGCATGGAGCGCAACGTCGCCCGTGACTCCGGTGTCTGCGTGGTTGCTCGCCGCGGTGGTGTGATCGACTCGGTCGACGCCAGCCGTATCGTCGTTCGCGTCAATGACGACGAAGTCGAGACCGGTGAAGCAGGTGTGGATATCTACAACCTGACCAAGTACACCCGTTCGAACCAGAACACCTGCATCAACCAGCGTCCGCTGGTGAGCAAGGGTGACAAGGTTCAGCGCAGCGACATCATGGCCGATGGTCCGTCCACCGACATGGGTGAGCTGGCACTGGGTCAGAACATGCGCATCGCGTTCATGGCGTGGAACGGCTTCAACTTCGAAGACTCCCTCTGCCTGTCCGAGCGTGTGGTTCAGGATGACCGCTTCACCACGATCCACATCCAGGAACTGACCTGTGTGGCCCGTGACACCAAGCTTGGCCCAGAGGAAATCACCGCAGACATCCCGAACGTGGGTGAAGCTGCGCTGAACAAGCTGGACGAAGCCGGTATCGTCTACGTAGGTGCCGAAGTCGGCGCCGGCGACATCCTGGTCGGCAAGGTCACCCCGAAAGGCGAGACCCAGCTGACTCCGGAAGAAAAACTGCTGCGCGCGATCTTCGGTGAGAAGGCCAGCGACGTCAAAGACACCTCCCTGCGCGTACCGACCGGTACCAAGGGCACCGTCATCGACGTACAGGTCTTCACCCGTGATGGCGTCGAGCGCGACAGCCGCGCCCTGGCCATCGAGAAGATGCAGCTGGACGAGATCCGCAAGGACCTCAACGAAGAGTTCCGCATCGTCGAAGGCGCAACCTTCGAGCGTCTGCGTTCGGCTCTGAACGGCCAGGTGGTCGACGGTGGTGCGGGCCTGAAGAAAGGCACCGTGATCAGCGACGAGGTCCTGAACGGTCTGGAGCACGGCCAGTGGTTCAAACTGCGCATGGCCGAAGATGCACTGAACGAGCAGCTGGAAAAGGCTCAGCAGTACATCGTCGATCGCCGTCGCCTGCTGGACGACAAGTTCGAAGACAAGAAGCGCAAGCTGCAGCAGGGCGATGACCTGGCACCGGGCGTACTGAAGATCGTCAAGGTCTACCTGGCCATCCGCCGTCGCATCCAGCCGGGTGACAAGATGGCCGGTCGTCACGGTAACAAGGGTGTCGTCTCGGTAATCATGCCGGTCGAAGACATGCCGCACGACGCCAACGGTACTCCGGTCGACGTCGTACTGAACCCGCTGGGCGTACCTTCGCGTATGAACGTCGGGCAGATCCTCGAAACCCACCTGGGCCTCGCGGCCAAAGGTCTGGGCGAGAAGATCGACCGCATGATCGAAGAGCAGCGTAAAGCCGCTGAAATCCGTGGCTTCCTCACCGAGATCTACAACGAGATCGGTGGTCGTCAGGAGAACCTGGAAGAGTTCACCGACGCAGAGATCCTCGCCCTGGCCCACAACCTGAAGAAAGGCGTGCCTATGGCCACTCCGGTCTTCGACGGTGCCAAAGAGCGTGAGATCAAGGCCATGCTGAAACTGGCAGACCTGCCAGAAAGCGGCCAGATGCAGCTGTTCGACGGCCGCACCGGCAACAAGTTCGAGCGTCCTGTGACCGTTGGTTACATGTACATGCTCAAGCTGAACCACTTGGTGGACGACAAGATGCACGCGCGTTCCACTGGTTCCTACAGCCTGGTTACCCAGCAGCCGCTGGGTGGTAAGGCGCAGTTCGGTGGTCAGCGTTTCGGGGAGATGGAAGTGTGGGCGCTGGAAGCATACGGCGCGGCATACACCCTGCAAGAAATGCTCACAGTGAAGTCGGACGACGTGAACGGCCGTACCAAGATGTACAAGAACATCGTGGATGGCGATCACCGTATGGAGCCGGGCATGCCCGAGTCCTTCAACGTGTTGATCAAAGAGATCCGTTCGCTCGGTATCGATATCGATCTGGAAACCGAATAACACGTGACGCGAAGGGGAGTGGGCAGGTAATGCCTGCTCCCTGCTCCGCCAGGAGGAAAGGCCTTGAAAGACCTACTGAATTTGCTGAAAAACCAGGGTCAAGTCGAAGAGTTCGACGCCATCCGCATCGGTCTGGCGTCGCCTGAAATGATCCGTTCGTGGTCGTTCGGTGAAGTCAAAAAGCCCGAGACCATCAACTACCGTACGTTCAAGCCTGAGCGTGACGGCCTGTTCTGCGCCAAGATCTTTGGCCCAGTCAAGGACTACGAGTGCCTGTGCGGCAAGTACAAGCGCCTCAAGCACCGCGGCGTAATCTGCGAGAAGTGCGGCGTTGAAGTTGCCCTGGCCAAGGTTCGTCGTGAGCGCATGGCGCACATCGAACTGGCCTCGCCGGTTGCCCACATCTGGTTCCTGAAGTCGCTGCCGTCCCGTATCGGCCTGCTGATGGACATGACCCTGCGTGATATCGAGCGCGTGCTCTACTTCGAGAGCTATGTCGTTATCGACCCGGGCATGACCACCCTCGAGAAGGGTCAGCTGCTGAACGACGAGCAGTACTTCGAAGCGCTGGAAGAGTTCGGTGACGACTTCGACGCCCGCATGGGTGCCGAGGCTGTCCGCGAGCTGCTGCACGCTATCGACCTGGAGCACGAGATCGGCCGCCTGCGCGAAGAAATTCCGCAAACCAACTCGGAAACCAAGATCAAGAAGCTGTCCAAGCGCCTGAAGCTGATGGAAGCTTTCCAGGGCTCGGGCAACCTGCCTGAGTGGATGGTCCTGACCGTCCTGCCAGTGCTGCCGCCGGACCTGCGTCCGCTGGTACCGCTGGATGGCGGCCGCTTCGCGACCTCCGACCTGAACGACCTGTATCGTCGGGTGATCAACCGTAACAACCGTCTGAAGCGCCTGCTCGATCTGTCGGCGCCGGACATCATCGTGCGCAACGAAAAGCGCATGCTGCAGGAAGCGGTCGACGCCCTGCTCGACAACGGCCGTCGCGGTCGCGCCATCACTGGCTCGAACAAGCGTCCGCTGAAGTCGCTGGCCGACATGATCAAAGGTAAGCAAGGTCGCTTCCGTCAGAACTTGCTCGGTAAGCGCGTTGACTACTCCGGCCGTTCGGTAATTACCGTAGGCCCGACCCTGCGCCTGCACCAGTGCGGTCTGCCGAAGAAGATGGCGCTGGAACTGTTCAAGCCGTTCATTTTCGGCAAGCTGGAAATGCGTGGTCTGGCGACCACCATCAAGGCCGCCAAGAAGATGGTCGAGCGCGAACTGCCAGAGGTCTGGGACGTTCTCGCCGAGGTTATCCGCGAACACCCCGTACTGCTCAACCGTGCGCCGACCCTGCACCGTCTGGGTATCCAGGCCTTTGAACCGGTTCTGATCGAAGGTAAGGCTATCCAGCTGCACCCGCTGGTCTGCGCCGCGTACAACGCCGACTTCGACGGTGACCAGATGGCCGTTCACGTGCCGCTGACGCTGGAAGCCCAGCTCGAAGCGCGCGCGCTGATGATGTCGACCAACAACATCCTGTCGCCAGCCAACGGTGAGCCAATCATCGTTCCGTCGCAGGACGTTGTACTGGGTCTGTACTACATGACCCGTGAAGCCATCAACGCCAAGGGCGAAGGTCGCGTATTCGCCGACCTGCAGGAAGTCGACCGCGTGTTCCGCGCCGGCGAAGCTGCCCTGCACGCGAAAATCAAGGTCCGTATCAACGAGACCGTGAACGACCGTGATGGCAGCGTCACCAAGAACACCCGTATCGTCGACACCACCGTCGGCCGTGCGCTGCTGTTCCAGGTTGTACCGGCAGGCCTGCCGTACGACGTGGTGAACCAGCCGATGAAGAAAAAGGCGATCTCCAAGCTGATCAACCAGTGCTACCGCGTGGTTGGTCTGAAAGAGACCGTTATCTTCGCCGACCAGCTGATGTACACCGGTTTCGCCTACTCCACCATCTCTGGCGTGTCCATTGGTGTGAACGACTTCGTCATCCCGGATGAGAAGGCGCGCATCATCGACAGCGCTACCGATGAAGTGAAGGAAATCGAGAGCCAGTACGCCTCCGGCCTGGTAACCCAGGGCGAGAAGTACAACAAGGTCATCGACTTGTGGTCCAAGGCGAACGACGAAGTGTCCAAGGCGATGATGGCCAACCTCTCGAAAGAGAAGGTCATCGACCGCGAAGGCAACGAAGTCGACCAAGAGTCCTTCAACTCGATGTACATGATGGCCGACTCCGGTGCTCGTGGTTCTGCGGCCCAGATCCGTCAGCTGGCCGGTATGCGTGGCCTGATGGCCAAGCCGGACGGCTCGATCATCGAGACGCCGATCACCGCGAACTTCCGTGAAGGTCTGAGCGTACTGCAGTACTTCATCTCGACCCACGGTGCTCGTAAGGGTCTGGCGGATACCGCACTGAAGACCGCGAACTCCGGTTACCTGACTCGTCGTCTGGTAGACGTGGCGCAAGACCTGGTAGTGACCGAGATCGACTGCGGCACCGACCAGGGTCTGCTGATGACCCCGCACATCGAAGGCGGCGACGTTGTCGAGCCGCTGGGTGAGCGCGTACTGGGCCGTGTCATCGCCCGTGACGTGTTCAAGCCAGGCACCGAGGACGTCATCGTTCCGGCCGGTACCCTGGTCGACGAGCAGTGGGTCGAGTTCATCGAGCTGAACAGCATCGACGAAGTGATCGTGCGTTCGCCGATCAGCTGCGAAACCCGCTTCGGCATCTGCGCCAAGTGCTACGGTCGTGACCTGGCTCGTGGTCACCAGGTGAACATCGGTGAAGCTGTCGGCGTTATCGCTGCACAGTCGATCGGTGAGCCGGGTACCCAGCTCACCATGCGTACGTTCCACATCGGTGGTGCTGCAAGCCGTACTTCGGCTGCCGACAGCGTCCAGGTGAAGAACGGCGGTATGGTGCGTCTGCACAACCTGAAGCAGGTCGAGCGCGCCGATGGCAACCTGGTTGCCGTATCGCGTTCCGGTGAGCTGGCCATTGCCGACGAGTTCGGCCGTGAGCGTGAGCGCTACAAGCTGCCGTACGGTGCGGTAATTTCGGTCAAGGAAGGTGAGAAGGTCGAAGCTGGCGCCATCGTCGCCAAGTGGGACCCGCACACCCACCCGATCGTTACCGAACTGAAAGGTACCGTGACCTTCGTGGGCATGGAAGAAAACATCACCATCAAGCGCCAGACCGACGAACTGACCGGCCTGACCAACATTGAAGTGATGGACGTCAAGGATCGCCCTGCCGCAGGCAAGGAAATCCGCCCGGCCATCAAGATGGTCGATGCTGCAGGCAAGGACCTGTACCTGCCAGGTACCGACGTACCGGCACAGTACTTCCTGCCAGCCAACGCCCTCGTCGGTGTGGCTGACGGTGCCCAGATCGGCGTCGGTGACGTTATCGCGCGTATCCCGCAAGAAACGTCGAAGACCCGTGACATCACCGGTGGTCTGCCACGCGTTGCCGACCTGTTCGAAGCGCGTCGTCCGAAAGAAGCCTCGATTCTGGCTGAAGTCAGCGGCACCATTGCCTTCGGTAAAGAAACCAAGGGCAAGCGTCGTCTGGTCATCACCCCGACCGATGGCAGCGATCCGTACGAAGAGCTGATTCCGAAGTGGCGCCACCTGAACGTTTTCGAAGGCGAACAGGTAAACCGCGGCGAAGTTATCTCCGACGGCCCGAGCGATCCGCACGACATCCTGCGTCTGCTGGGTGTGAGCGCGCTGGCGAAGTACATCGTCAACGAGATCCAGGACGTTTACCGTCTGCAGGGCGTGAAGATCAACGACAAGCACATCGAGACCATTCTGCGTCAGATGCTGCGTAAAGTTGAGATTTCCGAGTCGGGCGATTCCAGCTTCATCAAGGGCGACCAGATGGAACTGACCCAGGTACTGGTAGAGAACGAGCGTCTCGCCGGCGAGGACAAGTTCATCTCCAAGTTCACCCGCGTGCTGCTGGGTATCACCAAGGCCTCGCTGTCCACCGAATCGTTCATCTCGGCGGCTTCCTTCCAGGAAACCACCCGCGTACTGACCGAAGCGGCGGTAACCGGCAAGCGCGACTACCTGCGCGGCCTGAAAGAGAACGTGGTCGTGGGTCGTCTGATCCCGGCCGGTACCGGTCTGGCCTACCACAGCGAGCGCAAGCGTCGCCGTGATGCCGACAAGCCGCTGCGTGTAAGCGCCAGTGAGGTGGAAGCCGCACTGACCGAAGCGCTGAATTCCAGCGGTAACTAAGTACAGGGCAGGGCCCCGGCAACCCTCGAACGGGCATCGGCGACATGAATTGTTGCCGATGATCGGGCGAGGAGGGCCGGGGCCTCGTCTTGACTGGGTGCAAGATCCTCTTTAGACTTTTGTACCCTTAAATTTGGTGAGGCTCCGTCTCGCCAATTTTTGGCTTTCTTGCAAGACAATAGAGTCGCAAGACAATCAGTGGAGCTAGTAGATGGCAACTATCAACCAGCTGGTACGTCAGCCGCGCAAGCGTTCGGTCGAGAAGTCCGACGTTCCTGCGCTGCAGAACTGCCCGCAACGTCGTGGCGTGTGCACCCGCGTGTACACCACCACGCCGAAAAAACCTAACTCGGCACTGCGTAAAGTATGCCGTGTGCGCCTGACCAACGGTTTCGAGGTTTCCTCGTACATCGGCGGTGAAGGCCACAACCTGCAAGAGCACAGCGTCGTCCTGATCCGTGGCGGCCGTGTAAAAGACTTGCCAGGTGTTCGTTACCACACCGTTCGCGGCTCTCTGGATACTTCGGGCGTCAAAGGCCGTAACCAGGGTCGTTCGAAGTACGGTACCAAGCGTCCGAAGTAATCGGCCGTTTGCAGACATCCATTTTTTTGAGTCGATAAGAGTAAGGTCGGGCAGGGGTCGAAGACCCACGTCCCGGGCTAACCTGAAGACCGTTTGAGGGCTTATCATGCCAAGACGTCGTGTAGCAGCAAAACGTGAGATCCTTGACGATCCGAAGTACGGATCCCAGATCCTCGCCAAGTTCATGAACCACGTGATGGAAAGCGGCAAGAAGGCCGTAGCCGAGCGCATCGTTTACGGTGCCCTGGATACCGTCAAAGCACGCAAGAACAGCGACCCCCTGGAAATCTTCGAGAAAGCTCTCGACGCCATCGCTCCGCTGGTCGAAGTAAAGTCCCGCCGTGTCGGCGGTGCCACTTACCAGGTTCCGGTTGAAGTTCGTCCATCCCGTCGTAACGCTCTGGCAATGCGCTGGCTCGTAGACTACGCCCGCAAGCGCGGCGAGAAGTCGATGGCCCTGCGTCTGGCCGGCGAACTGCTGGATGCTGCCGAAGGCAAAGGTGCTGCAGTCAAGAAGCGTGAAGACGTTCACCGTATGGCTGAAGCCAACAAAGCGTTCTCGCACTACCGCTTCTAATTCAAGCATCAATCATTTTGCGAGGGCTTTATGGCTCGTACTACAGCAATTAACCGCTACCGTAACATTGGTATCTGTGCCCACGTTGACGCGGGCAAGACCACCACTACCGAGCGGATCCTGTTCTACACAGGTCTGAGCCACAAGATGGGCGAGGTGCACGACGGCGCCGCGACCACCGACTGGATGGTGCAGGAGCAGGAGCGCGGTATCACCATTACCTCCGCTGCCGTTACCACCTTCTGGAAAGGTTCGGTTGGTCAGTACGACAACTACCGCGTAAACGTCATCGATACCCCCGGCCACGTTGACTTCACCATTGAAGTAGAGCGTTCGCTGCGCGTACTCGACGGCGCGGTCGTTGTGTTCTGCGGTACCTCCGGCGTTGAGCCGCAGTCCGAAACCGTATGGCGTCAGGCCAACAAGTACGGCGTTCCACGTGTTGTCTACGTGAACAAGATGGACCGTGCCGGTGCCAACTTCCTGCGCGTCGTAGGTCAGATCAAGAACCGTCTGGGTCACACCCCGGTTCCGATTCAGCTGGCCATCGGTTCGGAAGATAACTTCCAGGGTCAGGTCGACCTGATCAAGATGAAGGCTATCTACTGGAACGACGACGACAAGGGCACCACCTATCGCGAGGAAGAAATTCCTGCCGATATGCTGGAGCTGGCTGAAGAATGGCGCAACAACATGGTTGAAGCCGCCGCCGAAGCCAACGAAGAGCTGATGAACAAGTACCTTGAAGAAGGTGAGCTGACCGTCGAAGAGATCAAGGCAGGCCTGCGTGCGCGCACCCTGGCCAGCGAGATCGTTCCGGCTGTCTGCGGTTCGTCGTTCAAGAACAAGGGCGTTCCCCTGGTTCTTGACGCCGTCATCGAGTTCCTGCCTGCTCCGACCGAGATCCCTGCAATCCAGGGTATCAACCCGGACGACAAAGAGCTGGACAAAGAAGACCCGGCTGTTCGTAAAGACGTGCGTCACGCTGACGACGACGAGCCGTTCTCGGCTCTGGCGTTCAAGATCGCCACTGACCCGTTCGTTGGTACTCTGACCTTCGTTCGCGTTTACTCGGGCGTTCTGAGCTCCGGTGACTCGGTCATCAACTCGGTCAAAGGCAAGAAAGAGCGCGTTGGCCGTATGGTGCAGATGCACGCCAACCAGCGTGAAGAGATCAAGGAAGTGCGCGCTGGCGACATCGCTGCTCTGATCGGCATGAAGGACGTGACCACAGGCGAAACCCTGTGCAACGCCGACAAGCCAATCATCCTTGAGCGTATGGACTTCCCAGAGCCGGTCATTTCGCTCTCCGTAGAGCCGAAAACCAAGGCTGACCAGGAGAAGATGGGTATCGCACTGGGCAAGCTGGCCCAGGAAGACCCGTCGTTCCGCGTCAAGACCGACGAAGAGACTGGCCAGACCATCATCTCGGGTATGGGTGAGCTGCACCTGGACATCCTCGTTGACCGCATGAAGCGCGAGTTCAACGTCGAAGCCAACATCGGTAAGCCTCAGGTTTCGTACCGCGAGAAGATCACCAAATCCGGCGTTGAGATCGAAGGCAAATTCGTTCGTCAGTCGGGTGGTCGTGGTCAGTTCGGTCACTGCTGGATCCGTTTCTCGGAGCCAGAAGTCGACGAGAAGGGCAACATCACCGAAGGTCTGGTGTTCTCCAACGAAGTCGTTGGTGGTGTGATTCCTAAGGAATTCATCGCCCCGATCCAGAAGGGTATCGAAGAGCAGATGAAAAACGGCGTTGTTGCCGGTTATCCTCTGATCGGCCTGAAGGCCACGGTATTCGACGGTTCGTACCACGACGTCGACTCCAACGAAATGGCGTTCAAAATCGCTGCTTCGATGGCAACCAAGCAACTGGCCCAGAAGGGCGGTGGCGTGGTTCTCGAGCCGATCATGAAGGTCGAAGTTGTAACCCCGGAAGATTACCTGGGTGACGTGATGGGTGACCTGAACCGTCGTCGTGGTCTGGTCCAGGGTATGGATGAGTCGGTCTCTGGCCGTGTCGTCCGCGCTGAGGTTCCGCTGGGCGAGATGTTCGGTTACGCAACCGACGTTCGTTCCATGTCTCAGGGTCGCGCAAGCTACTCCATGGAATTCTCGAAATACGCTGAAGCTCCGTCGAACATCGTCGAAGCTCTCATTAAAAAACAAGGCTGATTCAGCCCCTTTAGGCTAGGAGTTCACTGTCGTGGCTAAAGAAAAATTTGATCGTTCCCTTCCCCACGTTAACGTCGGCACCATCGGCCACGTTGACCACGGTAAGACCACTCTGACCGCAGCTCTGACTCGCGTTTGCTCCGAAGTTTTCGGTTCGGCAATCGTTGAGTTCGACAAGATCGACTCGGCTCCGGAAGAGAAAGCGCGCGGTATCACCATCAACACCGCTCACGTTGAGTACAACTCGACCATTCGTCACTACGCTCACGTTGACTGCCCGGGTCACGCTGACTACGTGAAGAACATGATCACCGGTGCTGCCCAGATGGACGGCGCGATCCTGGTTTGCTCGGCCGCTGATGGTCCGATGCCACAAACCCGTGAGCACATCCTGCTGTCCCGTCAGGTTGGCGTTCCGTACATCGTGGTCGTCCTGAACAAGGCTGACCTGGTAGACGACGCTGAGCTGCTGGAGCTGGTCGAGATGG
>NZ_JBJDNC010000076.1:0-505 GCF_044900265.1 Pseudomonas sp. NPDC089406 | reverse complement strand
TCATCATCGGTTCGGCTCGTATGGCTCTGGAAGGCAAAGACGACAACGAAATGGGCACTACCGCTGTCAAGAAGCTGGTAGAAACTCTGGACAGCTACATCCCAGAGCCAGTTCGTGCCATCGACCAGCCGTTCCTGATGCCGATCGAAGACGTATTCTCGATCTCGGGTCGTGGTACCGTTGTTACCGGCCGTATCGAGCGTGGTATCGTCCGCGTTCAAGACCCGCTGGAAATCGTTGGTCTGCGTGACACCACCACCACCACCTGCACCGGCGTTGAGATGTTCCGCAAGCTGCTGGACGAAGGTCGTGCTGGCGAGAACTGCGGCGTCCTGCTGCGTGGTACCAAGCGTGACGACGTTGAGCGTGGCCAGGTTCTGGTCAAGCCAGGTTCGGTCAAGCCGCACACCAAGTTCACCGCAGAAGTCTACGTTCTGTCGAAGGAAGAAGGCGGTCGTCACACTCCGTTCTTCAAAGGCTACCGTCCTCAGTTCTACTTCCGTAC
>NZ_JBJDNC010000075.1:0-19416 GCF_044900265.1 Pseudomonas sp. NPDC089406 | reverse complement strand
GGGGCCGGATGAATGGAGCGAGCATTTTTTGCTTACTTTTTGATGCTTCAAAAAGTGAGCCGCCGTAAGGGCGGAAAGGTGAATAAGCGTCACTACAAATAATGAATGCGCATACAACTATCAAAACCAACCAAAACCAGTTCAACAGTTCAACAGTTCAACAGTTCAACAGTTCAACAGTTCAACAGTTCAACATCATGACCAACTACGCCCCGAAACAATCCAAACCCCCACCATGGTCTACAGTTGCAACACCCCCCTAAAAAAGAAACGACAAGGCAGCATGGCCCTCCACCACCTGACCCATACCCACCCCCGCCTGATCATCGCCACCCTGTCCGGCCTGATCGGCGCCTGGCTGATCCCCGCCGCCGACCCCGTGCAACACATCCTCACCGGCTGGAACATCGGCGTCTGGCTGTACCTGGTCATGGTCCTGTGGCTAAGCCTGCGGGCCACCGCCGACAAAGTACGCAAGGTCGCCCGGGTCGAGGACGAGAACGCCGCCCTGGTGCTGATCACCGTCAGCGTCGCCGCCATCGCCAGCCTGGCCGCGGTAACCCTGCAACTGGTGTCGAGCCGCGGCCTGGAAGGCAGCGCCCTAGCCCTGCACTACCTGTACACCGGCCTGACCGTAGCCGGTTCCTGGCTGCTGATCGGCTGCATCTTCAGCCTGCACTACGCCCGCCTGTTCTACACCGGCGACCGCCACGAACCACCCCTGCGCTTCGCCGACGGCGAACGCAACCCCGACTACTGGGACTTTCACTACGTGTCGTTCACCATCAGCGTCGCGGTACAGACCTCGGACGTCGGCATCGGCGGGCGTGCCATGCGTCGTGTGGTGCTCGCGCACTCGCTGGTGGGGTTCGTGTTCAATACGGCAATCCTGGGCTTCACCATCAACATCGCAGCCGGCTTGCTCGGCTAAGCGAACGCGGCTACCGCCGGTCCGAAACCCCTATAAAGAACCCCAGCCCAGAACCCAGCCGGAAAACGTTTGCCCGGCCCTGGCACGCCTGCGCCCAACCATGACAGCGGTGTGACCAAAGTCATGCATTAGCACATTTGTCATATTTTCCCCGGATCGTGCCCAAGGCAACTGCTATGGTTAGGTTCCCGACGGCCAGGTACGGCCATGCGGTTCCACTGTCGAATCACCGCGTTCAAGGCATGAACAAGGAGGCTGGCATGAACAAGATGACGTTCCCCAACGCCTGCCAGGTGATGCGTTGGCATTTCCATCCACTGGGCTTCGAAGCCACCATGGATGCGCCACGCAGCATGGTCGCCCGGCTGTTCGACCGGGCCACCGGCGAAACCCTGCTGGCGGTCGCCGGCATCCCCTGCGCTGCGATCATGGCCGCTACCGATGTGGAACGGATCATCGAAGCGGTGGAAGCCGAGATGGATACATTCAACCTCTCCGCACCTTTTCTACAAGACGTGGTTTGAAAATCACATCGATTTCTGCGCTGTTCAATTTGAATAACTCATTGAGTGCGATGGCTTAATAGATGCTGGCTGCACTCGCTTAGCTGCCAACGCGCTGATAATGAACTGTTTGGCGGCGGTATCAATCAGCCGCCAGAGCTTTACAAGTCGCTGCATTTCAGGTCATGACCTGGGCATAATAAGTCAATATGCAGCCCGGTACTTCCATCACCCAGAGCAATATGCAGGCCAGCCACACCCTCATTAAGCTGAGAGTTTTTAGTGTAATCCAGTAAACCACTGGCCTCCTCATTGACGCCCACGGCAAACTCTGTGAGTCCGCTTCCTCTAACACCTGCCGCTCGCTCCATCAAGCGGATATAGTCGCACTCACCTACGACAAATGAGACCAATCGATTTGATTTCACAGTTGCGACCGCGCTGTTTTTGGCGACCAGCGCAATAACATTATTCAGCCCTGCGCGCAGTTCAGAATAGCCTTCAACGTCTTCATTTCTTGCGGCGACCAAGATGCCCGCCACTCTCAAAACACCCGTAAATGAAAATTCACAAGGCGCGTCTCGGCGCGTATGTGCGTAATGGATCTCGAAGAACTCCGCGGCCGATTTTATGAATGTCGGCTCGAGATCCTGGCGGAGCGTTGCAAATGGGGTAGCCCCCTCACTCAGCGACAGTACACCAACACGTTGCCCGTCGTAAAAAACCTTGAACGCTCTGGCTGAGTTCAGAAACGCCAGCAACGGTTCTTGCCGTGAAACTGCCAGGTCGAAGTCAGAATTTGCGATTCTATCTAAAAGATATTCTGCGTGCTCAATCGAAGCCTCGAACACGTGCAGCGCACAAAATACGCTTCGCCCCAGGCCTTCATGTCTGGCGATCTCGAAGGTTCTGCGCGAAGCCTCCTTGGAGAATGTCAGTACGATGCTTTTATCAGGCAGAGACTCCAACTCCCATAAGCTAATCGCCTCCCGCTGTCGCTTTTCAAGCTTCTCGATAAGTTCCACGGAGTCCGTGACAACAAGACAACTCCGTGATGATGCCCAACGAAGAGAAACATCACAATATTTCATGCGGCCTCCCAAGCAGAGTGCGGCGCCTCACCCTGCTTTACCTCAGGTCAATTTTCAGGGTCTGCCCACACCAGCGGCGCCCAACCAAAATTTCCGGGACCGGCTACGAGCCGGTTTAGGCGAGTGTCTGTATCGTGGCTCATAAATACTCCTTTCCGAATATACGCCCAATCGGCGCAGCGAAATTTTTATTAACACCCAGGGGCAATTACAAGAGAAAAATGTAACAAGCCCGTGAAAAATACCGGAACCATACTCGCAATATTTTCTTTGTAAGAACGTTCCGAAAGGTAATTCTTACAGACGCTTCCTAATTTTAGATCTGCTATTGCGCGCTTGCCCTCAGCCAACTAAGTTTCGGCGATCTTCAAGTATGGGCAGAACCATGAATAGCAAAACCTTGACCCCACAAACTAAAATCCAGAGCGCACTCGAAATTGCCGACCTCACCGCCAATACTCACCCACCCCATGCAATAAGGCTTCTGCTTGATCAAGTGCTCGACGGCATCAGCAAGCTGGGCTGGCCAGAGGCGTCATTGGTCACCGGGCCCCGCATCGTCAGCGCCGAGGAGAACTATGGCCTGCTCGGTTACGCCAATGACGAAGTCACTCTGGGCAGCGCCCATACCCGCTGGGTTTCGGAAAAAACACTGTTACGCACCCAGACCACCAGCTGCATTCCCGCCGCGCTGCAGCAAGCCGCCCGCCAGCGACGCACTGGCGAACGGGTGCTGATAGCCTCACCCGGTATCACTTTCCGTCGCGATACGCGTGATCGTTGGCACTGCGCCGAACCGCACCAGATGGATGTGTGGGTACTGTGCGATCCAGAGGAAGCGAACAGCGCCCTGCTGTTGGAACTGGTACGCGATGTGCTCGCCTGTGCGATACCGAACATGGCCTGGGTCCATCAGGACAGCCCTCATCACTACACCGAAGCGGGCATCGAAGTGAATGCACTGGCCCCAGAGCAACCGGTAGAGGTACTTGAGTGCGGCATGATCGCAAAGTCGCTGCTGCAACGACTGGCTATTGATCCGCACCGGCATGGGGGGCTCGCCCTTGGAATGGGCCTGGACCGCCTTGTCATGCTGCGAAAAGGCATCCCTGACATCCGCTTGCTGCGAGACCCCCACCCAAGGGTGCAAGCTCAAATGCAAGATTTGTTGCCATGGAAGCCGGTGTCACGCCTGCCCTCGACACGACGCGACATGTCGCTTGCCCTGTCCCCGGGGCTTAGCGAGGAGGCCATTACAGAAAGGATCCTTGCGGCCGCAGGTGCTCGTGCAAACTGGATAGAAGAAGTGACAGTCAAGGGACGCTGGGCCGAGGCAGAGCTGCCAGCGGTGGCTCGGGAACGCCTGGGGCTGCTCGCCGGACAGGAAAATGTCCTGCTGGGCATAGTCCTGCGAGACAGCTCAAGGTCCCTAAGCGCCCAGGAGGGCAACAGCCTTTATGATGACCTTCAGGCTGCCTTGCACGAAGGTACGCCCGGAGGCGGCTACCGTCTCAACCCTTGAGTTCGGCAGCCTGCCTGGCGGTTCTGAGCTTGTTCATGAACTCCTCGGCCGGCACCGGCTGCCCGAGCAGGTAGCCCTGCAACGAATCGCACCCCAAACGGGTCAGGAAGTCCTGCTGGCGGTCGGTTTCCACGCCTTCGGCGACAATCCGCAGCCCCAGCGCCTGCCCCAGGGCGACGATGGCCGAGACGATCGCGGCATCGTCGCTGTCCTGCTCCAGGTCACGCACAAAGCCACGGTCGATCTTCAATTCGTTGGCCGGCAGGCGCTTGAGGTACATCAAGCTGGAATAGCCAGTACCGAAATCATCGATGGACAGGTCCACCCCCATGTCAGACAAGCGCTGCAGCACTGTAAGGCTGGCGTCGGCATCGCGCATGGCGGTGGTTTCAGTGATTTCCAGGGTCAGCCGGTTGGCCGGCAGGCCATTGTCGTTCAACGCCCGGGCCACGCTGTCGACCAGCCCGGCATGGCAGAACTGAATGGCCGACAGGTTGACCGCAATGCGCCAATCAGCATGGCCCAGGTCCATCCACTGGCGCATCTGCCGGCAGGCTTCGGCCAGCACCCACTCGCCAATGGGGATGATCAGGCCGGTCTTCTCGGCAAGGCCAATGAACCGGTCCGGCAGCATCAGGCCGTGCTGGGGGTGCTCCCAGCGCAACAGCGCCTCGGCACCGATCGGCTGGCGCGCGACGGCGCCGAACTTGGGCTGGTAATGCAGGCGGAACTGCCCCTGCTCCAGTGCCGCGCGCAAGTCCTGCAGCAGTTGCAGTTGCTGGCGGGCGTTGCTGTTCATCGAGGCGTCGAAGAAGCTGTAGCCGTTCTTACCGGCGCTCTTGGCGTGGTACATGGCGGCGTCGGCGTTGCGCAGCAGCTCCTGCTGGTCCAGGCCGTTGCCCGGGTACATCACGATGCCCACGCTGGCCGACAACTGCAGGTCGTGCTCGGCCACACGGAACGGCCTGGACACCAGGTTGACCTGCTTGACCGCCACGCCCATGGCGTCGTCCGGCTCCTGCAGCTCCACCAGCAACACGAATTCGTCACCGCCGATACGCGCCAGGGTGTCCTGGCTGTGCAGGTGCCCGCGCAAACGCGTTGCCACGGCCTTGAGCAACTGGTCGCCAACGTGGTGGCCAAAGGCATCGTTGACCGGCTTGAAACCGTCCAGGTCGATGAACATCAGCGCAAAGCAACCGCCCTGTTCGGCAATCCGGCCCATGGCCTGGTCGATGCGGTCAGCCAGCAGCGTGCGGTTGGGCAAGCCAGTGAGGGTGTCGTGCAGCGCCAACTGGGTCAGCTCCTGGTTGGCCAGGGTCAGCGAGCGCGCAAGCTCGGCGGTGCGAGCCTCCAGGCGGGCATCCAGCACCGAGGTAAGCAGCGCCACCGAGAGCACGGCCAGGGTGGTGATCAGTACCAGATAATCCAGCCCGTCACCGGCCAGGCCATTGGGCAATGCTCCGCAGAAGCTGCCCTCGGGGAAGTTGGCTGCAGCCATGCCGGTGTAGTGCATGCCGACGATGGCCACCCCCATCACCACCGCAGCCACGCCACGAATCTGCCGCACATAGGGCGTCTGCCGGCGCAGGCGGAAAGCAATCCACAGCGCCGCCGCCGAGGCACCCACCGCTATGGCGAGCGACGCGCCGAACAGCGCCGGGTCGTAATCGATGCCTGGCTGCATGCGCAGCGCCGCCATGCCCGTGTAGTGCATGCAGGCAATGCCGCTGCCCATCACCAGTGCGCCGAACCCCAACTGCAACCAGGGCAGTTTCGGTTGGCTCACCAGCCACAGGGCAAAGCCCGAGGACAGTACCGCAATCAGCAGCGACAGCGCCGTCAGCATGGTGTCGTAGCCCAGGCTGATCGGCAGGCTGAAGGCGAGCATGCCGATAAAGTGCATCGACCACACGCCAATGCCCATGGCCAGCGCGCCGC
This sequence comes from Pseudomonas sp. NPDC089406, assembly GCF_044900265.1. Taxonomy (NCBI): domain Bacteria; kingdom Pseudomonadati; phylum Pseudomonadota; class Gammaproteobacteria; order Pseudomonadales; family Pseudomonadaceae; genus Pseudomonas; species Pseudomonas sp. NPDC089406. Next base: position 13,428 of record NZ_JBJDNC010000075.1, on the reverse strand, counting down.
CCACCATCCACAAGTGGACCGCCCGCCCCTTGGCCGTGGCGATGCGGCCGGTAAGGTCGAGGGCGGTATAAGAGGCAAGGATGGCCACGCACAGCGAGATCAACACCAGCGAGGAGGAGTAACTACCGGTCAGCATGGGGGCTTCCACGAACAGCCCAGGATATAGGGCCGAAAAAGCCGATGATTGTACTCAAGCTTTGACGAAACGCACGGGGTTTTCGTGGGGCAGAATGGATCCACTACGTAGCATGATGGCACCGGCTTTGCCGGTGATCGCGGGCAAGCCCGCTCTTATGGAACAAATCACCACTCGTTGATTTAACGAAGATTCTGTGGGAGCGGCTTCAGCCGCGAACACCGGCGAAGCCGGTGCCATCTAGCGCGGTGCCTGCTTCGCGGCTAAAGCCGCTCCCACAGGTGACGGGGCGCGCTTGCGGCCGTAGTTCCCTGCGTGACAGCGCAACCCACGGGGCTGAGTGGGCGCCTATGGAACAAATCACCACTCGTTGATTTAACGAAAGTTCTGTGGGAGCGGCTTCAGCCGCGAACACCGGCGAAGCCGGTGCCATCTAGCGCGGTGCCTGCTTTGCGGCTAAAGCCGCTCCCACAGGTGACGGGGGCGCGCTTGCGGCCATAGTTCTCTGCGCGACAGCGCAGCCCGAAAGGGCTGGGTGATCTCCTACAGGGCCCGATGTCTAGGGGCGATGCCAGACCGCTGCGCGGATATCCACCGGCTTGGGCAGTACGCGGTTGTCGAAGAACAACTGCGCGGTCTTTTGCTGCGCGGCCACGATTTCGTCGCTCACCGGCAACACCGGTGATGCCGGGCGGTGGGTGAAGCTGCGCCGTACCACGGCTTCGGACAAGCCCATGAAACTTGCCAGCACCTCGATGCTGCCCGCCTCGTCGCTGCGGGTCAGCGCCTCGGCCCGGGTGATCTCGGCCAGCATTTCACTGACAAACTGCGGATGTGCCTGCACATAACCCCGCGCTCCGAGCATGAACGGCCCGATCAGCCCCAGCCCCTGCCCGTCGGCCAACAGCCGCGCCTTGCCCTCCAGTTCGATGGCCGAATAGAACGGGTCCCAGATCGCCCAGGCATCCACACGGCCACCCTCGAATGCCGCGCGGGCGTCGGCCGGGGCCAGGTACACCGGCTGCACGTCGGCCATGTTCAGGCCTTCGCGGGCCAGTGCGCGCAGCACCAGGTTGTGGGCACTGGAGCCCTTTTGCAGGGCAATGCGCTTGCCCTTGAGCGCCGCCACCGAGGTGATCGGGCTGTCCTTGCCCACCAAAATCACCTCAGCCTGGGGCTTGGCGGGCTCGGCACCGATGTACAACAGGTCGGCACCGGCTGCCTGGGCGAAAATCGGCGGTATGTCACCGGTGCCGCCGATATCCAGGCTGCCGATGTTCAGCGCTTCGAGCATCTGCGGGCCTGCCGGGAACTCGATCCACTCAACCTGGGTGGCCGGGAAACGCTGCTCCAGCAGACGGTGCTGCTTGGCCAGCACCAGGCTGATCGAGCCCTTCTGGTAGCCGATGCGCAGGCTGGGCGGTTCGACTGCCTGGGCGCCGCCGGCCACTACCGCCAGCAACAACAGGGCAATACGCATGAAAGCCATGGCTCACTCCTTCCAGTCGGTCGAGGGTTTTTCCCACAGGTTGACCCCGCCTTCCACGGCATACCGGTCGATCTCGGCCAGTTCCTCAGGCGTGAAGGCCAGGTTGTCCAGGGCAGCGACGTTCTCGGTGATCTGCTCGGGGCGGCTGGCGCCGATCAACGCCGAGCTCACCCGCGCATCGCGCAGGGTCCAGGCCAGGGCCAACTGGGCCAGGCTCTGGCCACGGCGCCGGGCAATGTCGTTCAGCGCCCGGGCGCGTGCCAGGTTGGCTTCGCTCAGGTGCCTGGGCAACAGCGAACCGCCACCGGCGCGGTTGACCCGGGCGTCGGCCGGGATGCCATTCAGGTACTTGTCGCTGAGCAGCCCCTGGGCCAGCGCGGTGAACACGATCACTCCGGCACCGACCTCGTCGGTTGTGGCCAGCAGGTCGCGTTCGATCCAGCGGTTGAACAGGTTGTAGGACGGCTGGTGGATCAGCAGCGGCACCTTCAGCTCATCCAGCAATCCGGCAATTTCCCGGGTTTTGCCTGCCGAGTACGACGAGATGCCGATATACAGCGCCTTGCCCTGGCGCACGATGTCAGCCAGGGCGATGGCGGTTTCTTGCAGCGGCGTATCCGGGTCGAAACGGTGCGAGTAGAAGATGTCGACGTAGTCCAGCCCCAGGCGCTTGAGGCTCTGGTCGAGGCTGGCATGCAGGTATTTGCGCGAGCTGCCGCCCTGCCCGTAAGGCCCGGGCCACATGTCCCAGCCGGCCTTGCTGGAGATGATCAGCTCGTCGCGGTGAGCATGCAGGTCCTGACGCAGCAGGCGGCCGAAGTTGCTTTCGGCGCTGCCATAGGGCGGGCCGTAGTTGTTGGCGAGGTCGAAATGGTTGATGCCGGCATCGAAGGCGGTGCGCAGCAAGGCGCGCTGGGTGTCGAGGGGCGTGGCGTCGCCGAAGTTGTGCCACAGGCCCAGGGACAGGGCCGGCAGCACCAGGCCGCTGCGGCCGACGCGGCGGTACGGCATGTGGGTGTAGCGTTCGGGGTTGGCTATGTAAGTCATGCTGATTCCTTGATGGCTGTAGGAGCCGGCTTGCCGGCGATGGGGCCCGCCTGGGCAACAGCGTTGTCCGAACTGACGCCATCGCCGGCAAGCCGGCTCCTACAGGGGGCTGTTTCAGGTGAAGTGTGGGTTGGCCGGGCGTAGCAGGCCCAGGTGCTCGCGCAAGGTGCGGCCCTGATACTGCGTGCGGAACAGCCCGCGGCGTTGCAGCTCGGGCACCACCTGCAGGGCGAAATCCTCAAGCCCCAGCGGCAGGTGCGGCACCAGAATGTTGAAACCGTCGGCGGCGCGGCCCTCGAACCACGCCTGCAACTGGTCGGCGATCTGTACCGGGGTGCCGACCAGGCTGAAGTGCCCGCGCCCGCCGGCGATGCGCTGGCCGAGCTGGGCCAGGGTCAGGCGTTCGCTGCCGGCAAGCTCGGTAAGCAGTTGCTGGCGGCTGCGCTGGCCGTCTTCGGTGGGCGGCAGCTCGGGCAGCGGGCCATCCAGCGGGTAACCCGACAGGTCGAAGTTGCCCAGCATGCGCCCGAGCAACGCCACGCCCACGCGCGGGTCGACCAGCGCCTGGAACTGCTCGGCTTTGTCCTGGGCTTCGGCCTCGCTGCGGCCAACCACCACGTACACACCGGGCATGATCTTCAGGTCGTCTTCGCCGCGCCCGTACCGGCCCAGGCGCCCCTTGAGGTCAGCGTAGAACGCCTGGCCGCGGGCCAGCGATGGCTGGGCGGTAAACACCACCTCGGCGCTTTCGGCCGCCAGCTCACGGCCGGTTTCAGACGACCCCGCCTGCACCAGCACCGGCCGCCCCTGGGGTGAGCGGGCAACGTTCAGCGGGCCCTGCACGCGAAAGTGCTCGCCGGTATGGCCAAGGGCACGCACGCCGCCTGGGCGGTAGAACGCGCCGCTGGCCTTGTCGCGCACGAAGGCGTCGTCCGCCCAGCTGTCCCACAGGCCCTGCACCACTTGCTGGAACTCCCGGGCGCGGGCGTAGCGCTCGGCATGGGGAATGTGCGCAGCGCGGCCAAAGTTGCCGGCCTCGGCGGCCGCATCGGAGGTGACCAGGTTCCAGCCGGCACGCCCGCCCGACAGGTGATCGAGGGAGGCGAACTTGCGCGCCACGTGGTAGGGCTCGTTGTAGCTGGTGGTGGCGGTGGCGACCAGGCCGATGCGCTCGGTCACCGCGCTCAGCGCCGACAACAGGGTGAGCGGTTCGAAGTACACCGAGCGGGCGCTGTGACTGGCCAGGGCATCGTTGGGTGCGGCCACGCTGTCGGCGACGAACAGCGCATCGAAGCAGGCGTTTTCGGCGATCTGCGCCGCGCGCCGGTAGACGCTGAAATCCAGCGGGTCGGCGGGCACATCCGGGTGGCGCCAGGCCGCGACGTGGTGCCCGGTGGCCATCAGGAAGGCGCCGAGGCTGAGTTGGCGGGTGGTCATGGTGGTTCCCCTCAATCGTGTAGGGCAGGTCGGGCCATATCGCGGGGCAAGCCCGCCCCCACGCCGGTCCGTGGGAGCGGGCTTGCCCCGCGACAGGGTCGTAACGGTCAGAAATCCTTGCGCAACTGCACGCCGAAATAGCGCCCGTCATCCCGCGGCACGGCGCGGTAGATGTAGTCGCCGCCGCTGGCCAGCATCTGCGCGTACGACTTGTCTCCCAGGTTCTTGCCCAGCAACGCCACGCGCCAGCCGTCGTTGTAGTCGGCCAGGGCAATGCTGGCGTTCCAGATGCCGTAGGCGCCCTGTACGGTGTCGGGGTTCTGGTCGAGGCTGAACTGCACTGCGTCCTGCCAGCTGTAGTCGCTGGACAGTTCCAGGTCCAGGCCGTTGTCCAGCGGGATGCTGTAGTCGGCGCGCAGGTAACTTTTCCAGTCCGGGGTGAACGGCAGGCGGCCGCCGTCGATGTTGCAGTTGGCCGCCGCCCCGACCGGGCAGTTGAAGTGGTCGACCCGCGCTTTGGTGTAGGCCACGGCCGCCGACAGCTTGAGCTGGCGGGTGGCCTGGAAGCTGGCGTCCAGCTCCACGCCCTGGGTCTTCACCTTGCCGGCGTTGACCAGGCGGGTCACTACCTGGTTGGCCACGGTGTCGAAGAAGTTGGCCTGGTAGTCGTCGTAGTCGGTATGGAACACCGCAAGGTTGGCCACCAGGCGGTTGTCCAGCGCGCTGCTCTTCAGGCCCACCTCATAGGCGTCGGAGGTTTCCGGCTTGAGCGCGCCGGTATCGCGCGGCTGCATGTTGAAGAACACGTTGTAGGCCGGGCCCTTGTAACCGCGCGAATAGGTGACGTAGCCGGTGAGGTTGTCGTTGAAGTCGTATTGCAGGCCGGTGCGGCCGCTCCAGCCGTCTTCGTCCACCGAGCCGCTGCTGGCAGTCGAGGGCTGGATGCCGGTGACCGCGGTGGCCGAAGTGGATACCCGGCGGTGGTCGTATTCGAGGTCGTCGTGGGTCCAGCGCAAACCGAAAATGGCGCGCAAATCGTCGGTGAAGTTGAAGGTGTTCTCGCCGAACAGCGCCACGCTGTCGTTGGTGGTGGAGTAGTCGGCGCGCCCGTTGCTGGCAACGCCGCCATTGACCGACAGGCGCTGGTACACCTCCTTCGAGGTGCCGTGCATGTAGAAGGCGCCGAGCACGTACTCGTTGAACTGGCCCTTGGGCGAGGTCAGGCGAAACTCCTGGCTGTACTGGTCGTAGTCCACCGTGCCCTTGTCGTGGGAGGCGGTCAGCGGCAACAGCGCGCGGCGGTCGCCGTCCTGGTACTGGGTGTTGTCCCAGCCGCGCCAGGCGCTGATGGAGGTCAGGGTGTAGTCGCCCAGTTGCCAGTCAAGCTGTGCCGACAGGCCTTGGTTTTCGTCTTCGACATGGGTCTTGAAGTCGCTGCTGATATCGCGGTTGTGGGCGCTGGGCACCACGCCGCCGAGCTGGTTGGTAAAGGCTGCGCTGGCTTTGGTTACCACCCCGCTGGGCAGGGTGTCCTCGCCTTTCATGTAATCGGCGATCAAGGTCAGGCGCAGCGCTTCGCTGGGTTCGAACTCCAGTTTGCCGCGCACGCCCTTGCGCTCGTAGCCATTGACGTCGTGGCCATTGGCGAGGTTTTCGACATTGCCGTCGTAGTCGCCCCACAGCGTGCTCAGCGAGCCCTTGAGCTGCTCGCTCAGGCGCCCGCCGATGCCGAAGCGCAGGCGGTTCTCGTCACCGCCGCCAAAGTGCGAATAGTCCACATAGCCATGGGTCTGCTCGGGGATGGCCTTGCTGACCACATTGAGCACCCCGGCCGAGGCGTTCTTGCCGAACAGCGTGCCCTGCGGGCCGCGCAGCACTTCGATGCGTTCAAGGTCGAGCAGGTCCAGGGTGGATTGACCCGGGCGGCCGAACACTACGCCATCCACTACCGTGGCCACGGTGGGCTCGACCCCCGGCGAGGTAGAAATGGTGCCCACGCCGCGGATGAACAGCGAGGTGTCTTTGTTCGAAGCGCCAGCGCGGTAGTTGAGGGTGGGGACCTGCTGGACGATGCTGGCGACGTTGTTGCGGTTGTCGCGTTCCAGTTGCTCGCCGTCGACCACCGACACGGCCACCGGCACCTTCTGCAGCGGCGCTTCGCGGCGGGTGGCGGTGACGGTCACCGCCTCCAGGGCAGCAGGCTCCAGCGCCTCGGCCGCCTGGGCGCCCAGGGTGGTGAGCAGTATTGCGGTGGCCAGCGGCGCACGGCGAAGGTTGGGGAACGACGGTATGCGGCTTGTCTGCATGATGCTCACTGCCTTGAAAGACCAGACGGAAGGAAAAGCTGTGGTTGTCTGGTCTCGCTCGTGCGAGTGGCAGGCGCTTGCCAACAGCAGCGCTTGGTAGCGCTAACATGAGCAAGTATTGAATCCTGTCAGTTAGCAGGTCCAATACTAAAAAGTCAGCTGTATATGCCATATGGCTATTTGCAATTAGACATGAAGTTAGCGCTAACATCGCAGCTTTCGAGCCAGCACTGGCCCCTGTGGGAGCGGGTTTACCCGCGAAGCAGACGCTGCGGTGCATGGCACCGGCGATGCCGGTGTTCGCGGGTAAACTCGCTCCCACAGGGGCTGCGGATACCCCCAAGACTTTGTCTGACCGGAGAATTGCCGTGCCCCCATCCCCCGACACCCCGCGCAAACGCCGCGGCGCCGGCCGCGTCACCCTGGCCGAGGTAGCCCGCCTGGCCGGGGTTTCGGCCATCAGCGTATCGCGCTACTTCAACCAGCCAGAACAAGTCACCGCCCTCTTGCGCGAACGCATCCAGGCCGCGGTACAGCAGCTGGGCTACGTCCCCAACCTGGTAGCCGGAGGCCTGGCCTCGGCGCGCGGGCGCATTGTCGGCATGGTCATCCCGAACATCTCCGGGCCGATCTTCGCGCAAACCATCCAGGCCGTCAGCGACACCCTGGGCCGGCATGGCTACCAGTTGCTGCTGGCTTCCAGCTATTTCAGCGAGGAACAAGAGGAAAGCGCAGTGCGTGCCTTTCTCGGTTGGTCGCCGGCGGCGCTGGTAGTGACCAGCCACTTCCACAGCCCGGCCACCGAAAAGATGCTGGCCGAGGCCGATGTACCGGTTGTGGAGATCTGGGACTACGTGCCCGAACGGGCACCGCTGCAGGTGGGTTTTTTGCACGAACAGGTGGGTGTGCAGGCCTGCCGCTACCTGCTGGGCAAGGGCCACCGGCGCATCGCCTTCGTGCAAAACAGCGCCGCCGGTGACTTCAGCGCCCTGGAGCGGCGCGACGGCTATGCCCGGAGCATGCGCGAAGCCGGGCTGGAACCCTGGGTGTTCGTGCCCTCTGCAGGCACCGCACCCTTCGAGGCCGGGCGCCAGGCCATGGAGGCGCTGATCCGCCGCACGCCGCGGCCCGAGGCAATCATCTTCGCCAACGACAACCTCGCCGCCGGCGCCCTGCTGGCCGGGCAGCGCGCCGGGCTGCGCCTGCCGGAGGATATGGCGGTGGTGGGTTTTGGCGACTATGCGTTCGCCGAAATGCTGCTGCCGAGCCTGACCACCTTGCGGCCACCGTCACGGCAGATCGGCGAACTGGCGGCGCTGCGGGTGCTGCAGCACGTGGGGGTGGTGGCGTGCGAAGGTGAGGTGCAGCGGTTGAACCTGCTGGGGTGCGAGCTGGTGGAGCGTGAAAGCGCGTGAGTAGCCTGATGCTTGATGGCGCGCTGGGCCCTTCGCGGGGCAAGCCCGCTCCCACGCGAGACGCAATCAGGGGGGCGCAGCCACACCTGCCCCGCGCACCCGCTTGAACACCATCACCACCAGCACCAGGTTCACCAGCGCCAACCCGATCAGGCTGTACAGCACCCCATACGCCCCCAGGTGTTCGAACAGGTAACCGCCCACCAGCGGCGTCAGCGCCTGGCCAATCAGCGACGGCCGCGACATGCGCCCCATCAGCAGCACGTACTGCGCCGGCGGCAGCATGGCCAGCGGCAACAAGCCACGCACGATGGCGCGCAGGCCATTGCCACAACCGAAAATCAACAGGCCCACCGCGGTGGCCATGGGCGCGAAGGTCACCAGCAGCAAGCCCGCCAGCACCAGGCTGGTCCAGGCCAGCGCGGTCCAGATCGGGTGGCGCTGCCCCACCAGTATCTGCAGCACCCGCGAAGCCACCTGGCTGGGGCCGAGCATCGCGGCCAGGCCAATGGCTGCCGTCAGCGAATGGCCCATGCCCTGCAGCACCGACACCAGTTGCACGGCGATGGCGGTCATGATGATTGCGCCAATGGCGAAAATGCTGGTCAGCAACAGGTACAGGCGCCGGTCGATGCCTACGCCCTCCTCGCCCTTGGCACTCTTGCGCCCGGCCACCTGGCCACCCGGCGGCAGCACTTTCCAGTACAGCGGCGCCACCACCAAAAGCAGTACCAGCGCATACAGCACGCAGGCCTGGCGCCAGCCCAGTTGCTCGATCAGCAGCGCCACGGTGGGCCAGGACAGCGTCGAGGCAAAGCCCGCAATCAGCGTTACCCCGGTAATCGCCCGGCCCGCACCGTCTGCGTACAGCGCGCCAAGCGTGGCGAACAACGCTTCGTACAGCCCCATGGCCATGCCCACGCCGATCACCGCCCAGGCCACCAGAAACCATCCAAGGCTGTGGCTGGCCGCCATCAGCAACAGCCCCAGCGCCACCACCGCGCCGCTGGCGGCCAGTTGCGGGCGGCCGCCGTAGCGGGCGATCAGGCGGCTCGACAGCGGTGCCAGCAAGGCAGCGACCATCAGGCTCAGGGACAACGCGCCATACACCCACTGGCTGGGCCAGCCGGTGTCGCGGCTGATGGGCGCGGCCATCACCGCCATGAGGAAGAACGAGCCGCCCCAGACCAAAATTTGCAAAACACCGAGCCAGACGATGGCCAGGTTGGAGGGGAAACGAGCAGCGGAGGAAGTCACAGCGTTGCCTTGTGTTGAAACAGAAAAAGCCGCTACCGGGAGCGATACGTTGGAGCGGGCTTGCCCCGCGATGGGGTGTGAGCCGATGGGCCCCTCACAGCATACCTGCGCGGGTCACGCAGTGGGTGAGCAAGTCAGGCGTGAGCGCTGGCCTTGCCCTTGAGGGCGGCCACAGCCACGCCGCCGGCAGGCTCCAGCTGCACCTGCGCCCGATGGCGCTGCAGCGCACGCATGTAAAGGTGGCAGGCCCCACTGCACAGGGTGGCCGGCAGTATCAGGTTCAGCACCGGTATGCACAGCAGCAACAGGTTGAACACCCCCAGAAACAGCGCCGCAACCCGCCCGCTACGGGCGACGGCCAGTACTTCGGCACCCTGCGCATAAGGGCCGATGGCCGATGCCAGCATCAGCCTGACATGAACAAAGGGCAGCGCCAGAAGGATCAGCAAGCCGTTGTAGACCGGGATGAACAGCGACAGCAATGTCCACCACGACAGCCCCAGCCATTTGGCCGGGTCGTAGCGGGCCGCGCGCCAGGCCGACTCGCCGGGTTGCGGCAGGCGATCGTAAAGGCCCGGGTAAGCCCGTACCACCCGCCCACGAACCGTGCGCAACAACCCCAGGTGCACCACCAGGCGCAGCCCGAGCACCACCATGGCCAGCAGCAGCACGAACATCAGCACCACGAAATACGCCCCCATGTACAACGCCAGTTGCACAATACCCACCAGGCTGTTGAACAGCACGAACGGGTCGACGTACACCCCGGGGGTGACCGGAGCCGCCGGCGCGACGGCTAACTGGGCGACTCCCAACACCGCAAAAAAGGACACCTTCAAGCAAAACTCGGCGATGGCTGCAAAGTTTTCGTAGTAGAGGTACAGGCAGGCGCAGGTCACCAGCAGGCACCAGCCGGCCGAGCGCAGCAAAAGGCCAGGGGCGAGGCTGTCGCGCAGGCCAAGCATGAAGCACAACCCTGCTTCGCGCAGGCCGGCCAGCAAAGCTTGGTAAAAACGTTTGAGCAGGTTCATCGAAGTTCCTTTTCGGGTGAATGGGCGTTGCCGATGACAAGGCTACAGGTCGCGCAGGCTTTCGGTAATTTTCAAGAACTTCGGGATCACTTCTTCTGGGGGCGGGGTCAGGGTTTGCAGATCGTCGGTGCCTTTCGGGAAGGTTTCCATGTGCACCGCCAGCAAGGGGCGCAGTAGACCGCCCACGTTGGCGGTTGCAAACCAGGCTCGCTCTTCTTCGCCGGAGCCTGGGCGCGGGTCAAGGCGCCAGCCTTCGAGCACGGTCTTGCGCCCACCGAGGTCGATCGCCTGCAGGATGCTCGACTTCTTCCAGCGCTGGCGGTCGTAGCCGGGGTAGTAGTGGGTGTTGTAAGTACCCAAGGTAGGCTTGGTCTCATATTCGGGGGAAGCATTGATAATGCTCAAGATCACGTTGGGCGTGCTGTCAAAACGCAGGCTGCTCTTGATGCTGAAGGTGGGAAGACCGTCGTCATGGATGAAGCCGTAGGGCATGCATACACCTGGGCCTTTGGGGATTTGATGGCTGTCTCGAGGTTCAAAGCGCGCCATCAGGTTCTTGACGTCCTGAAGCGAACTAGCCTCAGGTTTCGTAAAGGCAAAATAATAAACTCGGTTGTTTCTCCACAAAAAAGCCTCATAAGGCGATTGATTACCGAACACATAAGCATCAGGGAGGCCGATATCAAACTCACGGATACCAGCGCTCCCAAGATCATTTTGCAACTTTGCAACGTCCTCTTTGGCCCGTGCAATGGCTTTTCCGTGAGGCCCACCAGACAAAGTACTCAAGCGCTCCTGCTCGACTTTCAATCGACGACGCAGGTTTTCGACGTATGCCTCATGATCCAACAGCACCATTTGACGAGCATTTTCGAAGTGATCACGTGTTGTGACGATACTCACCTTGTATCGCAAACTTCCAGAGTACCTAACGTGACCTGAATTTCCTCCGACCCGCCTCGAGAACATGGGGAATCCTGGCCCATCTATACGAAAATTCTCAATATCGGAGGTTGCCCAGGAAACAGGTTCTGGAACATTAAAAACAGAACGCCCAATACACTCTTTTAGCTCACCATCCGCAGCATAGACGCAAGGAGAAAACACGATTAAAAACTGCAGCCACCTCATGAGTGATGACCCTTGTGCAACGGAGACTCTGACTGCGCCACCACGTCTCCCGCCCCCTGCTGCGATTGACGATTGGCGAGAATCGTCAAATTGAAACCCGAATTACTTTCCTCACCCTTTGTCCACTTCACGGGCAGTGCACATATAAAGCCAGTCACGCCCATCGGTGCATCTGGATCGCCTTTCAACCAAAAATTCTCCTGGTGAGGCGCGGGCTCTTTTAGATAACCACCCAATTCCAGCTCCAAGGCATCTCGATATGTCCAGGTAGGCCAGATGGAGGCCGGAAAACCGTCGAGATACCTTTTTTCCGCCGCCTCACTCATCACTTGAACCTGGCTCCTGCTTTGCGGAATGAAATTAAACACCGTCTCGTAAGCCTCACTGTTAGCCCGCGCCCGTTCCTGTATCGCCCGCCACACATGCTCTGCCGCCGGCTGATCCAGGCAATCTGCCAGCTCGGTGAACGGCGCCACCGGCCCGTCCGGCGGCAAGTCGAGCCCGAAGTGTTTACGCCAGAGGTCCACGCGCAACTGATGCACCGCCTTGCCCACCGTATGCGGATACTTGCCGTCCAGTTTCGCCTTCACCGGTTGCGTATCACGAATGATCGCTGCCAGCTCCGAATCCCGCTGGCCGTTCAGGCTGCGGTCGTTGATGTTGGCACTGCCCAGAATCGCCACGCGGTCGTCGGCGATCATCAACTTGCTGTGCACGTAGATCTGCTCGGTGACCACCCGGCGCTTCAGGTAGCCCCAGGTGCGCAGGTTGAGCAGCGTCAGGTAGCGGCTCCAGTCCTGCTGCGCATACACCGGCTGTCCCTTGCCATCCTTGGACTTGATGATATCCACTGCTTCTTCCCGGCTCTTCCCGCAATCCATGATTGCCTTGAGCGCCATATGCCGCTGGATGCGCTTGACCAGGCTCAGTTCGCCGAACACCAGGCTCTGCATGGTCAGGTGGATCTGGTGCATCACATTAGGTACGTCGAGCTTGCCCTCGGGGTGAACAGGCAATACCAGGTACACGTGGAACGGCCGGTTTTCGTAGATCGCCCGGCCGATGCGGTCGGCCAGCGCGGCAGCAATGCTGTTCTCCAGCGGCTTTTCCTGCCCCAGCTTGTGGCTCAGCCAGCCTTGGGCATTCAGCGTCCACATGCCCTGCAGGGCCTCGGCGAACGCCATCCCCTCCTCGCCGTAGGTCTTGCAGATGGCCTGCAGTTCGACCCAGTCAATCAGCCCGTAGTCCTGGGCCTTCAGCGCCTCGCGCAGTTTCACCCGGACGACGAAATCCTCACGCAGGGTGCCGGGGTCACGCAGGCTGGCCATCGGCCCGGATAGATCCTGCCCCTCGTTCAGTTCGCCCTGCGCACCAAAGGCGCTCTGGAAGAACTGGTTCTCGATGTACAGAAAATGCTGCGCACTGGAGATCACCTGCAGCATCGCGCTGTTGCAGTTGTCCTGCATGCCCTGGGCCTTGATACCAGGCGGCAGCGGCAGGTGCACCTTGGCCAGGCTGCGGCCCTTGGCCTCCTGCACGGCCATCGCCGCCGAGGCGCTGCGCAGCACCTGTACCTGCACTTGGCCGTGGGCAATGGCGGGCGGGGTGGGCAACTGTTCGGGCTGGTCGATCCACACCGGCTCTGGGGCCGGCAGGTCCAGTTGCAGGTGGCCGGCGAGGTCCAGGTGGTGCGGCATGCCGGCATCGCGGGCCAGGCGGTTGAGCCATTCCATCAGGGCGATGACGGCGTCGGTCTTGTACAGCGTCGGGGTTTGCGCAAGATACGCCTGCTGACCGTTCCAGCGGTCGATGAAGTTGCGCGACAGGTCGTACACCGACGGCCCCTCGACACGGCTGTGCACGTCCTGCCAGGGCATGCGCGGCTGGTCGGCGGCCAAGGTACGGTGGTCGGGCGAGCCCAGCGGTTGCGGGTCGTGGGCCAGGTAACGGTAAGGTGCGCGGTGGCCGGCCACACGCTGCTGCAACAGGGTGTAGAGGTGCATCAGCAAGGCGCTGGCGGTTTCGCCGATGCCGTTCAGCCACTGGGCCTTGTCTGCGGGCATGGCATCGAAGCCCTTGTCGCACAGCAGCGCGACCATGCGCCCAAGGTCGGTGTTGCCCAGCCACTGGTTGATCAACAGGTGGCTTTGCAGGCGCAGGGCGATCGACAGGTCGCCCT
>NZ_JBJDNC010000074.1:8763-21045 GCF_044900265.1 Pseudomonas sp. NPDC089406 | reverse complement strand
GTTGCCGCTCGGCCCCCGGCCGCGGCGCTCGCGGCGGCGCCCCCCCCCCCCCCCCCCCCCCCCCCCCCCCGCCCCCCCGCCCCCCCCCCCCCCCCCCCCCCCCCCCCCCCCCCCCCCCCCCCCCCCCCCCCCCCCCCCGCTCCTACAGGGGATGCGCCAGGCGCAGCAAGATCATTTACAGGTCAGATATCCAGCTCCAGCGCCAGCAACTCCTGCACAGTCTGGCGGCGGCGGATCATGCGCAGGTTGCCTTGCTCGATGAGGAACTCCGGCAGCAGCGGGCGGCTGTTGTAGTTCGACGACATCGACGCGCCATAGGCGCCGGCATCGTGAATCACCAGCAGGTCGCCGACCTTGGCCGGGGGCAGGTTTTGCGGGGTCAGCTCCTGGTCGTTCTGGGTGAACACATCGCCCGACTCGCACAGCGGCCCGGCCACCACGGTGGGCTGCAGCGCACCGGCCAGCGGCTGGCCGTCGGCGTCGTACAGGCTCATGCGGTGGTAGGCGCCGTACATGGCCGGGCGCATCAGGTCGTTGAAACCGGCGTCCACCAGGATGTAGTTGCGCTCGCCCATCTGCTTGACCGCACGCACCTCGGCCACCAGGTAACCGCTCTCGGCTACCAGGTAACGCCCGGGTTCGATCTCCATGCGCACGGGGTGGCCGAGCAGGCTTTCAACTTCTGCGCGTGCCACTGCCCAGGTGCGGGCGTAACGGGCCAGGTCAACCGGCTGGTCACCGTCGCGGTAAGGCGTGGACAGCCCGCCACCGATGGAGAAAGCCTCGATGTCGGTGCCCAGCTGGCGGATCAACCCGACCATGGCGCTGGCTACGGCCTCCAGGTGCTGGTAGTCCACCCCCGAGCCGATGTGCATGTGCACGCCCACCAGGTGCAGGCCGTACTGGCGGATGCACGCCAGGGCCTCGTCCAGTTGCTCGTGCCAGATGCCGTGCTTGCTGTTCTCGCCGCCGGTGTTGGTCTTGCGGCTGTGGCCGTGGCCGAAGCCCGGGTTGATGCGCAGCCATACGCGGTGGCCGGGGGAGCGCTCGCCCAGCTGGCGCAGCATGTCGATGGAGCCGGCGTTGACCTCAATGCCGGTCTCGACCACCCGCGCCAGGGTCGGCTGGTCGAGCACGTCACAGGTCAGCACCACGCCTGCGTGCTCGCCACCTACCTGGGCCCCGGCGGCGAAGGCGCGTTCCATTTCGCCCAGCGACACCGCATCCAGCACCAGCCCGCGTTCGCGGATCAGGCGCAGCACGTGCAGGTTGGGGTTGGCCTTTTGCGCAAAGCGCACGCTGTCGAAGTGCTGCAGCAACTGGTCGATGCGCTGGTTGATGGTGTGCGCGTCGTAGGCCCACAGGGGCGAGCCGTGTTGGCGGATGGCGGTGGCGAGCAGGGGGAAGGTCATGGGGCGGTCCTGTGAGTGGATGCACCGAGCATGAGGTAATTATTGGATTCATAAAAATAGCTATTTTTATCTTAGCGATTCATATTTGATATGCATCCGTGGGCGGGGCAGGTGGGAGATGAATGTCTGAAAGTTGGCGCAATCCCTGTGGGAAGCGGCCTTGTGTCGCGATTGGGCTGCGTAGCAGCCCCGGCGATTTTGCATGATGCTCAGCCCCTGGGGCCGCTACGCGCCCCAATCGCGACACAAGGCCGCTTCCCACAGGGATCGCTCACCACGGGTAAGCCCGTTTCATTTGCCCATGCCATAAACCTTTGTCGGCCAATGTCCATGAACCTCACCCTGCGCCACCTCGAAATCTTCCGCGCCATCATGGCCGCCGGCAGCGTCACTGGCGCTGCACGCCTGCTGTTCACCTCGCAACCCACCGTCAGCCGCGAGCTGGCGCGCATGGAGCAGGTCACCGGGCTGAACCTGTTCGAGCGCGAAGGCGGGCGTCTGGCGCCGACCGCCCAGGCCTTGCTGCTGATCGACGAGGTGGAGCGCGCCTTCATCGGCCTTGAGCGCATCGACCGCTTCGCCCAGGCCATCCGCAACTTCGAACAGGGCCGGCTGGCCATCACCTGCCTGCCGCTGTTCTCGCAAACCCTGCTGCCCAAGGCTTGCCAGCGCTTTCACCAGCAGCACCGCGGGGTCAGCGTGAGCATTACCGCGCAAGAGTCGCCGCTGCTGGAAGAGTCGCTGGTGGCCCAGCAGCACGACCTGGGCCTGACCGAGGTGGAGCAGATACCGCGCGGCGCGGTGGGCGAGCTGTTGTTCAGCGCCGACATGGTCTGCGTGCTGCCCCAGGGCCACCCGTTGCAAGCCAAGCCGGTGCTGGCCCTGGCCGACTTTCACGAGGTCGACTTCATCAATCTGGCCAGCCTCGACACCTACCGCCAGCAGCTCGACCAGCACTTTCGCGCCGCCGGGGTGAACCGCCGTACGGTGATCGAGACCACCAGCGCTGCCTCGGTGTGCGCCATGGTGCGCCAGGGCCTGGGGGTAGCGATCATCAACCCGCTGAGCGGGCTGGAGGCGGGGCAGGGTGGTTTGCTGATGCGCCGTTTGAGCGTATCGGTGCCGTACCGGGTAATGCTGATTCGCCCCGAGCACCGGCCGGCGTCGGCGGTGGTGGGGCCGTTCTGCGCGGCGTTGCGCGAGCAGGCGCAGGCAATGGAAACAGCGCTGGGGCAGGTGTAGCGCTGGCCTGTAGAATCACCGGCGGCGACGCCCCAAACCCTTGCGGAGGCTTTTTTGGACCTTGAACCTGAACTGATACTGGGCCATCTCGACTCGCTGCCCGAGGGCCCGGGCAGCGTGGCAACCCTCACCCGCCTGCTGCTGGACGAACGCCATGAGCGTCACGAGGATATCGTGTTCACCCTGGGGTTGGCCGGCGACCCGGCGGCAGTGCCGGCCATCGCCACCGCCATGACCATCCCCTTCGCCAGCCTGGTGCGCTGGGACAACCTGCACGAGTTTCAGCGCAAGTGCGCCTACGCCCTGGCCCGTATCGGCACTGAGCAGTCCCGCGAAGCGCTGCAACAGCTGCTGAGCAGCCACGACCCCCACATCCGGCAGTACGCAGAAGAGGGCTTGAGCCGCTGGCCGCTCAAGTGAGCGAGGCGGGCGCTGCGGGCAGGCGGCGCGATTGAGGGCGTGCAGCGTTCATCCTTGCAGGCCAACTGCCGATAACGGCAGTTGGTTGTATTGTTCACTCGCGCAAGGACGCATGCCATGAACCCACCTGTTACACCTGCATTACCGCTTTTCCAAGGCTCCCGGCTGTTCCTCCTGCCACTGGTACTGATCGCCTGCCTGGCCGGCATGGTCGGGCCCATGCCATTGGCGATGATGCGCTTTCTACCCGGGGCCTTGAACACCGGCATGGAGGGTGTCTGGTCGCTGACCGGCAGCTACCACCTGGCGCTTGCACTGGCCTTACCGCTGCTCGGTTACTGCTGCGACCGGGTGCAACGCAGGCGGCTGCTGTTGTCTGCGCTGGTGATGCTTGCGGCCAGTGCCCTGGCCATGGCCTGTAGCTCTAACCTGGGGCTGGCCATGGCCTCGCGGGTGCTTGCCGGCATCGCCACGGCGGCCATCCTGCCCGCTGTGCTGGCCATCGTTGCTGACCTGCTGGCGCCGACGAAGCGGGTGGCGGCCCTGGGGTTGGTGGTAATGGGCATCACCCTGGGCACCCTGCTGACGCCGATGGTGGTTGGCATCCTGGCACAGTCGCTGGGGTGGCAGGGCCCACTGGTGCTGCTGGCAGCTGGCTGCCTGGGCGTCATGCTGCTGGCTGCGCGCTGGTTGCCCCGGGCGCCGACCCGGCAGGTGGCGCAAGCTGCGGCCGGCGCGTCTGGCCGCAGGCCGCTGTTGCGCCCGCTGCTGGCTCTGTGCGCCTGGTACGGCGTCGGTACGCTTGGGCTGATGGTGTCGAGCCAGTTGCTGATGTCTGATCTCGACTTCACCCTGCAGCAGGCGCTTTACGTGTCCCTGGGCCATGGGCTGGGCATGGCCGCGGGTAATCTTGGCGCCGGTTGGGTGCGCCAGCGGCTCGGCCGGGACGAGGATCAGGTGCTGTTGGCGGTGCTGTTGTTGGCCCTGTCGGTGTTGGCCTTCGTGCTGCTGCCGCGTTCGTTTCAGGTCGCGCTTGGTTGCCTGGGCATCTGGGGCCTGGCGCTTGGGCTGGGCCTTCCGGCGGGCCTGGCGGTGTTGGTCGGCCGCGCGGGAGCGGGCGCCGGCAAGGTGCTGGGTGGTGCGTTGGGTTTGAGCGCGCTGGTGGTGCTGGGCGGGCTGCCGTTGGCCTTGTGGTTGTTGATGATCGGCGGCACGGCAGCACTCGGGGTTGTCCTGGTGGCCGGGGTCGGGCTTGGAGTGTGCCTGGTGGTGGCAGACTGGTGGGTGACTCGCTGAGCCCTTTGTCGGCCTTGCCAGTTTCATCTTCAGGCCAGTGCCGTACCTGTAGGAGCCGGCTTGCCGGCGATCACCGGCACAGCCGGTGCCAGCATTCGCCTGTGCCGGCCCTATCGCCGGCAAGCCGGCTCCTACAGGGATCGCACCAGCTTTTAGACATTGAGCAAGACAGTTGCTCCCACGGCTATCGCGCCGGTTTCAGCTCGCATCCGGGCGCAGCGGGCAGGCCAGTGTCAGCCGGTGCAGCAGGGCTGCGCGCAGTTGCTGCAGGCCTTCGAGGCGTTGTTCGATCAGCGCCAGCTTGTCGCGCAGCAACGCCTCCACGGCTTGGTCCGGCGCCGCCGATTGCCACAGCTGTGCCACGTTGCTGCCGATCTCGTTCAGGCTGAAGCCCAACTGCTGCGCGGTGCGAATGAAGGTCACCAGTTGCACGGTATCGGCTGGGTAGTCGCGGTAGCCATTGGCCGAACGCTGGGCGCGGATCAGCCCGCGCTCTTCATAGAACCTCAAGGTGTCGCGGCTTACACCGCAGGCCTGGGCCAGTTCACCGATACGCACGCTCGTTCCTTGTCAGGGGGCTTGACCCTGGAGCTTACCCCAGGCTTTAGCCTGGCGCTCTCACTGACTGAAAAGGAGCAATACCCATGTGGAGCAAGGCCCGATACCGCACGCTGGTGCGCGCCAGTGGTGTCTACGACCTGGTGGTGACCGTGGGCTTCGTCACGCCCTGGAGCTTCATGCTGTTGCATGGCTGGCTGGGCACCTTGCACGACAGCCTGGGGTTTAGCGGGCATCTGCCGGCGTTCGATGCCCTGCAGATGATGATGGCCAACCTGATGGGGTCGATCGTGTGCGTGTGGGCCTGGTTGCGCATTCGCCACCCGCAGCAACGCTTCGGGCGTTATGACGCGGCGGGGCGGGCGCTATTCGCGGCATGGCAGTGGTATGCGCTGGCCCATGGCGCCTCGCCGTTGCTGTGGGGGGTGCTGCTGTTCGAGGTGTTGTGGGGGATAGCGCAGTGGTTGCCGGTCAGCTCGGAAAAACAGCTCACTGCGCTGCAACGGTAGGCCGTTGACCTGTATCCTTGCCGGCCCTGTGCCGATGGAGGCACTTGGCTATTGTTCCGTTGCGCAAGGACGCACTTCATGTACCAACCCGTTACTCAGCCGCACCCCCTTACCCGGATGCCCCAGCTGTTTCTGCTGCCGTTGGCGTTGATCGCGCTGCTGGTCGGCTTGGCCGAGTCCATGCCGCTGTCCATGGCACGGGCGCTGATCCAGGTGTTCGGCATCGACCTGGAGGGGGTGATGTCGCTGAAAACCAGTTTCACCTTAGCCTTCGTCATCGCCGCGCCGTTGCTGGGCCATTATTGCGACCGTATCCACCGCACAAAGCTGCTGCTGCCCGCGCTGGTCGTGTTCGCGGCCAGCGCCCTGGCCATGGCCTGTACCTCGAACATGGCTGTGGCCATTGCCTCGCGGGTGGTCGCAGGCATCGCGGCTGCGCTCATCCTGCCTGCCGTGCTGGCGATGGTCGCTGACCATACTGCCCCGGCAAGGCAAGTGGCGGCCATGGGCCTGGTGATGCTGGGCATCACCCTGGGCACCCAGCTGGGGACTATGCTCGCCAGTGCATTGTCCAAGCAGCTGGGCTGGCAAGGCCCGCTGATCCTGCTGGCTGCCGGCAGCCTCGGCGCCATGCTGCTGGCCGCGCGCTGGCCAGCGGCAAGTCAGCAGATGCCACAGCCACAGCGTGCATACGGTCGCTGGGCGCTGCTGCGGGCGTTGCTGGCCATGGGCGCGTGGAACGGCATCGGCATGCTGGGGCTGGTGGTGTCGGGGCAATTGAAGGGTGTGGAACACGGGTTCTGGCGTGAGCATAGCCCGCTGACTGTATACACCTACATTCTCGCGATGGCCGCGGGCAACCTCGCGGCGGGCGCGGTGCGCCGCCAGTTGCGCCGCGACGAGGACCTGGTGTTGCTGGCGGTACTGCTGTTGGGCGTATCGGTGGCAGCATTTGCACTGCTGCCGCCTGCGCTCCCGGCAGGGATGGTTTGCCTGGGTAGCTGGGGCCTGGCTCTGGGGCTGGGCGCGCCAGCGGGCACCGCAGTGCTCGTCAGCCGGGCGGGGGCGGACATCGCCCAGGTGCTGGGCTGGTCGCTGATGCTCAACGCAGCGGCGGTGCTGCTGGGCATGCCGCTGTGCTTACAGCTGCTGATGAGGCTGGGTACCGAAACGGCCTTGCTGGCGTTGGTGGCTGGGGTAGGGCTGGGGGTGTGCCTGGCGGTGGCGGACTGGTGGGCGACCCGCTGAGCATTGTGCGGGCCTTGTCGGCGAGGGGCGGCACCGGCTGCGCCGCTGATTGCCGGCAAGCCGGCGCCTATGGAACAAGTCACAACTCGTTGATTTAACGAAGATTCTGTGGGAGCGGCTTCAGCCGCGAACACCGGCGAAGCCGGTGCCATCTAGCGCGGTGCCTGCTTCGCGGCTAAAGCCGCTCCCACAGGTACGGCGCTTGGTTCGGGCTTCGCGCGATTCTGTAGGAGCCGGCTTGCCGGCGATGAGGCCGGTTCAGGCAGCACAAGACAGTTGCTCCCACAGGTGCCGGGGCGCGCTTGCGGCCGTAGTTCCCTGCGCGACAGCGCAACCCACAGGCGCCGTGGGTTTTGTAGCTGCGGGCTTGCCCCGCGCTTTCGGTGCCAGGCCATTGCCCGGTATCAGCACGGTCAATGTTGGCAGACGCAGCCGCATTCCCCCTCTAGATTCGGGTGGCGCACTGGAAGCCCCGAACAACAATAACGAGGGACCCGACCATGTCCACCGCCACCCAAGCGTCGAATGCCTGGCGCATCCTGTTTTTGCTGTTTCTGGCCAACCTGTTCAACTTCTTCGACCGCACCATCCCCGCCATCATCATCGAGCCGATCCGCCTGGAATGGCACCTGAGCGACTTTCAGATCGGCCTGATCGGTACCGCCTTCACCCTGGTGTACGCCATCGCCGGCCTGCCGCTGGCGCGCATGGCCGACACCGGCTCGCGCAGCAAGCTGATGGGCTGGGGGCTGATGGCCTGGAGCGGGCTGACCGCGGTGAACGGCATGGTCGGCAGCTTCTGGAGCTTCTTGCTGGTGCGCATGGGCGTGGGCATTGGCGAGGCTAGCTATGCGCCAGCTGCCAACTCGCTGATCGGCGACCTGTTCCCCGCCGGGCGGCGGGCGCGGGCGATGGGCATCTTCATGCTCGGCCTGCCGCTGGGGCTGTTGCTGGCGTTCTTCACTATCGGCGCCATGGTGCAGGCCTTTGGCAGCTGGCGTGCGCCGTTTTTCATCGCTGCCGTGCCGGGGGTGCTGCTGGCGCTGTTCATCTTCACCATTCGCGAACCCGTGCGCGGTGCGGCAGAGGCGGTGGCCATCGCCCAGGGGCCGATCGACCGGCCGCTGCGTCGGGTGTTGAGCGTGCCCACCTTTGCCTGGCTGGTGCTGGCGGGGCTGACCTTCAATTTTGCTTCATATGCCTGCAATTCGTTCATGGTGCCGATGCTGCAGCGCTACTTTGCGCTGCCCCTGCACGATGCGGCGGTGGCCACCGGGGTGATCGTCGGCTTGTCTGGCCTGGTGGGGCTTACGTTGGGCGGCTGGGTGGCGGACAAGGTGCACCAGCGCTTCGCCAACGGCCGCTTGATGTTCGCCGTGCTGAGCATGGCGGTGGCCACCCTGGCCACGGCCTGGGCGCTGCACGCCGGGCGCATCGAGCTGGGGCTGTTCGTGGCAGTGTTCGGGCTGGGCTGGCTGTTCTCGTACAACTTCTACACCTGCGTGTACACCGCCATCCAGGACGTGGTGCCGCCGCAGCTGCGGGCCACGGCCATGGCGCTGTATTTTGCCGGGCTGTACCTGCTGGGCGGCGGCTTGGGGCCGGTGGTGGTGGGCGGGCTGTCCGACCACTTTGCCGTGGCGGCCATGCAGGCGGCGGGGGAGGTGGCCATGGGCGAGGCGTTCAAGGCCCAGGGGCTGCATGATGCGATGTACCTGATACCGGTGGCGCTGCTGCTGACCCTGGTGTTTTTGCTGGCGGCTTCGCGGTGCTTCAGCCGCGATGCGCAGCGTATGCGCGAGGGGATGGTCGAGCAGGGTGAGGCGCCAGGGCGGGTTGCCGAGGCCTGATTTGTTTGGCGCCTGACAGGGCCCTATCGCCGGCAAGCCGGCTCCTACAGGGGAATGCGCGCCTTTGTAGGAGCCGGCTTGCCGGCGATAGGGCCGTAACATGCAGCACATCCCTCCAAGACCTGCACCCCGCACTCCCCTAGGTTCCTGACCCCCGCGAAGGCTCAAACACGCCGTTTATCCCAAAGGTGGCATAACGCCGTATGTTGGGTTGATGTTTGGAGTTGCGAAGCATTACCATTCACGCCTTCGCTCTGAATCAATTTAAAAGTCAGGAATTCACGATGGCGTCCCGCTTCCCGTCGCGCCCAGCCCTGCTGGCGCTTTGCTGTTCTGTAACGCTGATGGCGCAAGCCGCCGAACCGATCCAGCTGGACGCCACCGACGTCAACGCCGACGCCGTCAAACCCACTCCCAACACGCTGCCTGGCGAATTCGCCGGCGGCCAGGTGGCCCGTGGCGGGCAGATGGGGGTGCTGGGCAACCAGGACTACATGGACACGCCGTTCACCATGACCAGCTACACCTCCAAGGTGATCGAGGACCAGCAGGCCGAGGATATCGGCGACGTGCTGGCCAACGACCCCTCGGTGCGTGAGTCGTTCGGCTTTGGCAACCAGTCCAAGGTCTTCGTTATTCGCGGCTTGCCACTGGCCGGGGACGACATTTCGTTCAACGGCCTGTACGGCATTCTGCCGCGGCAGATCATGTCCACCGACGGGGTGGAGCGCGTTGAAGTGTTCAAGGGCCCCAACGCCTTCCTGAATGGTGTCAGCCCCACCGGCACCGGCCTTGGCGGCAACGTCAACCTGCAGCCCAAGCGCGCTGGCGACGAGCCGACCCGCCGCTACACCCAGGACATCAGCAGCGACGGGCGCATTGGCGAGCACCTGGATATCGGCCAGCGCTTTGGTGAAGACAACCGCTTTGGCGCGCGGCTGAACCTCAGCCAGCGTGAGGGCGAGACGGCCGTCGACGACCAGGACCAGCGCACCAAGCTGTTCATTGCCGGGCTGGATTACCGTGGTGACGGCTTCCGCGTTTCCACCGACTTTGGCTACCAGAAGCAGCGCATCAACCATCTGCGCAACTCGGTGCGCCCTGGAGAGGCCACGCTGGCCAACCCCGGCAATGCGACCACCATCATGCCCACCGCGCCAGGTGCCAGCCACAACTATGGCCAGGACTGGAGCTACAGCGAGTCCGAAGATACCTTCGGCATGCTCCGGGGTGAGTGGGACCTGAACGACAGCTGGACCGCCTACCTGGCCGGTGGCGCCCGTCATACCCGCGAGCAGGGCACCTATGGCACCCCGGTGCTGAATGGCAATGGGGGCGGCGCGACCATTACGCCGTCGGACATTGTCCACGGTGAGGACAACACCAGTTTCAGTGCCGGCCTGAATGGTCATTTCCAGACCGGCCCGCTCAGTCATCAGGTAGCCATGGGGGCCACCACCTTGTGGACCCAGGCCGAGAACGCCTACCGGTTCTATTCGCCGATCACCACCAACATCTACGACACGGTGCAGAAGCCCAAGCCCACCAATGTCACCAGTTGGGGCGGTGAAATGGGTGACCCGGGTGTCACCGGCAAGACCCGCAACCGCAGCATTGCCATCTCCGATACCGTCGGCCTGTTCGACGACCGTCTGCTGTTGACCTACGGTGTGCGCCGCCAGCAACTGCGCGTCGAGAACTATTACTACGACGGTACCTGGCCGGTCACCGCCAGCCGTCCGTATCGCGACGGCAGCCGCAACGGCGAACCTTATGACAAGGGCGTGACCACGCCGGTCTACGGCATCGTGTTCAAGGCCACCGACAGCATCTCGCTGTACGCCAACCGCATCGAAGGCCTGGCCCAGGGGCCGAGTGCGCCGGCCAATACCTTGAACGCCGGTACCCTGTTCCCGCCAGGGCGCACCAAGCAGCTGGAAGCCGGTATCAAGTTCGACAAGCAGACCTACGGCGCCAACCTGGCGGTGTTCCGCATCGAGAAACCGTCCGACGGCTACACCTCGGGCAATGTCTTCATTCGCGACGGCGAGCAGGTGAACAAGGGCATCGAGCTGAGCGTGTTTGGCGAGCCGATCGAAGGCCTGCGCCTGATGGCTGGCGGTACCCGCATGAGTTCGGAGCAGAAAAAAACCTTGAACGGTGCCAACGATGGCAACGACGCCATCGGTGTGCCGACCTTCCAGCTCAACGCCAGCGTTGACTGGGATGTCCCCGGCGTACCAGGCCTGGCGCTCAACGGCCGCATGCTGCGCACCGGTGGCCAGTATGTGAACGCGACCAACACCCTCAGCCTGCCCACCTGGAACCGCTTCGACGTCGGTGCTCGCTACAAGCTGAAGGTGTCGGAAAAGGACCTGACCCTGCGGGTGAACGTGGAAAACCTCACCGACAAGAACTACTGGGCCTCGGCCAACGGCGGCTACATGACCCAGGGTGATCCGCGCCTGGTGAAGTTCTCGGGCACTATCGACTTCTGATCGCTCCGCCCCCTGTAGGAGCCGGCTTGCCGGCGATCACCGGCGCAGCCGGTGCCAGCCACCGCGTTGGCTGCTTCGCGGGCAAGCCCGCTCCTACAGGACCGCGTGAAGCCAGATGTGGCGCTGCACCTGTAGGAGCCGGCTTGCCGGCGATCACCGGCATAGCCGGTGCCATCCACGGCGTTGCCTGCATCGCGGGGCAAGCCCGCTCCCACAAGGTATGCGACGCGCTGCTGATCCAACGGCAAAAGCCAATGCCCCAGGCCATCACCGACCTGGGGCATTTGCATTTCAAGGCATGCGCGGCAGCTCGTTGGGCCGCAGGTCGAACACCAGCACCTCGGCATCCCGGCCATTAGCCAGCTCCAGCAACTGCTCCTGCCTTACCCGCACCCCGTCACCTTCCTGCAACCGCCGGCCGTTCAGCTCGACACTGCCGCGGGCCACGTGCACATAGGCGTGGCGGCTTCTGGCCAGTTTCAGGGTGGCGTGCTCGTCGCCATCGAACAGGCCGGCATACACCCGCGCATCCTGGCGCACCTGCAGCGAACCCTGGTCGCCGTCCGGCGAGATGATCAGGCGCAGCTTGCCGCGTTTCTCATCAGCGCTGAAGTGCTGCTGCTGGTAGCGCGGCGTCGCGCCCTTGACCGCAGGCACAATCCATATTTGCAGGAAGTGCACCGGCTGCGCCTGGCTGTGGTTGAACTCGCTGTGGGCCACGCCACTGCCGGCGCTCATCAGTTGCACGTCACCCGGGCGGATCACCGAGCCGGTACCGAGGGTGTCCTTGTGTTCCAGCGCGCCTTCGAGCACGTAGGAGAAAATCTCCATGTCGCGGTGCGGGTGCTGGCCAAAGCCGTTGCCTGCGGATACACGGTCATCGTTGATCACCAGCAGGTCGGAGAACCCCTGTTGCTCGGGGTCGTAGTAGCCGGCGAACGAGAAGGTGTGGGCCGATTTCAACCAGCCATGGTTGGCCAGGCCGCGTTGGTCTGCGTTGCGAACGGTAAGCATGGTTCATCTCCTATGAGGTCAGGCCTGAGTGCCTTGTATGGAGTGAACTTTACTGTCCTTTGTCGAAGCTAAAAATCGGCTGTAGAGTGAATGACTGTCCTGTAGTGGTAGACAATCTTGCGCGCCTCTGTAGGAGCCGGCTTGCCGGCGATCACCGGCGCAGCCGGTGCCAGCCACCGCGCCGCCTGCTTCGCGGGTAAACCCGCTCCCACAGGATTGCGTGAAGCCAGACGTG
>NZ_JBJDNC010000074.1:0-8667 GCF_044900265.1 Pseudomonas sp. NPDC089406 | reverse complement strand
CCGGCTTGCCGGCGATCACCGGCGCAGCCGGTGCCAGCCACCGCGCCGCCTGCTTCGCGGGTAAACCCGCTCCCACAGGATTGCGTGAAGCCAGACGTGGCGCTGCACCTGTAGGAGCCGGCTTGCCGGCGATCACCGGCGCAGCCGGTGCCATCTACCGCGTCGCCTGCTTCGCGGGTAAACCCGCTCCCACAGGATTGCGTGAAGCCAGACGTGGCGCTGTACCTGTAGGAGCGGCTTTAGCCGCGAACACCGGCGTAGCCGGTGCCATGCGCCGCATACCAGCAGGCAGCATCTTCTACATGGACATGCTTCTGCTTCCCCGGCGTGAACGGCGTATCCAGCGTGCCCAGCGCGATCGATACCCACCCACTGAACTCCCCCTCTGACCGCGACCAGAACAGTGACGAGCCACAGCGCGAACAGAACTGTCGCAAAACCGTTGCAGAGGAGGGGTAAGCGGCGAGCTCCTGGGCCCCCTGCACCAGTCGCAATGCCTCGCGAGGTACACTCCCGTAAGAGGCAAAAGCTGCACCATGCGCCTTGCGGCACTGGCTGCAGTGGCAGTGGGTCACGGCTTTGGGGGCGGTCAGCAGCTCATACTGGATGGCGCTGCACAGGCAACTGCCTCGATAGAAATCGGTCATGGCCGGTCGTTCATCCTTGAAGGCAGGCAGCGACGTCGAGCCGGCCCGCGGGGTTCACAGCGACTGTTCATAGGCAGTCCGCATGCTGTGCCAGGTGTGTTCATCGGCCGGGATCAGGTGCTCGATGCGCAGCGACGCCACGCTGATGTCCATCGGCATGCCGAAGGTGGTGAAGGTGGACAGGAACCGTAACTCACCCGCGCCAACCTGCACGCGGGTCAGCACCACCGGGGACAACGTGGCCTCCAGCGCCCGTGCAGGCGGGGCAGGCACACCTTGCAGGCGTTCGGCCAGTTCAGGGTTGCCCAAGGCTTCCCGGGCTGCCCGTTGCCAGGCGATGGCACGTATTTCATCGGCATTGACCAGGTGATCCCCCAGCCCGCCCGGGCGCAGCAGCGTGTCCAGCAGGTTCAGGCCTGTCTCGTTGCCCGGCGCCACACCGGCCATGGCGAATAACAGCCCGGCGCTGGCATTGGCGGCAGTGATGTCCCAGTTGCTGGCGATGACGATGGCCGGCGCCGGGTTGTTGGCCTGCAGGATGTGCTGCAGCGCGTCGTTAACCATCTGCAATGCCGGCGCGTCGGGCGCTGCGGCGCCGTAGCGCGGGGCAAAGCCTGCGGCGAGGAACACCGCGTTGCATTGTTCCAGCGGCACGTTCAGGGCACTGAGCAGCGCGTGCAAGGTGCCGGGGCTGGCCTTGGCGCGGCCGGTTTCCACGCAGCTGAGGTGGCGTTGCGAGATGCCGGCGAGCAGCGCCAGGTCCAGCTGGCTGAGCCCGGCCTGGCGGCGCAGGCGGCGCAGGTGGTCGCCTGCCTCGGTGGCGGGCGGGTGCGTGGGGTGGAAGGGGAGAGGGCTCATGCTTCGACTCTGGCTGTCCTTGGGTGAAGCGTCCATGACCTGTGAGGTCATTGAGGCGGGGCAGACTCTATCACTAGTGTGTGGGGAGGTTGAGCAAGGAGACCAGCATGAAGGATGCAGAAAACAGTAGCGGCCTCGTGGGCGCGGGCTTGCCCCGCGATGCCAGCGGCGGCGTGGTGGATGGCACCGGCTTTGCCGGTTCGCGGGGCAAGCCCGCTCCCACGCCATACCCGGCAGGACGTTGGGTGGCGTTGGCGGTGTTGTTTGGGTTCGCGCTGTATACCGGCTTGACCATGCTCAACGCGCAGCAGTCTTTGATGGCCTTTGGGCTGGAACTGATGAGTCGCCCGGACACGGCGCAGGTAGTGATCGACCTGTACCTGATGGCAGGGCTGGGGTGCATCTGGATGGTCAACGACCACCGTGCGCGGGGCGGGCGCTGGGTTGGCGTGCTGCCTTACCTGCTGCTGACGGCGGTGTTCGTTTCGGTCGGGCCGCTTTTGTACATCGTGGTCAGGGGCTTTTCCCGGCGGCAAGCATGAGCAGCGCCATGGCGATATACGCCTGTTGCGTGGTGGTGCTGTTCTTCAAGATGCTGGCGGTCTCTTGCTACCAGGGTTACTACCGCCTGCGCTATCTGGCGTTCATCAATGCAGAGGACGCCGCAGTGTTCGGGCGCGTGGCGCAGCCAGCCGAGCGGCCGGAGGTGGCGCGGGCCATGCAGGCCTGGCGCAATGACCTGGAGAGCATCCCGATGTTCATCGCGCTGGGTGGGTTGGCGGTAGTGCTTGAAGCGTACGCCGCTGTCAGCGTCTGGCTGAGCCTTGTCTTCACCCTGGCGAGGGTGTTGCACACGGTGACTTATCTGGCTGGCAAGCAGCCTTGGCGAACGCTGAGTTATGCGGTGGGTACGCTGTGCCTGATCGTGTTGGCTGGGCTGGTGATCAGCCGGGTGGTGGTTGGGTGGCCAACATAGGAGCGTGGTGGTGGCCATGTGGGCGCATCGTTCTTGTGCTGCCTGAACTGGCCTCATCGCCGGCAAGCCGGCTCCTACAGGTACAGCGCAGGCCTGAAGGTTATGCGTCCCCTGTAGGAGCGGCTTTAGCCGCGAACACCGGCGCAGCCGGTGCCAGCCATCGCGCCACCCGCTCCCACAGGATCGCGTGAAGACAGACTTGACGCTATACCTGTAGGAGCCGGCTTGCTGGCGATCACTGGCGCAGCCGGTGCCAGCCAAGCGTCGAGTCGGATCGTCAGAACTGCTGGGCAACCCAGCATTCATCCCCCAAATGCAGGTACCTGCCGCCCAGCCGCCAAATATCGAAGTACGGGGTAAAGTCCACATCCAGGTCCATGATCGGCATCGCGATGTACCACGCCAGTCCATAGTCCGCTGCCAGCCCATACCAGGCCTCCAGCAAGGCATGGTCGGCACTGGTGTGGAAGTCGATGGCATCACGGGCAGCGTCACCCAAGGCCTCATTCGCCCAACTGCCAGGGATATCGAAATTGGAAATGGCATCCAGGTCCGCTTTGGGCTTGTAGATCACTCGTGCATTGCGAGTCAAAGCCATCAGTTCTTCATCGCCAGTACGCTCGAAAAACGCCGCCTGCACATCCAGCCAGCGCCGGGTGGCTTCTATCAGTTGTACCGCAGTACCGCGCTGGGTGGGCAGCAGGTACGCGCTGCGAATGCTGCCCGCCGCGAGCACTTGCAGCGTGCGCCGGGTCAGTTCGTCAGCGTGTGCGAACCCTTCGAAAATAGCGGCCACCTCATGGGGCAGACTGTGCTCCTTGAACAGCGCGATGAACCGGCCTTTGTCGATATCGGCCCGGCCTTCGACCAGGGCGTGCCAATCATCCAGCAGGGAGGTTTCCATTCGACTTCCTTGTTCACGGGGTGGGGGGAGTTTGCACCCAGTTCGGGCCAGTGCGCCAGGGCGATTAAGCGGGCTTGAGAGGGGACGCACCACCGCGATCATGGGCACGGTCCGTGGCATGCGCCACGACCGCCAAAGCTATTCCCCAGGCACTCCCAGCACGCCAACAATGCACATACGCCCCGGCAGGAAGCCGCTCGAAACCCATTGGAAGGCTCAAGCGGGTTTTACCTGTATTCGTGCGAAATGTGATGGCTACGCAATGTCGAGCGGCTTACAAACGCTCAGGCAGGGTATTGGTAGCATCCAGTTTGGGTTCGTTGTCGAGAAGCTTGGTGCGCCAGGCCGGTAGCTCGGCGGCGTCTACATCCAGGCGCTGGAGCCACTGGTCTGCCGACCAGCCGACCAGGCGCAGTTCGCCGTCATGGGAGCCGCCGTGCAGTGAGCCGACGGTCGTGTAGCGGATACTTTTGAGCACATGGTTCAACAGGACATAGGCTGCCGGCTTGGGATCATCGCCATCTCCCCCGGACGGGTAAGCCCCAGCTTGAATCACCACGCCGGCACCGTAGTCGTAGAAGGCGAAATGGCTGGGCGGTAGTTGTGCACGCAAAGCCTCGATACCACCCACCCTATCAAGGCGCGCCTGGTCGAGGACGGTCAGCCAGCTGACTGTCTTGATTCCAGTTGGTTTGAACTCGGGTCGATTGGCCAGCAGTCCTGCTGTTCCTGCATCCAAGCCTGGCATTCGTGCTGCCATAAATGCTTCTGTGGGCTCGTTGTTACTCCGCCGGGTCGGCGACAGGTTGCAGGCGTGCCCGGCATAACCTTGCATTGCGGCCAATCGGCGTGCGAAATCGAGGAGCAGGTGCAGGAATTTCAGCGGATTTTGCTCCTGATACAGCAGCGGTACGGAGAATTCCAGCACACTCAGATCGCGGCCAATCCTGGATTCCCATGCAGATTGACCAGAAATATCGAAGCGCCAACCTGATGCATCAATCGATTGCTTACCACTGCCGTAATAAAAGCTCAGAGGGTAATCTTCATCCATGCCAGCCAACATTTCGCGTAATGGCCTGGCATCACCATACGCAGTCAGCGGCTTACCCTCGGGCGGCTCCTCGCGCCAGAGCCATGTGAGGTGCGGTTCAGCACAGTGCCTGAACTCGTCAAAACACTGGGACAGCGCCTCGCGCACCAGAGGCGTGTGAGCCTCTTTGAAATAGAGCGTACCGCGCAGGCAGAGTGCGGCTCCGATGTAGTCTTCGGGGCCGCCTTTAATCAGCAGGCTACCGGGCATCTCCAGCAGGTGAGGAGATTTGGCCAGTTCTGCGGCCAGATTGAACTCAGGTTGCATGGGAGTTTCTCCGGATCAGTAGGCGGGAATCATCGGGCGCGGGGCGCGGCCACGCCTGAGGACATACATCACACCACTGGCAATGGCGGCCGCCCAGCCCAGCTGTTCGACGGGCAGCCCAACGTGGCCGCCGGCTGGCCGTTGATGAAAACGGTCGCCGCCACACCGGAGACAATCGGGCTGCCGCAGGCGGACAGGTCGTTTTTCCGGGCGGCGGGCAATCCGTCGAAGATCACGTCGGGTGAACCACTGACGAGAGGGTTGGTACCGTGGCCTGGTATGGGGCAGGCCGTAGGGTCGCTGACGCGGGCAGCGGGTTTTCCACTCATATGCGAGTCCTTGCATTAGTGAGATCAGCTTGTGAAGCGATAGATCGGCAGTGCGGCCTCAGTCATGACGGAGTGGCGGGTACGCTTGGTTGAAGCAGATATTGGGAGGGCGAACCTAACAGAGATGGGTTGCGCAACTTTTTGCGCACTTCGTCTGTAGACGGCATGGGTAGCGAGCCTTACCAGACTGTAACGTTATATTTCATTGTATGGGGTGCTACCCGGAGATGCTGAACCTGCCTCATCGCCGGCTCCTCGGTTCAGGGTTGCGCTGTAGCCGGGCTTTGGAGAAAGCACATACCTGCTTGCCCGGTGGCAACCACCCAGCTTTACATCCAATTATTCCAGACCAATAATTATTGGCATCCAATAATTCAGGCTAAACCCATGGCTGACATCTTCCTGCGCCCCGAACTGGCTGCCGACATGGCCAGGCAGCTGCTCGAGCCCTCTGCGCTGGACATCGGCCTGCGCTCCGGGCTGTTCCTGTCCGGGTTGCGCCGCACAGGCAAGACCACTTTTCTCAAGAACGACCTCATTCCCGCGCTGGAAGCCAAGGGGGCGTTGGTGATCTATGTCGACCTGTGGAGCGACACCCAAACCAGCCCGGTGAGGCTGGTGCACGGCGCGGTGCGCAAAGCCCTGCACGACTTGCAGGCCCCAGCCTCGGCGTTCATGCGCCGGCTCAAGGCCCTGCGCGGCGCTGGGGTAGAGCTGGCAGGTTTCAAGCTGAGCTTCAACCTGGACACGCTGGGCGAGACGGGTGGCGTGACGCTGGCCGAGGCCCTTGCCGAGGTAGTGGACCAGGCCAAGGCGACGGTGGTGCTGATCGTCGATGAGGTGCAGCACGCAATCACCACCGAGGACGGCCAGCAGATGATGCTGGCGCTGAAGGCGGCGCGCGATGCCATCAACCCACGGCCTGCGACGCCTGGGCATTTTCTTTTTATCGGTACCGGTTCGCATCGCGCGATGGTCAATGAGCTGACGGCGCGGCGTAACCAGGCGTTCGCCGGCGCCACCAATGTGCCGTACCCCTTGCTGGGCAGCGACTATGTCGCGTTCTGGCTGGCACGGCTTGCCGCGGACGGCCAGGAGAACCTGCCTGCACTGGAGGTGGCGACCGAGGCTTTCAAGACCCTGGGCAGCAGGCCGGAGGAGTTTATTCGTGCCCTGCGCCAGCTGATTCATTCACCGAGCCTGGCCAGCGGTGCCGACGTGGTGCTGCCGGTGATTGCAGCGACCCTGCGTTCGGCGGCGGCGGACCTCGAATTGATGAAGGTCGAGGAGCTGGGTGTGCTGGCCCAGGCCATCTTCGCGCGCATTGCCTCGGTGGATGGCGAGACGCGCGGCGTGTTCTCCAGTGAGGCGGCGGGGGAGTACTCGAAGTTCGTCGGGCGCGAAGTGCGGGTGGAGGAGATCCAGCCGGTGGCCAACGACCTGCTTGCCGCCAACCTGATCATTCGCCGGGGGCACGGGTTGTATGGCGTGACCGACCCGTTCGTGCAAGAGATCTGGCGCGAGCGCCAGGCGCTGCTGGGCGGGCGCTGAGGTGCGGGCTGGGGCGGCTTATGGCACCCAGCCGCCACCTCTGGCGACAAGCCACAAACCACCGAGGCGGGAAGCCCGACCGATGAACACCTACCGGCTGATCACATTGGCATTGCTGGCGCTGTCGACAGCCCTTGTACTGCCTTTCGCAGCCATGGACCTTTACACCCTGACGGTGCACAAGCTCGACAATTATTTCTTGTACATGCTCGTCACGCCGGCAGCGGTGTTGTCGTTCTTTGTGGTTCAGGCCGGGGTTGTGGTCGGGTTTCTCAAAGGCTGGAGAAACCATGTTGGAAGGGCAGGCATGTGGCTGATCGCTGTTTGGGCGGCATCCATGGGCTTTCTGCTTTTCAGATTCCTGCATTCCTGAAACAGCACACCAGCATGGTGATGCGCCGCTTTGGGCGAGCGCTCACTCGTACCCCATTTTCAATTCCTGGGCTTGGTCAGCCAGCTCGTCTAATGCAGCGCGGCTGATCTTGTCGCGCTTGTGCTTGTAGGCCATGAAGTCTTCAATTCGGATCGGCCTGAGGCTGCCGGGTTTGAACTGGGGAATCTCCCCTTTTTCCAGTAACTGCTCCATGTACTCGAGCGAGACATTGAGCAAATCCGCTGCTTCCTGGATGGTCAGTTCGGTTTGGGTCACGACTATTCTCCTTGGTGCTGGCGGGTCACGGCCTCTTGGTGGCAGTGGAGAAGGGCTGCCCAGATTCACCGAACCCGGGCAGCCCCAACCTCAGTGCTTCATCCCCAACTCGGCATCATCCATCAACGCCTTGGCCAACGCGCTGAGGTAATGCGCTGCCCAAACCAGCTGCGCATTACCATCCAGCACCCCGACCAGGGTCATGTCGCGAACACACCCCATCAACTCCGAGGCCTGCTCGCGCGCGTGCTGGCAAGGAATGCCCGGCTCGATGCAGAACAGCGGTTCGGTATGTCCTGCGCTTTGATAGAAACGGGTTTTGCCGACAGTGGTTTTCGGCGTGGTGTCGTCTGTGGTCATTGTTCAATCTCCCTGAAATATTCAGCGCCTGTCGCGTGTGAGTTGAATCTGCGGCGGGCACCACTGCCCCTTGTTGGGGGCAACTGTCTTGTGCTGCCTGAACCGGCCTCATCGCCGGCAAGCCGGCTCCTACAGGTACAGCGCTTGAGTCTGGCCTCGCGCAATCCTGTGGGAGCGGGCTTGCCCGCGAATCAGGCAACGCGGTGGTCCGGCATCCCGGCAAGCCCGCTCCCACAGGGTTATGCGTATCGTTGTAGGAGCCGGCTTGCCGGCGATAGGGCCAGCCCAGGCAACCATTACCTGGCGGCCTAGTGCAGCACCTGAGGCCTGACCTGTGGCTGCATCTGTACCTGAATCAACGCCGATTCAAGCAACACCCGCAGCGCCTCCAGCTCATGCATCGCCGCCATGATCAGCAGCGAAACCGGCGACCTGGGGTGCAGCAAGGCAGCCTGCTGCGCTACGGTCTGTGCGCAAAGGGCGTACTCCGTTGCCTGGATAAGGGTGTCTTCGAGGGAGTGGGGGTTGTGCGGTGGGTCTGGAACGATCTTTAACATGACTACGTCCTTTCAACGGTGCGACCACCTGCCTGCTGTCAAACAGAAGGGTGGCAGCTGTACGTGGGTTGACAGACCGGCGGACATAGCAAGTTCCGGCGCACGCAAGCGTGCCCGCACGTACAGCCGCCATAAAGACGAGCTGATATCTATGTACCGTCGCGACCTGTCAAAGTCGATCGCTGAAAACAGCGACTGGCTGAGACTAGGGGCGTGCCGAAGCGGTCGCAACGGAAAAAAGGCGGTAGGAGGATATTTGGGAAATGGACTACAAGGAAGGGCTTAAATCTGATTTCTAGCTGGGTTGTAAAGCTGATTGGTGAGGTCTGGTTCGATGGGGCTGCTGCGCAGCCCATCGCGACACAAGGCCGCTCCTACAGGTACGGCGCTTGGTTCGGGCTTCGCGCGATCCTGTAGGAGCCGGCTTGCCGGCGATCACCGGCACAGCCGGTGCCAGCATTCGCCTGTGCCGGCCC
>NZ_JBJDNC010000073.1:0-21627 GCF_044900265.1 Pseudomonas sp. NPDC089406 | reverse complement strand
TTTTGCTTACTTTTTGATCCCTCAAAAAGTGAGCCGCCGTAAGGGCGGAAAGGTGAATAAGCGTCACTACAAATAATGAATGCGCATACAACTTTTAAAACCAACCAAACCAACTAAACCAGCCCCAACAGCCACCACAAATCAAACCGCCACAACCGCAATATCCCCAGCCCCCTTGCCATCGCGCCGCTCCCCCATCCACTCATTGACCCTGTGCCCAAACTCCACAGGCGCCTTGCGCCCAAACCGCCGAGCCAGATCCAGGATAGTCTGCTGCGCCAAGGCCTCCTCCATGCGCTTCTGCGCCGAAAGCATCACCGCATGGATCGCGCAGGTCCCCTCGGTAGCCCAGGCCGGCGCCGAGCCCTCGAACACCGCGCAGCGCTCACGTATCTCGCGGCAATCGAAAATCTTCTTCGCCCCGTCGATGGCCGTGACGATGTCCAGCACGGTGATCTCGTCCGATGGCCGCGCCAAACGGAACCCGCCACGCACACCCTCGGTGGCAGCAACAAGCCCGGCCCGGGCCAGCTTGGTGAAGACCTTGGCCAGGTACTCCTGCGGCACGCCCTGCAACTCGGCCAGGTCGCGCACGCTGGCCTCGCGGCTGTCGCCGCGCTCGTCCACCAGGAACAAAAGGCAATGGATGCCGTACTCGACGCCGGCACTGTAGAGCGACATATCAATCTCCGACTGGTTTTGTCGTAAATATTACGCCGTCCACAGCCATCAGGCAAAGCCCGGCATGACCACCGGTCGCCAGCACAAAAAAACCAGATCCCCAGAAAGCCAGATTTCATAAGGCCTCAAGCACAATTCCGGGGCCCGCGAACCGGGCCATGGCAAAAAAAACACTTGCGGCGACAAACTCCGATCAATACAGTCGTAGTTATTCGGCAGCCACTCAACGCCCCGCCGAACACCCACACCTCACCCTTGCGGAGCACATACATGACCTCTCGTATCCTGATCATCGGTGCCGGCTTTGCCGGTGTCTGGAGCGCCCTGAGCGCCGCCCGCCTGCTCGACCAGGCCCAGCGCGACGATGTGCGCATCAGCGTACTGGCCCCGCAGCCGCAACTGCGCATTCGCCCGCGCTTCTACGAAGCCGACGCGCACACCCTGCAGGCACCGGTAGACGCACTGTTCGATGCCGTTGGCGTCGAGTTCATCCACGGCCATGTACAAACCATCGACAGCGCCGCGCGCCAGGTCGGTTATGTCGACAGCCAGGGCCAGGCGCAGCAGCTTGGCTATGACCGCCTGATCCTCGCCGCCGGCAGCCAGGTAGCGCGCCCTGCGGTGCCAGGCCTGGCCGAGCACACCTTCGATGTCGACCAGATGGAGTCGGCGGTACACCTTGAGCAGCACCTCAAGGGCCTGGCCGCCCTGCCCGCCTCGCCGGCGCGCAACACCGTGGTGGTGTGCGGCGGCGGCTTCACCGGCATCGAGACCGCCACCGAAATGCCCGCCCGCCTGCGCAGCATCCTGGGCGCCGGTAATGTGCGCGTGGTGCTGGTAGACCGTGGCACCAGCATCGGCGCCGCCCTGGGCGCCGGCATCACCCCGGCCATCGTCGCGGCCAGCGAACAGGCCGGCGTCGAATGGCTGACCGGCACCTCGGTGGTGGCGGTGGACGCCGGCGGCGTGACCCTGGACAACGGCGAATACATCGCCAGCAAGACCGTGATCTGGACCGTAGGCGTCAAGGCCAGCCCGCTGACCGCACAAATTGCCGGCGAACGCGACGGCCTCGGCCGCCTGCGGGTCGACGACCACCTCAAGGTGATCGGCCAGCCACACATCTACGCCACCGGCGACACCGCCTGGGCGGCAGTGGACGAACTGGGCAACCACGCCCTGATGACCTGCCAGCACGCCATCCCCATGGGCCGCCACTCGGGCAACAACGCCATGGCCGACCTGCTGGGCATCGCCCCTGTGGTGTACCGCCAGCCCAAGTACGTCACTTGCCTCGACCTCGGCGAGTGGGGCGCGGCCTACAGCGAAGGCTGGGAACGCGAGCTGAAACTGCAGGGCGAGGAAGGCAAAACCCTCAAACGGCAAATTAATTCGGTGTGGATCTATCCGCCTGCAGCAGATCGCGAGCTGGCACTGAAAGCCGCAGACCCCGCGATTGCCATAGTCTGAGCCGATAAAAGCTGACAGATCCGTCAAATTGTGACGGATCTGTCTATTTACGTTGTTACATTGAACGACTGGTCAATGATCAAGGCACCGTGCCATCATTGACGTCAAAAAAATACCTGAAGGTGAGGAATACCTAATATCCGCAGCGCATCGAGAGCCTGGCGATCACCGCCACAAGGCCCTCACGACCATGCTCTTGACGCCTGCCAGCACAACGTCAAGGAGCATTCATGCAGTTACGGAATATGAAGATCGGTAAACGGGCCGCCAGCGTGTTTGCGCTGTTGGGAGGCCTGGTACTGATCATGGGTTTGCTTGCACTGTATGAAACCAAACAGATGGACAGCGCCACCGACGAGATCCGCGTTACCTGGATGCCCGCCGTGGTCGCCCTCAACGACATCAGCACCAACCTCGGCCGCGTCCGTGCGGTTACCCTGCGCACTGCGCTGGACGACGACCCGGCCGAACGTGAGCGCAACGTCGCCCTGCTCGGGCGGATCAACGACGAGCTCAAGCAAGGCCTGAAGGACTACGAGGACACCATCATCGCCGCCGATGACCGTGCCCTGTTCAACGCCTTCAACAGCGCCCACCAGCAGTACTACACCGAGCAACAGGGGGTGCTGAAGGACATCGCCGCCGGCCGCGCGGCCGATGCCAAGCGCAAGATCAGCGGGCCCCTCACCCAGTACGCCGACAGCATGATGAAAGCCATGGGCGCACTCATTGCCTACAACGGCAAGGGCGCAGAAGACGCATCCCAGCGCAGCAGCAACGTGGCCGACGAAGCGTTCTCGGTGATCATCGTGTCGCTGGTGGTGATCATGCTGGCGCTGGTCGCCATCGCCACCCTGCTCACCCGCAGCATCGTCGTGCCCCTGGCCGACGCAGTAGCCGTGGCCGAGCGCGTCGCCACCGGCGACCTGACCCGTGACATCCAGGTACTCGGCCGCGACGAGCCGGCCATGCTGCTGCGCGCCCTGAGCCAGATGCAACAAAGCCTGCGCGACACCCTGCGCAAGATCGCCGCCTCCTCCGACCAGCTGGCCTCGGCCTCCGAAGAGCTGCACAGCGTCACCGAGGACACCAGCCGCGGCCTGCACCAGCAGAGCGCCGAAATCGACCAGGCCGCAACTGCGGTCAACCAGATGACCGCTGCAGTGGAAGAAGTGGCCAACAATGCGGTGAGCACCGCCGACGCCTCCAAGGGCGCCGACCAGACCACCCGCGATGGCCGCGACCAGGTCAACCAGGCGCTCAGCTCGCTGCAGCATCTGGTGGACGACGTTACCGGCACCTCGGAAGAAATCGAACAGCTGGCCACCAGCGCCAACGAGATCAGCCGCGTACTCGACGTGATCGGCTCGATTGCCGGGCAAACCAACCTGCTGGCGCTGAACGCCGCCATCGAGGCCGCCCGCGCCGGGGAAGCCGGCCGTGGTTTCGCCGTGGTCGCCGACGAGGTGCGCGCCCTGGCCCACCGCACCCAGCAGTCCACCGCCGAGATCGAGCAGATGATCGGCGGCATCCAGACCGGCACCGAGCGTGCGGTCAGCGCCATGCACAGCAGCCAGGGCCGTGCCAGCGGCACCCTGGAAGTGGCTCAAGGTGCCGGCCAGGCGCTGGAAGTGATTGCCGAAGCCATTGCCTCGATCAACCAGCGCAACCTGGTGATCGCCAGCGCCTCCGAAGAGCAGGCCCAGGTGGCCCGCGAAGTGGACCGCAACCTGGTGAACATCCGCGACCTGGCCATGCAGACCTCGGCCGGCGCCAACCAGACCAGCGCTGCAGCGCAGGACCTGTCGCGCCTGGCGGTGGACCTGAACGGCATGGTGGCGCAGTTCAAGCTCTGATCTGAAGGCACCGGGGCCGCTTTGCGGCCCTTTCGCGACACAAGGCCGCTCCTACACAAGCGAGCGCGTCCCCCTGTAGGAGCGGCCTTGTGTCGCGAAGGGGCTGCAAAGCAGCCCCCATTCCAAACACCACAAAACCATCGCGGGGCAAGCCCGCTCCCACGCACCCGGTTACAGGGCTACGTGGGAGCGGGCTTGCCCCGCGATGGTTTCAGCTTGGGTAAAAGCTAAAGGTCAGTCATTCACCCCAACCGCCCTGCCCGCCTTCACCGGCTTGCCACGGCTGGCCAGGCAGTAATACAGCGGCACGGTCACCAGCAAGCCGAACAGCCACGAAAGGTCGGCCCCTTCGACGATGTTGGAGTACGGCCCCACATACAGCGAGGTGTTGGCAAACGGCAGCTGCACCAGGATGCCGCAGGCGTAGGCAATGATCGCGTGGTGGTTGAAGCGGCCATAGATACCGCCATCGGCGCTGAAGATCGAGGCGATGTCGTACTCGCCCTTCTTGATCAGGTAGAAGTCCACCAGGTTGATCGAGGCCCACGGCACCAGCACCAGCAGCAGCGCCAGAATCAGCCCGATGAACTCGCCGATGAAGTCGGCCGAGGCGTTCAGCGCCACCATGCCGCAGGCCACCAGAATGATCGAGGCCAGCACCACGCGCACCTTGATGCTCGGGGTCCACTGGGCGGCGAAGGTCTGGATGGCGGTGACGATCGACAGCACCGCACCGTACAGGTTGAGGGCGTTGTGGCTGATGATGTTGAGCAGGAACAGCACCATCAGGATCGGGCCCAGCCAGCCGGTCGCCTGCTTGACCGCGGCCATGGCGTCGGTGCCCTCGGGCACGCACAGCACCGCCACCGCACCGAAGCTGAAGCACAGGATGGTACCCAGAGTGGCGCCGAAGTAGGTGGCCCAGAACGGCTTGGCGATGCCGATTTCACGCGGCAGGTAGCGCGAGTAGTCGGAGGTATAAGGCGAGAAGCTGATCTGCCAGATGGTGCCCAGCGACACGGTGGCGACGAAGCCCGACAGGTTGAACGCGCCACGGCTGAAGAAGTCGGCCGGCAGCTCCTGGACGAACATCATGATGAAGCCGGCCAGCAGCGCCGAACCCATCACCCAAGTACCGACGCGGTTGAGGATATGAATGAAGCGGTAGCCGATCACGCCGATGGCGGTGGCACTCAGCGCGCCGATGACGATGGCGCTGGGCATCGGCACGCTGGGGGCGATGCCGTGGATCGACTTGCCCGCCAGGACGATGTTGGAAATGAAGAAGCCGACGTAGATGAGCGCGGTGAAGAACACGATCAGCAGTGCGCCGTAACGGCCGAACTGGCCACGGCTCTGGACCATCTGCGGAATGCCCAGCTGCGGCCCCTGGGCCGAGGCCAGGGCGATGACCACGCCGCCCAGCAGGTGGCCCAGCGCAATGGCAATCAGGCCCCACAGCAGGTTGAGGTGGAACACCTGCACCACCATGGCCCCGGTGACGATGGGCAGCGGCGCGATGTTGGTGCTGAACCAGAGGGTGAACAGGTCGCGCGCCTTCCCGTGGCGCTCGGCAGGTGGAACGTAATCGACCGTGTGATTCTCGACAAACTGGTGCTGCGAAGACGGTTGGGACATAGGAATTCAGCTCGAAAGGTCGTTTTTATCTTTGTAAGGAAACCGCATCTAGGCGGCCTCTCAGCTGAAGACCATATTATGGTATTCCAAGCTTTTGACAACACTGATCCCCATGAAAAAACGCCAGCTGATCCGGTTGAGCAAGCTGCAGGGCAACTGCTCTAGATGCTGAACCCCGCGCTATTCGTGGCTTTGCGCCGTTCATCGCGTAGATGGCGAGCTTGAAAATTCCACTTGCAAAATAGGTATTACGGTATACCATCAGACACATCAACGATAAAAACCGCGGACCACCGCAGCCCTTCCGAGGTACACAAGATGATCGACGCAACTGTCTACAAGAACGTCCTGGGCTCCTTCCCGTCCGGCGTAACCGTCATCACCACCCTGGACGACGACGGCTCGATCGTCGGCCTGACCGCCAGCGCCTTCTCCTCGCTTTCGATGGACCCGCCGCTGGTGCTGTTCTGCCCCAACTACAGCTCCGACTCCTACCCTGTGCTGATCAAGAACAAGCGCTTCGCCATTCACCTGCTCTCGGGTGAACAGCAGGCCGAGGCCTATGCTTTTGCCAAGAAAGGCAAGGACAAGGCCACCGGTATCGAGTGGACGCTGTCTGAGCTGGGCAACCCGATCCTGGCCGGTGCCACTGCCGTCATCGAATGCGAGCTGTGGCGCGAGTACGAAGGTGGCGACCACGCCATCATGGTGGGCAAGGTACACAACCTGATCGTGCCTGCCGAGGCGCCCCGCCCGATGGTCTACTGCCGCGGCAAGATGGCCAGCCTGCCGGCGTTCGCCTGATTCCGAAACGCCCGCTACCCCTGTGGGAGCCGGCTTGCCGGCGATGCAGGCGACGCGGTGGATGGCACCGGCAAGCCGGTGATCGCCGGCAAGCCGGCTCCTACATAGAGCGCCCACCGATGGTGGGCGACAACAACAAGCTCCGAGGAAAACCCCATGAAATTTTCGTTGTTCGTGCACATGGAACGTTGGGATGAACAGGTCAGCCACCGCCAACTGTTCGAAGACCTGACCGAGCTGACCCTGATGGCCGAAGACGGCGGGTTCAGCACCGTGTGGATCGGCGAACACCACGCCATGGAGTACACCATCTCGCCGAGCCCGATGCCGCTGCTGGCCTACCTGGCTGCACGCACCGACAAGATCCGCCTGGGCGCCGGCACTATCATCGCGCCGTTCTGGAACCCGATCCGCGTGGCCGGCGAATGCGCCCTGCTGGATGTGATCAGCAACGGGCGCATGGAAGTGGGCCTGGCCCGCGGCGCCTACCAGTTCGAATTCGACCGCATGGCAAACGGCATGCCGGCCACCGACGGTGGCAAGGCACTGCGCGAAATGGTCCCGGTGGTGCGCAAGCTGTGGGAAGGCGACTACGCCCACGACGGCGAAGTGTACAAGTTCCCCACCTCCACCAGCGTGCCCAAGCCGTTCAACGCCACCCCGCCGATGTGGATCGCCGCCCGCGACCCGGACTCGCACAACTTCGCCGTGGCCAACGGCTGCAACGTCATGGTCACCCCGCTGATGAAGGGCGACGAAGAAGTGCTGGACCTGAAAAACAAGTTCCAGGCCGCCCTGGACAACAACCCGGACGTGCCGCGCCCGCAACTGATGGTGCTGCGCCACACCCACGTGCACAGCCCGGCAGAACCCGACGGCTGGAAGGTCGGCGCCCAGGCCATCTCGCGCTTCTACCGCACCTTCGATGCCTGGTTCGGCAACAAGACCACCCCGGTCAACGGCTTCCTCGAGCCAAGCCCGGAGTCCAAGTTCGCCGAAGTGCCGGCGTTCGACCTGAACAACATCCGCAAGAACACCATGATCGGCACCCCTGAAGAGATCATTGCGCGGATCAAGTACTACCAGGAGCTCGGCGTCGACGAGTTCAGCTTCTGGTGCGACAACAGCCTGCCCCACGCCGAGAAGAAGAAGTCCCTGGAGCTGTTCATCAAGGAAGTGGTGCCGGCGTTCGCCTGAATTCCCTTTGCCTGAAACATTGCGGGACGCAGCCCGCTCCCGTGGGCCCCTGTGGCCCGCGAGAGCGGGCTTTTTTTTAAGCCTGTGCCGGCCTCTTCGCGGGTAAACCCGCTCCCACAGGATCCCCGCAGAACTCAAGGCCTGCGCTGTACCTGTGGGAGCGGGTTTACCCGCGAAGAGGCCGGTACAGACAACATCAAAAAGCGCGGTACAACGCACCTTTCGTCCCCTCGCAAGAGAAATTTCCAGCCGCCCCTTGCGCAACAAATATTATGGTATACCATCAGACAACAAGAGCTGATAACCCTAACCAGGAGCCCCCCATGAGTTTCGAAATCCGCAAGATCGTCACCTACTCCGAAGAGACCCGCATCGAAGGCTTCAAAGCCACCGACAAGCCGGTGACCATGGTCGGCCTGGCCGTCGTGATCAAGAACCCATGGGCCGGCCGCGGCTTCGTTGAAGACCTCAAGCCAGAAATCCGCGCCAACTGCTCCGAGCTGGGCGCGCTGATGGTCGAGCGCCTGATCGCCGCCATCGGCGGTGCCGACAAGATCGAAGCCTACGGTAAGGCTGCCGTGGTCGGCGCCGATGGCGAGATCGAGCACGCCTCGGCCGTCATCCACACCCTGCGCTTCGGCAACCACTACCGCGAAGCGGTACAGGCCAAGAGCTACCTGAGCTTCACCAACAAGCGCGGCGGCCCAGGCACCTCGATCCAGATCCCGATGATGCAGAAGGACGACGAAGGCCAGCGTTCGCACTACATCACCCTGGAAATGCAGATCGAAGACGCCCCGCGCGCCGACGAGATCGTCGTGGTACTGGGCGCCTCCGACGGCGGCCGCCTGCACCCGCGCATCGGCAACCGCTACATCGACCTGGAAGAACTGGCTGCCGAAAAAGCCAACGCTCAATAACAACAACCAAGACGGGCCTGGGCGTGGCGTGCATACCCGCCGCGCCCGACCTTCAAGGAGCGCCCTTCATGATTCAGCCTGTCGCTGAACGTACACCGGCCGGGACCAGCTACATGGTCCAGGGCCAGGGCCAACCCGTGGTGCTGATCCACGGCGTGGGCCTGAACAAGGAAATGTGGGGCGGGCAGATCGTTGGCCTGGCCAACGACTACCGCGTCATTGTCTATGACATGCTCGGCCACGGCCAAAGCCGCGTCCCGGCAGCCGACACCCCGCTGGAAGGCTACGCCGACCAACTTGCCGAACTGCTCGACCACCTGCAGATTCAACAAGCCACGGTGATCGGTTTCAGCATGGGCGGCCTGGTGGCACGCGCCTTCGCGCTGAACTACCCGCAGCGCCTCGCAGCGCTGGTGGTGCTCAACAGCGTGTTCAACCGCACCCCAGAACAAAGCGCAGGCGTTATCGCCCGCGCCGCGCAAGCCTACGAGCAAGGCCCCGACGCCAACGTCGATGCCGCCCTGGACCGCTGGTTCAGCCGCGAGTACAAGGCCGCCAACCCGGCACAGGTCGCCGCCATCCGCCAGATCCTGGCAAGCAACGACCCGCAGGGCTACCACACCACTTATTCGCTGTTCGCCACCCAGGACATGTACCGCGCCGCCGACCTTGGCAGCATCCAAGTACCGGCCCTGATCGCCACCGGCGAACTCGATGCCGGCTCCACCCCGGCCATGACCCGCCAGCTCGCTGCCAGCATCCCTGGCGCGCAAAGCGTGGTGCTGGCCGAGCAACGGCATATGATGCCGGTGGAAGCGCCGCGCGAAGTCAACAAGATGCTGCTGGACTTCCTCAAGCAGGCCCGCACCCTCACCGAATCCGCCAAGGGGATTGTTGCATGACCCTCGTTCGTTTCCAGATGTGCATCGACGGCCAATGGCTCGATGCCCAGAGCGGCAAGACCTTCGACAGCCTCAACCCGGCCACCGCCCAAGTGTGGGCGCAACTGCCCGACGCCGACGAAGCCGATGTGGAGCTGGCCGTGCAGGCCGCCCAGCGCGCGTTTGAAAGCAAGGAATGGCGCAGCATCACCGCCACCGCCCGCGGCAAGCTGCTGCGCCGCCTCGGCGACCTGATTGCCGAGAACAAAGAACACCTGGCCCAGCTCGAAAGCCGTGACAACGGCAAGCTGATCCGCGAAACCCGCGGCCAGGTCGGCTACCTGCCGGAGTTCTTCCACTACACCGCAGGCCTTGCCGACAAGATCGAAGGCGGCACCCTGCCGCTGGACAAGCCGGACCTGTTCGCCTACACCGTGCACGAGCCGATCGGCGTGGTGGCCGGGATCATCCCGTGGAACAGCCCGCTGTACCTGACCGCGATCAAGCTGGCCCCGGCCCTGGCCGCCGGCAACACCATCGTGCTCAAACCGTCCGAGCACGCCTCGGCAACCATCCTCGAGCTGGCCCGCCTGGCGCTTGAAGCCGGCTTCCCGGCCGGTGTGGTCAACGTGGTCACCGGCTACGGCCCAAGCACCGGCGCGGCGCTGACCCGCCACCCGCTGGTACGCAAGATCGCCTTCACCGGCGGCGCCGCCACTGCCCGCCACGTGGTGCGCAGCAGCGCCGAGAACTTCGCCAAGCTGTCGCTGGAACTGGGCGGCAAGTCGCCGAACATCATCTTCGCCGACGCCGACCTGGACAGCGCCATCAACGGCGCCGTGGCCGGCATCTATGCCGCCTCCGGGCAAAGCTGCGTGGCAGGTTCCCGCCTGCTGGTGCAGGACGAGATCTTCGACGAGTTCGTCGAGCGCCTGATCGCCCGCGCCAAGCGCATCCGCATCGGCAACCCGCAGGACGACGCCAGCGAAATGGGCCCCATGGCCACCGCGCAACAACTGGCCGTGGTCGAAGGCCT
This sequence comes from Pseudomonas sp. NPDC089406, assembly GCF_044900265.1. Classification (NCBI taxonomy): domain Bacteria; kingdom Pseudomonadati; phylum Pseudomonadota; class Gammaproteobacteria; order Pseudomonadales; family Pseudomonadaceae; genus Pseudomonas; species Pseudomonas sp. NPDC089406. The sequence continues at coordinate 11,144 of NZ_JBJDNC010000073.1, read as the reverse complement.
GGTGGCTGCAGCCAAGGCCGAAGGCGCCAAGCTGCACATGGGCGGCAAGCGTGCCGAGGTCGAGGGCGACGGCTGGTTCTACGAGCCGACCCTGTTCGAGTGCGACAGCAACTCGATGACCATCATGCAGGAAGAAGTGTTCGGCCCGGTGGCCGCGGTGATCCGCTTCAAGACCGAAGAAGAGGCGCTGGAAATCGCCAACGACTCGCAGTTCGGCCTGGCCGCCGGCATCTGGACCCGCGACCTGGGCCGTGCCCACCGCCTGGCCCGCGATGTGCGCTCCGGCATCATCTGGGTCAACACCTACCGCGCCGTGTCGGCCATGGCCCCCATCGGCGGCTTCAAGAACAGCGGCTACGGCCGTGAAAGCGGCATCGACTCGGTGCTGGCCTATACCGAGCTGAAGACCGTGTGGATCAACCTGTCCACCGCGCCGATGCCCGACCCGTTTGTGATGCGCTAAGAGGTAGCACGAGATGATCGAACCAGGCATCTACAAAGACGTGATGGGCTCGTTCCCGTCCGGTGTCACCGTGGTCACCACCCTGGACGCCGACGGCGCCATCGTCGGCATCACCGCCAGCGCGTTCAGCGCGCTGTCGATCGAGCCTGCGCTGGTGCTGTTCTGCCCCAACTACGCCTCGGACACCTACCCGATCCTGCGTGACAGCAAGCAGTTCGCCATCCACCTGCTGTCGGCCGAGCAGACCGCCGAAGCCTACGCTTTTGCCGGCAAGGGCAAGGACAAGGCCAAAGGCATCGAGTGGCACATGAGCGAGCTGGGCAACCCGCTGCTGACCAAGGCCACGGCGATCATCGAGTGCGAACTGTGGCGCGAGTACGACGGCGGTGACCACGCGATCATCGTCGGCGCGGTGAAGAACCTGGTGCTGCCCGAGCAGCCGGTCACCCCCATGGTGTACCACAAGGGCAAGCTCGGCGCGCTGCCGCCGCTGGGCTGAAACACCATCGCGGGGCAAGCCCGCTCCCACGTGATGACCTCGTGGGAGCGGGCTTGCCCCGCGATCGGCGCCCCACTGTTTCCGGGGGCCGCGCATACCCCCTCACCTTCGGTTGCGGCCCCCATTTTTATTCCACGTGCAAGGACTTCGGCAGATGAGCAACGAAAAGTACGAGAAAGGCCTGCAGATCCGCACCCAAGTACTCGGCGAAGAGTACGTAAACCGCTCGATCCAGAACGCCGACGATTTCACCAAGCCGCTGCAGGAGCTGGTCACCGAGTACTGCTGGGGCCATGTCTGGGGCCGCGATGGTTTGTCGCTCAAAGAGCGCAGCATGATAAACTTGGCCATGATTTCCGCGCTCAACCGGCCCCACGAACTCAAGCTGCACATTCGCGGCGCCCTGCGTAATGGCCTGAGCCGCGAACAAATTCGCGAGATCCTGCTTCAAGTCGGTATTTATTGCGGCGTACCTGCGGCGGTGGACAGTTTCCGCCTGGCCCGCGAGGCGTTCGCCGAAGCCGACGCAGAGTCAACCCGTTAACAACGGGCTGTTTCGAACCACTGCAAGGAGCGCCACGGTTCGTGGCCCTTCGCGATGTTGGCGCAACAGCCTCATAAAAGAGCGCACCTGATGAAACGCCAGCCACTCGACGACAGCTTCAAGGTCAACCGCAACCCCGTCACCCTTCGTGAAATCGTGCTCGACAAACTGCGCAGCGCGATCATGAACTTCCACCTGCTGCCGGGCGACCGCCTGGTCGAGCGCGACCTGTGCGACCGCCTCGGCGTCAGCCGCACCTCGGTGCGCGAGGCCCTGCGCCACCTCGAATCCGAAGGCCTGGTGGAATTCGCCGACGCCAAGGGCCCGCGGGTGGCCATCATCACCCTGGAAGATGCCCGCGACATCTACGAGCTGCGCTGCGTGCTCGAAGGCCTGATCGTCCAGCTGTTCACCCTCAACGCCAAGAGCAAGGACATCCGCGCCCTGGAGCGCGCCCTTGAAGTGAACCGCGAGGCGCTGGAGGAAGGCGAGCTGGCCCAGGTACTGGACTCGGTGCAAGGCTTCTACGACGTGCTGCTGGAAGGCTCCGGCAACCAGGTGGCCGCGCAGCAGTTGCGCCAGCTGCAGGCACGCATCAGCTACCTGCGCGCCACCTCGGTTTCGCAAGAAAACCGCCGCGGCGCCAGCAACCGTGAAATGGAAAAGATCGTCGAAGCGATCAAGGGCGGCGACCCGATGGTGGCGCACCAGGCCTCGGTCGACCACGTGCGTGCCGCTGCAAAAGTGGCACTGGACTACCTGCGCCAGAAGCAGGACGACAACGCCAAGGTCCGCGAAATCGTCGCTCCCCTGCCCCTCAAGGACCCCCGCATAGGCCGCTGACCATGCCCATCGCCCCGCGCTACTGCCCGCACTGCACCACAGAACTGGCCCGGGGCGTCCCCACAGGCGACACCCACGAACGCCTGCACTGCACCGGCTGCGGCTACATCCATTACATCAACCCGAAAATCATCGCCGGCTGCATCATCGAGCGCGACGGCAAGTACCTGTTGTGCCAGCGCGCCATCCCCCCGCGCCCCGGCACCTGGACCCTCCCCGCAGGCTTCATGGAAGCCGGCGAAACCACCGAGCAGGCGGCCCTGCGCGAGGTGTGGGAAGAAAGCGGCGTACGCGCCGAGATCGTCTCGCCCTACTCGATCTTCAGCGTGCCGAACATCAGCGAGGTGTACATCATCTTCCGCGCCATCGCCACCGAAGAGACCGGGCAGTACGGGCCTGAGACGATGGCCTACAAGTTCTTCGAGCCGGACGAGATTCCGTGGGAGGAGATCTACTACCCGGCGATCCGGCAGATTCTCGAGCGGTACATTCTGGAGCGCCAGGCGGGGGTGTATGGCATCTATATGGGCAATGACGACAGCGGCAAGGTGCATTTCATACGCTGAGCCATTGCCGCCCCACCTACCTGATATTTTTGCCAGGTTCATAAAATGAGCCCAGCAGATACATTCCCCCCTCATCTAGGGTTTGTACGAAAAGTCGCCGAGCGGCGATCAGGCAAGGCGAAAACAGGCGAGGAACGGCCGGAGTCGCGCTCGACTTGACTGGTTGTCAATGAGCATTCCGACCGGGCTGGCGCACCAGCCTGTTTTCAACGCAGCATGGTCGTCGCGCAGGCACTTTTCGTACAAAGCCTAGGGCATCCAATCGGCTTGGGGCGCTTAGGTGCGTTCACCAGAAAGGGGGAGAGCCAACAATGCGCAAAGGGGTAATTGGGGCAGGCCTGTTGAGCCTAGCAATCGTGGTCTGGGTGTCACATGTAACCGGTGGCGATTTTCTTTCTGCAGGTCAAAGTAAAGAAGCCGCGCAAGCGGCCTGGATCTCAAAACAGTGGCCGGCCAAAGTCGTTACTGACGAATTGACGCAAAATACCGAAAAACTCCAGGTGAACCTCGGTGATCGAATGTCACTGACCGCGCATCGAACGCAGGCCATCAAGCGCGAAGATGGCACGCTGGTGTGGTACGGCTCGTTGAGTGAAGCAGGCCAAGCGGCACCCGCCTCCGGAACACTGGAGGCCACGATGAACGGCGTCGTTCTCGTCAATGCAAATGGCCGAGCCGCCGGGACATTGCGCTGGCACAGCCAGGTTTTCCGGCTTCTTCCCACCAGCAGTGGCTATGTAGTTGAGAAAGTGAATGGGGCGAAGCTGCCACCCGATCATGCGCGCGATGAGGCCCCGATGGCCACGTCAAGCAAAGCTCTCAACAAACCCCACCCCCATGAGCCCGGCCATGCAACCGTCCGGGTACTGATCGTCGGTACCAAAAACGCCGGTGAAGCTCAAGAGGACTTGCAAGCATTGGCGCATTTGGCAATCGAAGAGTCGAATCTGACTTACCTCAACAGCGGTATCGATATGTCACTTGAGTTCGCCAACTTCAGTCAACTTGACTATGAGCAGAGCCCCAGTCCCGACATCGACTTGCAAAGACTTGTAACACCCAACGATGGCTTCATGGACGAGGTACATCCGATGCGTGACGAGCTGAAGGCTGATGTCGTGGTGCTGATCGTCGACACCATTAGGGAATCATGCGGTCGTGCAGCTGGACGACCAGCCACCGAAGACAAAGCCTTCGTCTACGTCAACCTGAAATGCATCGGTGTATGGCGCTTTACTACGGGGCACGAGATCGGCCATTTAGCAGGGGCGTCTCATCAATACTTTGAAGGCAACCTCGACCCGTTCCGTTATGGTCATGGCTACATTCATGAACCTGCAGGCGAGCCAGGATGGCGCACGGTGATGGCAACCGTGAATACGGTGAACGACGTTCGAGTGCCCTTCTGGTCGGATCCCGAACGACTCATGGATGGCGTTCCGATGGGAGATGCAGAGACAGCCGACAACCGCCGATTACTCGAGGAAACCAAATGGATCCTGGCAGGTTTCCGCTGATAGCTGTTGGTCACCCGGTGTGTGCCAAGGAACAGGACAGTGTGCGATCCACCAAGGCAATGGTGCACTGCTGGAAGCAACATCTTGCCCAGTTAGCAAACGCTGGCACCCTGTGTGCTTGCCCGCGAAAGCGACCGGAACAGAAGAGCAAAAACCCTCGCCAAGCGCCTATTCTGGGTGCACTCTAAAGGACTTGAGCAAGAGGACCGGCAGAGCACATGGCGAAATGGCTAGAAGGCGGCGGGCTCATGGCCGAGCGCATCCGCAACCACGACTGGGCCGACACCCCCCTCGGCCCGCTGGACAGCTGGCCCGACGTGCTCAAGACCACCGTCGCCCTGTGCCTGGCTTCGCGCTTCCCCCAGGCGGTGCTGTGGGGCAACTCACTGATTACCCTGCACAACGACGCCTTCGCGCAGATTCTCGGCGACAAGCCGCTGGCCCTGGGGCGGCCGTTCAGCCATGTGTGGCAGGAGGCCTGGAGCGATATCGAGCACATGGCCCAGCGCGCCCTCAAGGGCGAGGCGGTGTTCATCGAAGACTTCCCGCTGCTCATCGAACGCCATGGCAGCCCTGAGCGGGCCTACTTCACCTTCTGCTACAGCCCCATCCGCGACCATGCCGGCGAGGTGGTGGGCATGCTCGACACCGTCACCGAAACCACCGCCAGCGTGGTCGCCAACCGCCGCCTGAACTTCCTCGACAGCCTCGGCCGCGCCGCCGCCAACGCCACCGACCCCGAACGCATCATGACCACCACCACGCAGTTGCTGGGCGAGCACCTGCAGTTGTCCAGCTGCGCCTATGCGGTGATGGACCCCGACCAGGACGGTTTCACCATCTGCGGCGACTGGGTGGCGCCGGGCTCGCCGCGCCTGCTCGGCCAGTACCACCTGGCCGACTTCGGCCGCCTGGCAGTCAGCCGCCTGCGCGCCGGCCTGCCACTGGTGATCGACAACAACCTGGCGCAGTTGCCGGCCCGCGCTTCGGCCACTTTCCAGGCCATGGGCATCACCGCCACTATTTGCATGCCGCTGATCAAGGAGGGCCGCCTGACCGCGCTGATGGCCATCCACGACAAGGCGCCGCGGGCCTGGACGCGCTACGAGCAGACCCTCATCAGCGAAGTCACCGAACGCTGCTGGGCGCACATTCAGCGGGTGCAGGCGCATGCCGAGGTGCGCGAGACGATGTCGGCCCTCGAAGCGCTCAACGCCACCCTTGAGCAGCGCGTAGAAGAACGCACCAGCCAGTTGCTGCACACCGAAGCCGTGCTGCGCCAGACGCAAAAACTCGAAGCCATCGGCCAGCTCACCGGCGGGGTGGCCCACGACTTCAACAACCTGCTGACCATCATTCGCTCGTCGCTGCACTTCTTGCAGCGCCCGGACCTCGACGAGACGCGCCGCAGCCGCTACCTCAAGACCATGGCCGACACCGTCGACCGCGGCGCCAAGCTCACCGGCCAGCTGCTCGCCTTCGCCCGCCGCCAGGCCCTGAGCCCGCAGGTGTTCGAGGCCGGCCCACGGCTCGAAGCCATGGCCGAGATGCTCGACAGCGCCACCGGCGCGCGGGTGCAGGTGCAGCTTGAACTACCCACTACGCCCTGCCACGTGCACGCCGACCTGGGCCAGCTGGAAACCGCGGTGATCAACCTGATGATCAACGCCCGCGATGCCATGGCCGGCGAAGGCACCCTGCGCCTGCGCCTGGAGGCCGGCCGGCCATTGCCGGCCATGCGCGACCAGCCCGCCCAGGCCGGGCCGTTCGCGGCCATTTCGGTGATCGACGGCGGCGTCGGCATTGCCGCGCACCTGCTCGAGCGCATCTTCGACCCGTTCTTCACCACCAAGGCCGCCGGCCAAGGTACCGGGCTGGGCTTGTCGCAGGTGTTCGGCTTCGCCCGCCAGTCCGGCGGCGACGTGCAGGTGAACAGTATCGAGGGCCAGGGCACCACCTTCACCCTGTACCTGCCCCAGGCGGCCCAGGCCGCCAGCGAGCCCCCCTGCCCCGGCACCACACCCGCGCCCCACGGCCAGCGCCGGCGCATCCTGGTGGTGGAAGACAACGCCGATGTCGGCAGCTTCACTGCGCAGATACTGCGCGACCACGGCTACCAGATCAGTTGGGCGACCAGCGCCGAGGACGCCCTGGCGCAAATCGCCAGTGCCGACAGCGCCTTCGATGCGGTGTTTTCCGATGTGGTGATGCCCGGCATCGGCGGCCTGGCGCTGGGCCGCGAACTGCGCCGCAGCCACCCGCAACTGCCGGTGATCCTCACCTCCGGCTACAGCGAGGCGATCGCCGAAGGCGGCCACCAGGGCTTCGAGTTCCTGGCCAAGCCATATTCCGCCGAGCAGGTGTGCAGCGTGCTGGGCAAGGTGCTGGGCGAAACCCTCACTCCGGCGGCGCGCTGAACTTCTTCACATCAATGGCCGGGGCGACGAACTCCGGCCCCCGCCCGGTCGGCCGCCAGCGCACGTTGCTCAGGCCGGCATGACAGGCTGGCTTTGGGCAATTGTCTTGTGCTGCCTGAACCGGCCTCATCGCCGGCAACCCGGCTCCTACAGGTACGACACCGGCCTGAAGCTTGTGCCATCCCTGTGGGAGCGGGCTTGCCCGCGAACACCGGCGCAGCCGGTGCCATCCACCGCGCCGTCTGCTTCGCGGTGGTCCGGCACTCCGGCAAGCCCGCTCCCACAGGTACAGCGCAGGGTACACAGCGCTCAGCGCACCTCCCGCTCCAGCGACTTCCACAGCTCGAGCATGGTCTGGTTGCTGTTGCCCATGGAGCGGAACGACCAGATCTCAAGCGAAGCCTCCCATTGCGCCCCGCCGGCGCGCACCAGGCGGCCTGCGGCCAGTTCCTCCTCCACCGCCGACTCCGGCAGCCAGGTAATGCCATAGCCTTCGCGGGCCATGCGCAGCAGGTGCATGGCCATGTCGGCCTCGTAAAAGCGCTTGAGCTGCGCAGGCGCCGCCTGGTCTTGAAGGATCACATCCACCACCCGGCCCAGAAACGAGGTGGCGGTATAGCCCAGGTACGGGATCGGCTCTGCCTGCGTGCCCGGCAGGCTGAACAGCGGCCGGCCCTGGCTGTCCGGCGCCGACACCGGAAACAGCGCATCGGTGCCCAGACGCAGGCCGACGAACTTGTCCGGGTCGAGAAAGATCGGCGCGCGCGGGTGACTGTAGCCGATCATCAAGTCGCAGCCGCCCTCTGCAAGCGCGATCACCGCCTCCTGCACATTGGCCGCCAGCACCCGGGCGTTGAAGTAGCCGTTGCGCCGCTGGAACTCGGCAAACCACTTGGGCACGAAGGTCATCGACAAGGTGTGCCCGGCCACCACCTGGATCGAACGCCCCGGCATGCGCTCGCCACGGCGCAGGGATGAACGCAGGTCCATGAACGCCGCCAGGGCGTCGCGGCCTTCGTCGCAAAAGGTGCGCCCGGCCTGGGTCAGTTGCACCGGGTAGGTACCACGGTCGACCAGCTCCACCCCCACCCACTCCTCCAGCGAACGGATACGCCGCGACAGCGCCGACTGGGTGATGCAGCGGATTTCGGCCGCACGGGAGAAGTTGCTGGTTTCGGCGACTGCCAGCAGGTCGTCTATCCACTTGGTTTGCATGCTCGGCCTGCGCAGGGTGATTTCATGGGGGTTGGCTGATTTTAGCCGCCCATCGCAGCCAGTCAGCAACTATGACGATTTTGCATCGAACTATGGCGCATCCTCATCATCTGCCCGTTGCCCTCGCCGTAACCTGCCCAGGCCGCCCCTCGGCGTGCCAACCCCCATCGAGGTCAACAATGAATAACAACAAGCTCCCCCGCTATATCGCCGTGGCCATCGTCCTCGGCATCCTCGTCGGCTGGGCCTGCAACCGCTTCGCGGCCAGCCCCGACGCTGCAAAAGAGATTGCCGGCTACTTCAGCCTGGTCACCGATATTTTCCTGCGCATGATCAAGATGATCATCGCCCCGCTGGTGTTCGCCACCCTGGTGGCTGGCATCGGCAGCCTCGGCAACTCGGGCTCGGTGGGCCGCATCGGCTTGCGCTCGATGCTGTGGTTCGTCAGCGCCTCGGTGTTCTCCCTGGCCCTGGGCATGCTGCTGGTCAACCTGTTCCAGCCAGGTGCCGGGCTTAACCTGAGCGTCGAGCACGCCCAGGCGGCCAGCGCAGTCACCGTCAATGCCGGCGACTTCAGCCTGAAGACCTTCATCAGCCACGTGTTCCCGCGCAGCATCGCCGAGGCCATGGCCAACAACGAGATCCTGCAGATCGTGGTGTTTTCGCTGTTCTTCGGCCTGGCCCTGGCCTACGTGAAAAAGCAGGGCGACGAGCGCATCGGCGCGCTGGTGGACGACCTGGCCAAGGTGATGTTCCGCATCACCGACTACGTGATGATGTTCGCCCCGGTGGGCGTGTTCGCCGCACTGGCTGCAGCGGTGACCACCCAGGGCATTGGCCTGCTGCTGGACTACGGCAAGCTGATCGGCCAGTTCTACGTGGGTATCGCCTTGCTGTGGGCGGCGCTGTTCGGGGTGGGCTACCTGTTCCTCGGGCGCCCGGTGTTGCATCTGGGCAAGTTGATTCGCGAGCCGGTGCTGCTGGCGTTTTCCACCGCCAGCAGCGAGTCGGCCTACCCGAAAACCATCGATGCACTGGAAAAGTTCGGCGCCTCCAAGCGGGTGTCCAGCTTCGTGCTGCCGTTGGGTTACTCGTTCAACCTCGACGGTTCGATGATGTACCAGGCCTTCGCCATCATGTTCATCGCCCAGGCCTACGGAATCGACCTGTCGTTCACCCAGCAGGTGCTGATACTGCTGACCCTGATGGTCACCAGCAAGGGCATGGCCGGTGTGGCCCGGGCCTCGGTGGTGGTGGTCGCTGCCACCCTGCCGATGTTCCACCTGCCCGAGGCGGGCCTGCTGCTGATTCTGGCCATCGACCAGTTTCTCGACATGGGCCGTACCGCCACCAACGTGGTGGGCAACAGCATTGCCACTGCGGTGATCGCCCGCCTGGAAGAGCGCCACGGCGATGCCCCTGCCGCCCAAGCCAACCCGCAACCTGCCTGAGCCTGCCTGCATGAACCTATCCACCCCTCGCACCCTTGGCATCATCGGCGGCCTCGGCTCCCTGGCCGGCGGCGACCTGTTTTTCAAGCTGCTCAAGAGCGACGCCGTGCTGGCCGACCAGGGCCGCTACCGCCTGGTGTTCGAGCAGCAACCGTTCAACGACCTGGCCCTGCCGTTGGCGCTCGGCGCCAGCATGACCTCGCGCAAACTGTACGTGTACCGCCTGTGCCAGGCCTTCGCCGCCAGCGGCGCCGATGCGGTGCTGCTGCCGTGTTTTGCCAGCCACACCTTCATCGACGAGTTGCGCGCCGAGCTGCAGGTACCGGTGGTCGACATGCTCGCGGCGCTGCAGCAGCACGTGGCCAGCCGGGTTGCCCCGGGCGCCCGGCTGGGGGTGCTGACCTCGGACTATGTACGTGGCGCCGGCCTGTTCGAGCAGCATTTTGCGGCGCACTACGAGTTGGTCTACCCGTCCGACGACAACCAGGTACGGCTGATGGATGCGGTGTACGGCCCGGCCGGGATCAAGGCCGGGCACTGCGAAGGCGTGGCGCTGGAGCAGGTGCACCAGGCCTGCCTGGACCTCGGCGCCCAGGGCGCGACCCTGCTGCTGCCTGGCATGACCGAGCTGTCTTTGATCGCCGCCGACCTGCGCCGGCGCGGCCTCGACTGCGTGGACGTGAACCAGGTGTACGCCGCGTTCGCCGGTACCAGCGATGCCGTCAGCGGGCGGGCGCCGTTTCGCCTGGGCATCGTTGGCGGCGTGGGGCCGGCGGCGACGGTGGACTTCATGGGCAAGGTGGTGGCCAACACCCCGGCCGGGCGTGACCAGGACCATATCCGCATGGTGGTGGAGCAGAACCCGCAGATCCCTGACCGCACCGCCAACCTGCTGCACGGCGAAGCCGACCCCACGGTGGCCTTGTACGCCACCTGCAAGCGCCTGGAATGCGAGGGCGCCAACGCCATCGCCATCCCCTGCAACACGGCGCATGCCTATGTGCAGCGGATTCAGGGGCAGTTGCAGGTGCCCATCGTGCACATGCCGGCCGCGACCATCGCCTACATTGCCCGCCAGTATGGGGCTGGGCAGCCGATCGGCTTGCTGGCCACGTCCGGCACCCTGGCCAGCCGGGTGTACCACGAGGTTGCGGCGGCTGCCGGGCTTGATTTGCTGGTGCCGGATGAGGCTGCGCAGGCGCGGGTGATGCGGGCCATTTATGGCGAGAAAGGGGTCAAGGCGGGGTTTGTTGACGGCCAGTGCCGGGAGGATCTGCTGGCTGCGGCGGAGCACCTGGTGGGCCGGGGGGCCGGGGTTTTGATCTTGGGGTGTACGGAGTTGCCGTTGGTGTTGCCGCAGGCGCAGGGCTACCGGATCGGGGGGCGGATGGTGGCGCTGGTGGACCCTACTGATGTGTTGGCGCGGTGTTGTGTGGGGTTGGCTTTGGCCTGATAGGGTTCGGGTTCGGGTTCGGGATTTATAGTTATTGCTTTGGGAGATGCATGCGCATTCATTGACGATATGCGCTTTTCGTCACCTTTCCGCCCTTACGGCGGGTTACTTTGGACGGCCAAAGTAACCAAAGCCGCCTGCTCCCATCATCCGGCCCCCTACGCTGCGCTTCGGGG
>NZ_JBJDNC010000072.1:0-23078 GCF_044900265.1 Pseudomonas sp. NPDC089406 | reverse complement strand
CGGAGGGCCGGATGAATGGAGCGCACGGTTTTTGGTTACTTTTTTCCACGAAAAAAAGTAACCCGCCGTAAGGGCGGAAAGGTGAATAAGCGTCAATACAAATAATGAATGCGCATACAACTTCGCATACCAACTAAGTCAGCAATTCAGCAATTCAGCAATTCAGCAATTCAGCAGGCAATAGCATAACCCCCAAGCCAGCTCCCGCAGGAACCCCCACCCCCACCCCCTCCTCACCTGCTATGGTTTCCCCACAAAACAACAAAACCACAGGATCCCCCATGTCCGCGCCCGCCGCCCCACCCCGGCCCAGCGACCTGGCCGCTGTCATCGACTGCCATTTCGCCAACCGCGGCCTCACCCCGGAACCGGTGATCGCCCAATCCTGGTACCGCAGCATCACCCAACACCACCTCGACCCCGCCCAGCGCCACGTCGACAACCTGCTCAGCGCCAGCGAAGTGCGCCAGCACCAAGCCCGCCACGAAGCCTGGCTGAACCTCGCCGGCCAGGGCCTCAACGGCCTGGCGCAGCGGGTCGCACCGGCCGGCTTCGCCGTGCTGCTCAGCGACCGCAATGGCATCACCCTGGACGCCCGCCTGCCCGTCGACACCCAGCGCTATACCCGCGCAGGCCTGGTGGCCGGCGCCTGCTGGGACGAGTCCATCGCCGGCACCAACGGCATCGGCACTGCGCTGGCCGCAGGGGTTGCCCTGACCATTCACCGCCAGGAACACTTTCTCAGCAGCAACGCCCGGCTCAGTTGTTCGGTGGCACCGCTGTTCGATGCGCAAAACCAGCTGCTCGGCTGCCTGAACGCCACCTGCCTGCACGACGAAGGCCCCAAGCAGGCCCAGCACCTCACCCTGCAGCTGGTGAGCCTGTACGCCCGCATGATCGAAGACGCGCACTTTCGCCAGCACTACCGCGACCGCCTCACCCTGGCCCTCAACCCCGAAGGCCAGGCCGGTGACCTGGCGGCGCGGCAACTGCTGGCCCTGGACGAAAGCGGCCGGGTGATCGGCGCCAACCGCGCGGCATTCCTCAACCACCCCCAGGCCCTGCTCGGCCAGCGCATCGACCAGTTGCTGCCCGCCGACATCGACCAGTTGCTCGAGCTCACCCGCGGCGGCGCCCGCGGTGTAACACTGCGTGAGCATGCCGAGCAGCAACCGCTGGACATCGGCCTGCGGGTACCGGCCGGCTACCGGCCGCGCAGCCTGCCAGCCGGCAAACGCGCCAACAGCCCTCACCCGGGGCTGGACAACCTGGCCGGCGAAGACCCTAACCTGCAACAAGCCGTAAGCCGCCTGCGCAAGGTGCTGAACAAGGACATCGCCATCCTGCTGGGCGGCGAAACCGGCACCGGCAAGGAGGCCTTCGCCCGCGCCCTGCACCAGGCCAGCCAGCGCCATGCCGGGCCGTTCGTGGCCCTCAACTGCGCGGCCATCCCCGAATCGCTGATCGAAAGCGAACTGTTCGGCTACCGCGGCGGCAGCTTCACCGGGGCCAACCGCAAGGGCATGAAGGGCAAGCTGGAGTTGGCCGACGGCGGCACCCTGTTTCTCGACGAGATCGGCGACATGCCCGCCCACCTGCAAACCCGCCTGTTGCGGGTGCTGGCCGAGCGCGAACTGCTGCCGCTGGGGGCCGAGACGCCAGTGCCGCTGGATATCCAGGTGATCAGCGCCACCCACCAGAACCTGGCCGCCCTGATCGCCAGCAAGGGCTTTCGCGAAGACCTGTACTACCGTCTGAGCGGCATGCGCGTGCAGTTGCCGGCGCTGCGTGAGCGCAGTGACCGGGGCATGTTGATCGAGCGTTTGCTGGCGGGGCTGCCCGGTGCCGCAGGTTTGCGCCTGGATGATGAAGCCCGGCGTTGCCTGCTGGGCCATCCGTGGCCGGGCAACATACGGCAGTTGTTGAATGTGCTGCGCTACGCCGTGGCGTTGGCGGAGGACGGGGTGATCGGGCTGGACTGCCTGCCGGAGGAAGTGCTGGCAAGCCCTGCGCCGCCACGCTTGCTTGAACAGCAGGTGGAAGCCGTCGAGGCCCGCCACCTGCTGGAGCTGTTGCAACGCCAGCGCTGGAACATGAGCGCGGCAGCCGAAGCCGCCGGCATCTCGCGCTCCACGCTGTATCGCAAGATGAAGCTGTACGGCATCGTGCAGCCGAACCAGCGGTAACAACCCTGTAGGAGCCGGCGTGCCGGCGATGAGGCCTGGCCTGAAAACCTCAATTCAGGCCTTGTGCCCGGGGCTGATTGCCGGCTACAGGATCGTGCGACGCGCAAACTGTCGGAGCGGCTTTCCTCAACGCTGAGTGAGAAGTGAATCAAGCAACAGGCCCATGTCAGCGTTATGGATCGGGAGGCTTGATCGAGCACTACCTGCAAACCTGCAACTCAAAAACTGAAGCCATTTTGGTAGCACAAGAAAGTCAAGGACATCTTTGCATCAGTCGCTCGCCATCACGAGCGCAAGACGCATAATATTAAGCGGTACTTCCGAGAAATCAAACTAGTAAAAGTGCTAGTTGATTAAGCAATTGGGAACATGACACCCTAATTATGCCTATCGCATACTCAAGGAGACACCAATGTCTGGCCTGACTGATGAACAATTAGCTCGCGCTAAGAAAGCCTTTCAATCCCGCGACGTAAATAACGATGGCAAGTTAACTGTCGAAGAGTTTTCCGAAGCATTGAAACCCTTTCTATCCGACGAGTCGCTAGCAGCACTACTCAAAGAAGTGAACCCCAATGGTGACGATGAAATCACATGGGAGGAATTTTTAGAGGACTATAAAAACGATCTTTGAGAATTTGCTACCACCCCACCAAGAAATTCATCCATGCCAGTTAAATTTTGACTGGAGCCCGTTACAAAGGCGCCTCGCGGTCATCACCTCGTGTTAGGGAAACTCCGATCAAGACAGCACAGCCCGTGCTGATCTGTGCTGGCTTGATCGGAATTTCCCTAGGCTTTTACGAAAAGTGCCTGCGCGACAGCACAGCAAACAGGGTTGGTCAATCTTCTACAGGGTGAACACCCTTAGCCCTGTATGTACACCACCTGCGTACGCGTGTACTCATACAACCCATGCTTGCCATCCGCCCCGCCGATCCCCGACTTGCGGGCCCCGGCGTGGAAGCCCTGCATGGCCTCGAAGTTCTCCCGGTTGATGTAGGTTTCGCCGAAGTCGATCTCGCGGCTGGCCTTCAATGCCGCGTTCAAATCGCGGGTGTACAGCGACGAGGTCAACCCGTACTCGCTGTCGTTGGCCAGCGCGATGGCCTCGTCCAGATCGTGCACCACCTGAACCGGCAACACCGGCCCGAAGATCTCCTTGCGCATGATCTCCATGTCCGCCTTGCACCCGGCCAGCACGGTGGGCTGGTAGTGAAAACCCGCGCCCAGGTCGGCCACCTGGCCGCCGGTGACCACCTGGGCGCCCTGCCCGGCTGCCGTGCGCACCATCTGCGCCACCTTGTCCAAACCGGCCTGGTTGATCAGCGGGCCCATGTCCAGATCGGCCTGCAGCGACGGGTCGCCGTAACGGGTAGCGGCCATGGCGTGGGCCACCCGGTCGATGAAGGCATCTGCTACCTGGCGCTGCACATAAACGCGTTCGACGCAGTTGCACACCTGCCCGGTGTTGATCACCCGCGAGGCGACGATGGCCTTCACCGCAAGGTCCAGGTCGGCATCGGCCAGCACGATGGCCGGGGCCTTGCCGCCCAGTTCCAGGTTGAGCTTGGTGATGTTCGGGGCGGCCGCGGCCATGATCCGCGCGCCGGTGGCCACGCTGCCGGTGAAGCTCACCAGGTCCACCCCGGCATGGCTCGACAGCCCGTGGCCGACGCTGGCACCGCGCCCGCCGACCACGTTGAACACCCCCGCCGGCAGGTCGGTCTGGGCCACCAGCTTGGCGAATTCGTAGCAGTTGATCGGGGTTTCTTCGCTGGGCTTGACCACGATGGTGTTACCGGTCAGCAGCGCCGGGGCCATCTTGCGGGCGATCAGGAAGAACGGGAAGTTCCACGGCAGAATGCCCGCCACCACCCCCAGCGGCTTGCGCAGCAGGAAAATATGCTCGCCGGCGCGATCGCTGGTCAGCACCTCGCCTTCCAGGCGCCGCGCCCACTCGGCCATGTAGTCCAGGTAGTCGGCGGTGAACGCCACCTCCACCTGGGCCAGGGCCGGCACCTTGCCGCCTTCGCGGGTGATGATGCGTGCCAGCGGCTCGGCGTGGGCGCGGATCTTCGCCGCGATCTGGCGCAGGTAGCCGGCACGCTCGATGGCCGGGCGCGCAGCCCAGGCCGGTTGCGCCTGGCGGGCGGCGGCGATGGCCTGCTCCACCTGGTGCGCCGGCGATTCCGGGACATGGGCCAGCAGTTCGCCGTTGGCCGGGTTGTACACCTCGATCAACTGCTCGCTGGCAACGAAGGCGTTGGCGATGAAGTTCTGGTAAGTGGTGTCGGTCATGCTCGTGTCACTCCTGGGTGTCGTTGTCGGCAAGCGGGGTATGGGCGGCGGGCTTGGCACTGAACTGCTGCCACACCGCCCCCTCCTGCTGCAGGTCGTGGGCGCGCTTGATCAGGTAGGCATGCACCTGCGCCACTTCGTCGGGCTTCAGGCGTTCGGCGAACGACGGCATGCCATCGGGCACGCGGCCGCCGTAGAGGATGCCGAGGAACATCTGGTGCTTTTCCGCGGTGAGCTTGCGCAGGTCAGGCAGCACGCCGCCGCTGACCGCGTGGATGCCGTGGCACTGCGAGCAGTTGCCGTCGTACAGCGCAGCGCCGGCGGCCACGGTCTTGGCGTCGGCGGTCAGCGGCGGTGGCTTGGGCGCATCAGCCGGTGGCGCCGGCTCGCGCAGTTGCGCCGTGCCGCCGAGCTTGTAGGTGAGCACCTGGGCGAACGGCTGCACCCCGGCGCGCAGGCTCAGGGCGCCGGCGAAGGTGCTGAACGCCCCGCCCCAGCCGGCCATGAAGGTCACGTACTGCTCGCCATCCACCGAATAGCTGATGGGCGCGGCCATCACCCCGCTGGCGGCGGGCGACTCCCACAGCTTCTTGCCGCTGTCGGCGGCGTAGGCGATCACCCGGCCGTCGGCGCTGCCCTCGAACACCAGGTTGCCGGCGGTGCTCAGGGTGCCGCCGTTGAAGATGGTCACATAGGGCACCTCCCAGGCCGGGGCCTGCTTCACCGGGTCCCAGGCGATCAGCTTGCCCGACCAGGTCTTGGCCATCTCCAGCAGGCCGTCGGCGCCCTCGGGCATCATGCCGGTGCGCAGGCCCAGCTGGTACACGCTCTTGAACGGGTGGCGCCTGGGCGCCTCGGGAATGTGCTCGTAATAGGCCGACATGATGTGCGCCGGGATGTACACCAGCCCGGTCTGCGGGTTGTAGGACATCGGGTGCCAGTCGTGGGCGCCCCAGAACGCCGGGGTCACCAGCTTGCGCTTGCCGTCCTTCCAGTAGGCGGCGGCCTCATCATTGAAGATTGGCCGGCCGGTCTTCAGGTCGACGCCCTTGGCCCAGTTCACCGGCACGATGTTCTTGGCCGACAGCAGCTCGCCGGTCTGCCGGTCGATGACGTAGAAGAAGCCGTTTTTCGGCGCCTGCATCAGCACCTTGCGCTGGCGGCCGTCGATCGGCAGCTCGGCAAGGATCATGTGCTGGGTGGCGGTGAAGTCCCAGGCATCGCCCGGGGTGGTCTGGTAATGCCAGGCGTATTCGCCGGTGTCGGCGTTCACCGCCACGATCGACGACAGGAACAGGTTGTCGCCCTTGGCCTGGCTGCGCCATTTCGGGTCCCACATCGAGCCGTTGCCGACGCCGATGTACAACAGGTTCAGCTCGGGGTCGTAGGCGAACGAGTCCCACGCCGTGCCGCCACCGCCCTGCTCGACGAAGGCATCGCCGTGCCAGGTCTTGGCGGCGATTTGCATGGCCTTGTTTTCCGGCGGCAGCTTGGGGTCGCCGGGCACGGTGAAGAAGCGCCACACCTGTTTGCCGGTCTCGGCGTCATAGGCGGTGACATAGCCGCGCACGCCGAACTCGGCGCCGCCATTGCCGATCACCACCTTGCCGTTGACCACCCGCGGGGCGCCGGTGATGGTGTAGCTGCGGGTGTCGTCGCTGCGGGTGTCCACCGACCACACGCGCTTGCCGGTCTTGGCGTCGATGGCCTCCAGGCGCCCGTCCAGCACGCCGACGTAGACCTTGCCCTGCCACACCGCCACGCCGCGGTTGACCGCATCGCAGCAGGCTTCGCCGGCGCGGTGGCGGTCCGATTGCGGGTCGTACTTCCACAGCAGCTTGCCGTTGCGCGCATCCAGCGCATACACCACCGAGAAGGGACCTGTGGTGTACATCACCCCGTCCACCACGATGGGCGTGGCTTCCACGCCGCGGTCCAGGTCGAGCTTGTAGCTCCAGGCCAGGCCCAGCTGGTTGACGTTGCCCTGGTCGATGGCCTTGAGCGGGCTGAAGCGTTGTTCGTCGTAGGTGCGGCCGTGGCTCATCCAGTTGCCGGGCTCCTGGTCGGCGGCAATGATGCGCGCGCCATCCACTTCGGCGGCGTGGGCGGGCAGCAGGCAGGTCAGGCTGAGGGTGACGGCAAGGGCGCTCGGCAGTAGCCGGCGGTGCGGGCCGGTTGGGGTCATGGCTGGTTCTCCGTTCTTGTTATGGCGACAGCACGAGGGTGTCGGCAAGGGACGGAGCAATGGTTGTGCCAGGGCCAGGAAAAGCCTGCAACAGAGCGGTTTTCTCGAAAACTTCAGGGGCAACAACAGTAATTACTGCAGCGGCGGCGGGACACCTGGAGCAGCCATGGCACAGGTGTGTCATCGCCTGCCGGCTCGACAAGGGTCCTGTGGGAGCGGGTTCACCCGCGAAGAATCCAACCCGGTGGATGGCACCGGCTTCGCCGGTGTTCGCGGGTGAACCCGCTCCCACAGGACATGGATGGGTGCCTCGGCCCTTTCAAACCGTGCAGGTTGTGTGTAAAAACACCAGACACCCCCTCGCACGAAAAGGATTCCCGGCAATGAAATACCGCCCCCTCGGCACCTCTGGCCTGCAGGTTTCGGCCCTGACCCTCGGCAGCATGATGTTCGGTGAGCAAACCAGCACCGAGGATTCGCTGCGCATCATCGACAAGGCCTGGGACCAGGGCATCAACTTCGTCGACACCGCCGACGTGTACAACGGCGGGCGCTCCGAGGAAATCGTCGGCGAGGCGGTGGCGCGCAACCGCCACGACTGGATCGTCGCCTCCAAGGCCGGCTACGGCCCGGTGGACGGCGTGCCCAACCGCAGCGGGCTGTCGCGCAAGCACCTGTTCAATGCGCTGGAAGCCAGCCTGACGCGCATGGGCACCGACTACCTGGACATCTACTACCTGCACCGCGAAGACCACAGCGTGCCGCTGGAAGAAACCGTTCGCGCCATCGGCGACCTGCTGGCCCAGGGCAAGATCCGCTACTGGGGCGTGAGCAATTTCCGCGGCTGGCGCATCGCCGAGATCTGCAACGTCGCCAGCCAACTGGGCGTGGCCAAACCCGTGGTCAGCCAGCCGCTGTACAACATCGTCAACCGCCAGGCCGAGCCCGAGCAACTGACCGCCGCCGGCTACCACGGCCTGGGCGTGGTGCCGTTCAGCCCGCTGGCCCGGGGCGTGCTCAGCGGCAAGTACGCCCCCGGCTCCACCCCGGACGCCGGCAGCCGCGCCGGGCGCCAGGACAAGCGCATCATGGAAGTGGAGTGGCGCCAGGAGTCGCTGAGCATTGCCCAGAAAATCCACGCCTACACCGAGGCCAAGGGCGTGGGCATCGTCGAATTCGCCATTGCCTGGGTGCTCAACAACCAGCTGGTCAGCTCGGCCATCGTCGGCCCGCGCACCGAGGCGCAGTGGGACACCTACGCCGGGGCGCTGCAGATCAAGGTCAGCGCCGAAGACGAAGCCTTCATCGATTCGCTGGTCACCCCGGGGCACGCCTCGACGCCAGGCTTCAACGATGTGGCGCATTTTGTCAGCGGGCGTTTGCCGCGCGGTTGATCGCCACCTGTAGGCGCCGGCTTGCCGGCGATCACCGGCAGCGCCGGTGCCATGCGAATACTGAGCCCGGCCATGCCGGCCTCATCGCCGGCAAGCCGGCTCCTACAGGGTCATCACAACCACCTCTATTCCCCATTGGGGACCAAACCGCCGGTATGCCGGTCCCCCTATTCCCCAATCACCTCGGTATCTTGCGCACCATCGATTTCAACTTGCGATGGAGCCTTCATGAAACTGTTCGAACCCCTCAAGCTCGGCCCTCTGACCCTGCCCAACCGCGCCTTCATGGCCCCGCTGACGCGCCTGCGCAGCCTGGAGCCGGGCGATGTGCCGACGCCGATGATGGCCGAGTACTACACCCAGCGCGCCAGCGCCGGGCTGATCATCACCGAGGCCACGCAGATCTCCTTCCAGGCCAAGGGCTACTCCGGCTCGCCAGGCATCCACAGCGCCGAGCAGATCGCCGCCTGGCGCCAGGTCAATGAAGGCATCCATGGCGCCGGCGGCCACAGCGCGGTGCAGGTGTGGCACACCGGCCGGGTGTCGCACACCTCGCTGCAACCCGGCGGCGAAGCGCCGGTGGCGCCTTCGGCACTGGCCGCCAACGCCCGCACCACGCTGCGCGACGAAAACAACCAGCTGATCCGCGTCGAAACCTCGACCCCGCGTGAACTGAGCGAGGCCGAAATCGCTGGTATCGTCGCCGATTTCGGCCAGGCCGCGGTCAATGCCCGCGAGGCCGGCTTCGACTTCATCGAGCTGCACGCCGCCCATGGCTACCTGCTGCACCAGTTCCTCACCCCCAGCGCCAACGTACGTGAAGACCGCTACGGCGGCAGCGTCGAAAACCGCGCCCGCATCGTGCTCGAGGCGGTGGACGCCGCCATCGCCCAGTGGAGCGCCGACCGCGTGGGCATTCGCATCTTCCCGCTGGGTGGCTTCAATGGCATCGACAACGGCGAAGACCAGGAGGCCGCCGGCCTGTACCTGATCGGCGAGCTGGCCAAGCGCAACCTGGCCTACCTGCACCTGTCCGAGCCGGACTGGTCCGGCGGCAAGCCGCTGCGTGACGAGTTCCGCCAGGCGATCCGGGCCATCTACCCGGGCGTGATCGTGGCAGCAGGCGCCTACACCGCCGAAAAGGCCGAAGACCTGCTGGGCCGCGGGCTGATCGACGCCGTAGCCTTTGGCCGCGCCTTCATCGCCAACCCGGACCTGGTGGAGCGCCTGAAGCAACAGGCACCGCTGAACGAGCACCGCGCGCAGTTCGACTATGCCAACGGGCCTGAGGGGTACACCGATTACCCGTTTCTCAAGCAGGCGTGAATGAACGAAGGGGCCAATCAATGGCCCCTTTTTTGTTGTGTATCCCTTTTTATAAGCGCTGCACGCCCCCTGTAGGAGCCGGCTTGCCGGCGATAGGGCCAGCAGCCCTTGTCCAAGGCCCGAGCCGCATTTGCAGGCCCGGCCTCATCGCCGGCAAGCCGGCTCTCATAGAACAAGACATAACTTATTGATTTAGCAGGATCCTGTGGGAGCGGGTTTACCCGCGAACACCGGCGAAGCCGGTGCCAGACTCCGCGTCGCTTGCTTCGCGGGTAAACCCGCTCCCACAGGGTGTGTGACGCGCTTACGAATTCTGTTCTTTGCGCGACAGCGCAGCCCGAAGGGCTGGGTGATCTCCTACAGGGGGTGCAGGTGCTTATAGATCTGCAACTGCCTGCGCCACCAAGGCATGCGAGCGCTGCCGTGCCAGCGGGTCATGGATGCGGCAGTCGATCATCA
Source organism: Pseudomonas sp. NPDC089406 (assembly GCF_044900265.1). Lineage (NCBI taxonomy): Bacteria > Pseudomonadati > Pseudomonadota > Gammaproteobacteria > Pseudomonadales > Pseudomonadaceae > Pseudomonas > Pseudomonas sp. NPDC089406. Next base: position 13,227 of record NZ_JBJDNC010000072.1, on the reverse strand, counting down.
GCTCATCCGCCCCCGTCTGGCCAATCAACGCCTGCAACCCCTCCCTCACCCGCTGCGGCCCACCGGCAATGGTGCAAGCCATCACCTGCTCGAGCACCGCCCGCTCATGGGCAGGCAAGCCTTGCACATAGCCTTCCTGCGGCTTGGGCAACAGGCCGAAACGCCCCACATGCAGGTCAAGCATCCACTGCCGGTGCGAACTGGCCAGGTAGTCGGCCTCGGCATCGCTGGCGGCGGCGAAGATGTTCACCCCCACCATCACATACGGCTTGGCCAGTTGTGCCGATGGCTGGAAGTTGGCCCGGTAATGGGCGATGGCCTGCAACAGGTAGCGCGGGGCAAAGTGCGAGGCGAAGGCGTAAGGCAAGCCGAGCCGCGCCGCCAGGTCGGCGCCGAACAGGCTGGAGCCGAGGATCCACACCGGCACCTCGTGCTGGCCAGGGACGCCGCGCACCTGGCGCTTGCCGTTGTCGGCCAGGTAGTCGCGCAGCTCGGCGATGTCGGTTTCGAAATCACGCTCAGGCGCGGCGCCGCGCAACGCCCGCACGGTCGGCCCCGACGTGCCGGGCGCACGGCCCAGCCCCAGGTCGATACGCCCGGGGTGCAGGGTGTCGAGGGTGCCGAACTGCTCTGCCACCACCAGCGGCGCATGGTTGGGCAGCATGATGCCGCCAGCACCAACGCGGATCTGCCGGGTGGCGTTGGCGACTTCGTTGATCACCAGCGACGTGGCGGCCGAACCGATGCCGGGCATGTCGTGGTGCTCGGCGATCCAGTAACGCCGGTAACCGTGCTGCTCGACATGGCGGGCCAGCTGGCGGGTTTCTTCGATGGCGTCGGCGTAGGTCTTGCCTTCGCCGATCATCACCAGGTCCAGGACGGACAGGGCTGTCATGGGGACTCCTGTGGGATTTTGAGTGACAGCACAGTGTCCGGGGTCGTGGCCAGGGGATAAACCATGTTAGCGGCGCAGGACTGGGGACCCGTGTTCCCGTATCCCTCTGTAGGAGCCGGCTTGCCGGCGATGAGGCCGGGCCTGGAAACGATGTTCAGGGGCTGATGGCCCTATCGCCGGCAAGCCGGCTCCTACAGGGTTTGTGCAGACCCCGGGGTCAATCCTCCCACGGCACTCCGCCTTCCCAACTGGCCACCAGCAAGTCGATGAACCCGCGAACCCGTGGCGACAGGTGCCGCTTGCTCGGGTAGACGATGCGGATCGGGTCAGCCGGTGGCCGATACTCGTGCAGCACCTCCACCAGGGTGCCGGCACGCAGGTCGTCGCCGGTGATGTAGGTAGGCAGGTGAATCAGCCCGAAACCCGCCCGCGCGCCGTCGAGCATGGCCTCGGAGCTGTCGATGTTGAGCCGGCCCGGCTCCTCGCACAGGTGCAGCCCGGCCTCGGTGCGAAAACGCCAGGGGCTGGATTTTTCGCCCACCAGAAAGGCGATCTTGTCGTGGCCGTACAGGTCGGCCGGCACCTGTGGCGTGCCATGGGCGGCCAGGTACGCGGGCGCGGCGCAGGTGACGAACTGCTGCCAGGCCACGGTGCGGGTGAGCAGCTGCGAGTCCTCCTTCGGCGCGCCGATGCGCACGGCCACGTCGACGCCCTCTTCCACCAGGTCGACATAGCGGTCGGTAAAGCGAATGTCGGCGCGTAGCTCCGGCCACTGCTTGAGGTAGCGGTCGAGAATCGGCAGCACATGGCGCTGGCCGAACGACAACGGCGCGGTCAGACGCAGGGTGCCGGTGGGCTTGCCCCGGCGCTGGGCCATGGTGGTGTCGACCTCGTCGAGGTCATCGAGAATCTGCTGCCAGCGCTCGAACGCCACCAGGCCCTCGTCGGTCAGGCTCAGCTTGCGCGTGGTGCGGTTGAGCAGGCGCACCGCCATGCGCGCCTCCAGCCGGGCGATGCTTTTGCCCACCGCTGAGCGGGTCAGGCCCAGGCTTGCGCCGGCGGCGGTGAAGCTGCCGGCCTTCACGGCACTGACGAAGGCGGCGATATCACCGAAGCGGTTGGGTTCCATGCTGTGTTTCCAAAAAAGTCAGGCCAGCTAAATGGGTGCAGATCGGCGTATTGCAAGGCTTACCGGATGATCAGCCGGTAAGCCACGGCGCGTTTTTCAACGCCATTGGGGTACGCGGCGAACACTACATCCTCCTCACCTGCCTGCTCGCCCGCGGTGTACACGTAGCGGTTGACCTGGCTGGTCGCATTGACCTGGTATTCGCGGCGCAGGCGGCCGAGCTTGTCGGGGTGCACGGCGCCGAGCTTTTCCAGCGGTGTCCACCGCTCGCTCCAGGTCTTGCGCCCCTCGGCGCTGGTGTAGTCGTGGATCACGCAGCGCTCGCCACGCTTGAGCTGTACCGGGATGACCCAGTTGCCGAACTGCGGGTCTTTGTAGGCTTTTTCGGTTTGCACTTGGCAGGCCAGGGCCGGGCCGGCCAGCAGTGCCAGCAGCAACAGTAAGCGACGGTTCATCATGCCCTCGTCAAGTGAGCCCCTGCAGGCCCTTGATCGCCAGCAGGTGCAATGGATAGAAAGCGTAACCCCAGCGCCCCACGGGTGGAATGCGCCGGTTGTCCTGGCGCAGCAACCAGCAGCCTAGCGCAACCGCCAGTGCGGCCATGGCAGCAACCTGCAAGGCAATGGGTGCCAGGGGGTGACCGCGCAGCCAGCTATTGGTGAAGTTGCCCGCCACCGCCAGCAGGCAGGCCAGGGCCCAGCACCACCCTCCCCGGCTTCTGGCCAGCAACAGCGCCGCCGGCAGCAACACCCCTGGTAGGCCGTACATGATCTGCGCACTGAACAAGGTTGCCAGCAGCACCGCCAACAGCGCGCCTGTTCGGGCCAACCACCCGCTGTGGTGCACACCCCAGGCTACCAGCAGGCCAAGGGCCAGGGTGGGGATCACGTTGAGCGTGCTCGAGCCGTTGTCCAGCCAGCGGTATGGCGCTTCGGACAGCACTGCGAACAGCAGCAGCCACCCCAGGTAGCGGGCATTGCCCGGGGTGGCGAACTGGCCGGGCAAGCCACGACCGACATTCACCGCGATTGCCAGGCAGAACAATGGAAATGCCAGCCGCCCGAGCACGAACAACCCGTCAGCAGCCGGCCACAAATAGCGCAAATGGTCGGCGACCATGGTCAGGATCGCCGTCCATTTCACCAGATCCAGCCCGGCCGAACGCATGCTCAGTGCCGGGCCTCGGCAGCATGCCCTTCAGGCTGGGCCGCCCAGGCTGCCAGGGGCAGTGGCGGTTGCTGAGCGAAAATGCGCCGCCAGATCAGCGACAACTTGTCGCCATCGAACAGCGACACCGCCCCGCCGCCCACCCAGCCCCGGGGCTGGATCGCTTGCCACTGCCCGGTGCCATCGCGCTGGGCCATCTGGAAGCGGAAGGTGTAGTTGCCGGGGATGCCCATGCGCAGGTCGGTGACCACCAGCGCATCGCCCACCACGTCGTAACGCAGCCAGTCGCCGGTGAACCAGCGCAGGCGCTCGTGCAGCGGCACGCCGTCGAGCACATTGCCGGCGGCCAGGTTGCGTGGCTGGCGCAGCAGTTCGGGCGGTTCACGGTCGAACCAGCTGCTGACGCCTTCGTAGTAATCGCCATCCGGGGTCTTGGCCAACACGCGCCACACCAGGGTATTGAAGGCGATGGGCACGGCGCGCACCTCGCTGGCGGCGATGCCTTGCTGTTGCAGTGCCAGTTCGAAACGCTGTTCGGCGGCCATGCGCCCGGCCAGGCCGAAGCCCAGGTAAGCGGTACTGAAGGCCAGCGCCAGGCTCATCAACATCACCGCCCTGCCCTTGAGGCCCTTGATCGCGGCATACAGCACGGTCAGCAGCAGGGGAACGGTGTAAACCGGGTCGATGATGAACACGGCAGCCCAGCTTTCTGGTGTGCTGTGCAGCGGCCAGAACAGCTGGGTGCCATAGACGGTGAAGGCGTCGAGCACCGGGTGGGTGATCAGCACCAGCCAGAACGCCAGGAACAGGCGTGCCAGGGTGTAGCCCTTGTTTGGCCAACAGCGGTTGACCAGCCAGGCCAGCAGCAGGGCCAGGGCCGTGAGCACGAAAACCGAGTGGGAGAAGCCGCGGTGGTAGGTCATCTGCGACACGGGGTCGGCGTAGCGGATGACCACGTCGAGGTCGGGCAAGGTGCCGAGGGCTGCGCCGTAAAGCAGCGAGCGGCGGCCTTGCAGGCGGCCCAGCACAGTGCCCTGCAGGGCGGCGCCGAGGACGGCTTGGGTCAGTGAGTCCATTGCGGGTTCCGGCGGCGGGGTTGTGGGAACGTAACGGGTTCAGGGTGGGGAGTGCAAATTTTGGGGGGTGGGTCGGGGTGCGCCGAGGGTTCGCGTCAGGGCCCCAGGTGCTCGCCACAACCCTTGCAGCGCCTATCAGATCGAGCGCCGCCCGCGCGGCGCTTCGCGGTGGTTCGGCACCCCGATGAACCCGCTCCCACAGTTTGTTTCGGGCCAATTATTCCTGTGCAAGTACCAGCGCCTGCCTTGGTGCATGTTTTGAGTCATGTGGAGCGGCGGCAACGCACACGCTGAAACCGCGTAGTACCAACAAGGCGGACCTGGCAATGGCACAGGACAGACTGGCCCGAAATAAACTGTGGGAGCGGGTTCATCGGGGTGCCGAACCACCGCGAAGCGCCGCGCGGGCGGCGCTCGATCTCATAGGCGCTGAAAGGGTTGTGGCGAACACCTGGAGGCCCTGACACTGATGGCCCTGGGTAAAAAGGCACAACACCAACCAAACCAGCTCCACACCCCCTCACTGCACCAACTGATTGATCTCGATGATCGGCATCAACACCGCCATCACAATCAACAACACAACCCCACCCATCACCACAATCATCAAAGGCTCCAGCAACGCCGTCATGCCCATGGCCCGCCGCTCGATATCCTTGGCCAGGCTGTCAGCCGCCCGGTCGAGCATCGGCGGCAAATCACCGGTCTTCTCACCACTGGCAATCAGGTGAATCAACAACGGCGGAAACACCTTCTCCACCGCCAGCGCCGCAGCCAACCCCGCCCCCTCGCGCACCCGCGCGGTCGCCTCGCTGACACACTGGTCGAGCCGGTCATTGCCCAAGGTCTGGCGCGCCGCCTCCAGCGCCCGCAGCAGCGGCACCCCGGCACTACCAAGAATCGCCAAGGTAGAGGCAAAGCGCGCCGTGTTCAGCCCCAGCACAAAACGCCCGAACAGCGGCAGGCGCAGCAAGCGCCCGTGCCAGGCCAGGCGCGCCGCCGGCGCCCGCAGCCACAGGCGCCAACCCCAAACCGCCGCCACCAGCCCGGCAAAGCACAGCACGCCCCACTCACGCACGAAATCACTGGCGCTGAGCATGGCCAAGGTCAGCCCCGGCAAATCCTGGCGTGCCTGGGTGAAGGCGCTGACCACCTGCGGCACCACGTAGCTGAGCAAAAAGACCACGATCCCCACCGACACCAGCCCCACCACCCCCGGGTAGATGAACGCGGTGAGGATCTTGCCGCGCAAGGTGTTGCGCTCCTCGATGTAGTCCGCCAGGCGCTCCATCACCTGGGCCAGGTCGCCGGACTCCTCGCCCGCCGCCACCAGCGCCCGGTAGATCTCCGGGAAGTCACGCGGGCGCTGGGCCAGGGCATCGGCCAGGCGCATGCCGCTGCGCACATCGCCGCGTACCGCCCCCAGCACCTGGGCGATGTGCTTGCGCTCGGCCTGCTCAAGGGTCGCCCCCAGCGCAGCCTCCAACGGCAGCCCAGCCGCCAGCAGGCTGGCTAGCTGGCGGGTGGCCCAGGCCAGGTCACCGTCAGACAGCCTGGCAGCGAACAACCCCGCCCCCTGCCCGACCGCCTGGGCTTCGACCTCAAGCGCGGTCAAGCCCAGGCCGCGCAACTGGGCCATGGCTGCCGCGGCGCTGTCGGCCTCGAGCAGGCCGTTGACGATACGCCCCTGGGCGTCGGCAGCTTCATAGCGATAGCGGTTCATCAGGCGTCCCGTGTCACGCGCAGGATCTCTTCAAGGCAGGTGCTGCCATCGTCGACCCAGCGCTGGCCGTCCTCGCGCATGCTGCGCATGCCGTTGCGCCGGGCCGCAGCACGCAGCGCCTGCTCGTCGGCCCCCTGGTGCACCAGGCTGCGCACAGCGTCATCCACGCAAAACAGCTCGTGAATGCCGGTGCGGCCGCTGTAGCCACAGTGGTTGCACTGCGCGCAGCCCACCGCCCGGTACTGCCCGGGGCTGGCCGGGTCCGGCTCGCGGCAGTGCGGGCAGAGCCTGCGCACCAGGCGCTGGGCCAGCACCCCGAGCAACGCCGAGGCCAGCAGGAAGGGTTCCACGCCCATGTCGACCAGGCGGTTGACCGCCGACACCGCGTCGTTGGTGTGCAGGGTGGCCAGCACCAGGTGCCCGGTCAGCGAGGCCTGCACGGCAATTTGCGCGGTTTCAAGGTCGCGGATCTCTCCGATCATGATCACGTCCGGGTCCTGGCGCAGGATGGCGCGCAGGGCCACGGCAAAGCTCATGTCGATGCGCGCGTTGACCTGGATCTGGCTGATGCCCGGCAGGTCGTATTCCACCGGGTCCTCGACGGTAAGAATGTTGCTGACGCTGGCATCCAGCCGCGCCAGGGCGGCGTACAGGCTGGTGGTCTTGCCCGAGCCGGTGGGCCCGGTCACCAGCACGATGCCATGGGGCTGGCAGATCAGCTGGTCAAGCCGCGCCAGCAGCGCTGCATCCATGCCCAGCGCCTCCAGGCGCAGGCGCCCGGCCTGCTTGTCGAGCAGGCGCATCACCACCCGCTCGCCGTGCCCGGTGGGTACCGTCGACACGCGAATATCGATCGGCCGCCCGGCCACCCGCAAGGCGATACGCCCGTCCTGGGGCAGGCGTTTTTCGGCAATGTCCAGTTGCGCCATGATCTTGATCCGCGACACCAGCGCGCCATGCAGCGCCTTGCGCGGCGAGACCACGTCACGCAGGGTGCCATCGACCCGGTAGCGCACCAGGCAGTGGCTCTCGAACGGCTCGATATGGATGTCGCTGGCCTGGTCGCGCGCCGCCTGGGTGAGCAAGGCGTTGATCATGCGGATCACCGGCGCATCGTCCTGGGCTTCGAGCAGGTCGGTGACTTCGGGGATGTCCTGCAGCAGGCGGTCCAGGTCCACCTCGTTCTCCGCCGCCCCCACTACTGCCGCAGCGCTGCCGGTATCGGCATAGGCGCTGACCAGCAACGCATCCATTTGCGCATCGCTGAGCACCTCGACCGCCAGCGCACCGTGACGCCGGCGCACCTCGGCCAGGGCCCAGGCCGGGCTCGACGGGCAGCGCGCCAGGGTCGTACCACCCTCGCCGTGCAGCACCAGGCGCTGGGCCTTGGCCCAGGCGTAGGGCAGGCGGCTCACCGGGCCACCTCATCCACCGGCACCGCGCGGATCGACGCCCGCGGCACGTTCAGCGCCGCCGGTTGCGCCCGGCCCTGATCAGGCACGCCCTGCTCCACCGGCGGCAGCAGCGGCATGTCCATGTCCGGCAGGGCCCAGGAGTGCTCGGGCTTGAGCCCGCCCTGGGCGCGGCGGATGAAGTCGTAGCGATTGCGCGTGATGCTGCGCCCCACGCTTGCGTCACGCACGATGTACGGGCGCAGAAACACCATCAGGTTGGTCTTGTTGGTGGCGCGCCGCTCGCTGCGAAACAACGCCCCCACCCCCGGCAGGCTCGACAACCACGGGATGCCCTCGTTGCTCTGGCTGTAGCCGTCCTGCAACAAGCCGCCCAGCACCATGATCTGGCCGTCGTCGAGCAAAATGCTGGTGTCGATGGCGCGCTTGTTGGTCACCGTGCCGGCGGCGCTGGAGGCGCGCTCGTCGACGCTGCTGACTTCCTGGTAGACATCCAGCTTGACCGTGCCGCCCTCGGAGATCTGCGGGCGCACGTTCAGGCGCAGGCCCACTTCTTCACGCTGGATGGTCTGGAACGGGTTGTTGCTGGTGCCGCCGCCGTCGGTGACGTACTGGCCGCTGACGAAGGGGATGGTCTGGCCGACGAAAATGCTCGCCGCCTCGTTGTCCAGGGTCAGCAGGTTGGGCGTCGACAGCACGTTGCTGCCACCCTTGCTCTTGAGTGCCCGGGCCAGCACCTTGAGGTCGAGCACTTCGCCGATGCCGGGGATGTTCACCGTACCGTCCACCACCCCCACCGACAGCCCCGGCGGCAGCACGTCGATGCTGCTGGCGCCCTTGACCAGGCCGCTGCCGCCCAGGTTGGCGCCACCGAAACTGCCCTTGCCGCCGAGGTTACCGGCCTGCCACTGCACGCCGAACTCGTTGGCCTCGTCCTCGCCCACCTCGACGATCAGGCTCTCCACCACCACCTGGGCGCGGCGCTGGTCAAGCTGGTCGATCACCTCGCGCAGGCTGCGGTACAGCGGCTCGGGGGCGGAGATCAGCAAGGTGTTGGTGGTCTTGTCGGCCTGGATGGTCGCCCCGCCTGCCGAAAACGCCGTGCCCTGCTCGCCCTGGCCCTGGTTTGCGCCATAGCCGTTGGGGGTGCTGCCGGCGCCCTGGCTGTTGCCGCGCAGCAGGCTGCCGCTGGCGTTGCCGTTGCTGGCCGAGTAACCCTGGTTGCTGGCGCTGCTGGTGCCGGTAGTGGCGCCGTTGCTGCTATTGCCGCCGGTAAGCATGCCGCCGCCGCTGAGCAGCGCACGGGTGCCGTCGCTGGCGCTACTGTCGCTTTCGCCTGTGAGCAGCCCGCGCAGGCTTTGCGCCAGGCGGTCGGCCTGGGCGTTGCGCAGGTACACCACATGCAGGTTGCCGGCGCTGTTCTGGGCGTTGTCGAGCTTGTAGATGAGGTCGCGGGCCAGTTGCGTGCGCTCGGGGCTACCGGAGCGAATCACCACGCTGTTCGAGCGCGGGTCGCCGAGCACGCTGATCTTCTGCGTCGGGTCATTGCCCTGGCTGTCCAGCAGTTCGCCGACCATGGCGGCGATGTCGCTGGCGATGCCGTTCTGGATCGGCACCACGTCGGTGTCGATGGCGCTGGGGATATCGACCTTGTCGAGAATCTGCGCCACCCGTTCGAGGTTTTCGGCGTAATCGGTGACGACGAGGGTGTTGTTGCCGGGGTAGGCGTTGATCGGGTTGTCCGGCGAGACAATCGGGCGCAGCACCGGGATCAGGTTGACGGCGTTCTCGTACTGCAGGCGGAAGGTGCGGGTGACCATGCCGTTGCCGGCATCACGGTCACCGCTGACCAACGCGCCGCCCAACAGCTTGGCATCGGCCTGGGGTACTACTTGAGCGACGCCGCCGACGTCGACCACGCTGAACCCCTGCATGCGCAGGGCCGCCAGCAGCATGGAGTAGGCCTTGCTGGCGGGCACCTGGCCTTCGGAGACCAGGGTCAGCTGGCCCTTGACCCTGGGGTCGACCAGAAACTGCCGGCCGGTGGCCCGGGACAGCCCGCGCACCACCGCCTGAATGTCGGCATCGACGAAGTTCAGTTGCACCGGCTGCTCACCCAACGGGTTGGGCATGGCCGCAGCCGGCGCTACGCGGCTGTGGCGCTGGCCCACCCGCGGCGGTACCTGGCGCGGTGCAGGGCGAGTGCTGGCGGTTGCCTGGGCCTGGTGGTCGAGGGCGGTAGTGTGGGCGTTGGTGTAGGCCAGCGGCTGGCCCAGCTCACTGCTGGCCAACGGCCGCGGGCCTTCGGGCGCAGTGCTGCAGGCGCCCAGCGCCAGGGCCAGGGCCAGTGGCGCGAACGGCAGCAGCCGGTGGTGGAGGCGTGGCGATGCGGTGCACATCATGTAGGGTCCTTAGCGCCATGCGCCTGATCCATGCGAAGGGTTCCGGAAAACGTCACCGGGGCAGCAGCGCCCGGGTCGCGGGCCAGCGCCAGGTGGCCAACAGTGAGGCCCAGGCGCAACGGCTCGCGCTGCAGCCAGGCCATGGCCGCTTCGGCGGGCGCCTGCTGCCAGTCCAGTTGCCAGGCCCCGCCATCAGCGCTGAGCCGGGAATGCGCTTGCAGGCCGGCCTGGGCAAGGCTCTGTTGCAGCGCCTCGCCCAGCTCGCCCGCAGGTGGTGCCTGGCGCTGGGCCAGCAACGCATCCAGTGCCTGGGCCTGGCTGCGCAGCTTGGGCAGTTCCTGGTTCCAATGTTCGATAGCGGCCAACGCCGGGGCGATCAGCACCTGCCAGCACAGCAAGGTGCCGAGCAAAGCTGCGGCCAGTGCCACCGCGCGCCGCTCACGCGGCGCGAGCGCCTGCCAGCGCTGGCGGGCCTGATGACGGCTGGCGTGCCAGCGCTGGCTAATCGACATGGGCCAGCTCCTGCTTGGCCGCACGCAAGGTCCAGCCCTGCGCTGCCACACTGGCCTCGATACCGCGGGCGGCCAGGTCGGCCTGCCAGGCACTGGCCGCTGGCGCCTGGCCGCTGTCGGCCTGGCGGGTGATGCGCAAGGTCGCGTCGGCGTAGTCCAGCGCGGCAACCTCGCCGGCCAGAAACGGCATGCTCTGGCCCGCACCTTCGAGCAAGCGGGCAAGGCCCATCGCCGCCGGCCCCTGCCCGCCCTGCAACTGCTGGCGCGCCTGCTGCAAGGGGTTGAGCACCACCGGCAACTGCGGGAAGGCCTGGCGCACCTGGCTGACCATCTGCGCGCGCAACTGCTCACCCTCGCCTGCCAGGCGCGCGGCATACAGGTTCAACCCCAGGCACCAGACCGCAGCAGCCAGCGCCCACACTGCCGCCGTACGCCCCCAGGGCACGGCCTTGGCCGGGCCTTTAAGGCCTGCGGCAAGGTCCACCGCCGGCACGTCGTCACTGGGTTGGCTGAACAACCCGCCCAGCCGCACGCGCTGCGGCGCCAGCCAGGCCTGCAGCTGCGCCAGTTGCGCCTGCCCAAGCCAGGCCACCGCCACCTGGCCGTCGGCCTGGCGCGGCCCATGGGCCACATGCACCTGGCCGATTTCGCCCAGCAGCAGCCCTTGCACGGCGCAGCGCACCGCCGCATCCAGGCGCTTGCCGGCCAGTGGCGGTAACGGCAAAAGCAAGGCCAGGCTGTCGTCGGCATGCAAGTGCAGGCACCAACTGGCGCCCTTGCCGTCACGGGCCAGTTGCGCGCCGTCGGCCTGGCCATGGCGTTCACCCAGGCGGTAGTCGAGCCTGGCGTCGGCGGCCAGTTGCGCCAGCGGCGGCAATTGAATGTGCAGTACTGCGCTCATGCGCCACCTCGTGTCCAGATCACATCCGGCAACTGCCCCTCACGCTGGCGCAGCAAGGCTTGCAGGCGCAGCACCCGTGGGCCCTGGCGGGCTTCGCCGCGCAGTTGAAACCAGTCGCTGCCAATCCCCACCCGCACATTGCCAGCGGCCAGCTGGGGCATGCGCAGGCGGTTGATGAAGTCGCCCCGGTTGACGAACCAGCGGCCGCTGTCGCGCTCGGCGACCAAGGCGCTGGCCTGTTGCAGCGACAGCCCCGGCACCTGCGCGGCGAGCACCTCGGCACTGGCCGTGTTGCCATTGATCCAGGTAGCCACCGGCAGCACGGTGACAAAGCGCTGCAGCTGTTGCAGGCGCTCGGCGTCCATACCCTGCAGGCCGGCCAGGGGCGCGAGGTCACGCAACATCGGGTAGCGTGGTGGCAAGGCTGCAGTAGCGCTTGCCGGCGATGTCAGGCGGCCGCTGTCGAAACCTTGGCGTTCAGGGGTGGCGGGCGCCGGCGGTTGCTGCGGGTAGCTGCCGATCACCCGTGCGGCAATGGCCTCGGCCAGGCGCGGCTGCACCCCGATCAGCCCGCACAGGCGCTGGAAGGTCGCCAGGGCATGGGCGTCGACCTGGCCGTCGATGATCAGGTTGCGCAGGTTGAACTTGCCCTGTTCGTCTTCAAGCCGGCCGGCAAAGCGCACGCCACCGGCCGGCACGCCCGGCAGCGGTTGCGCCCACGGCTGGCCGGCGCGCACCAGCGGGTCGCGGCGACGTTGCTCGGCGAGTAACTGCCGGCTCAGTTGCAAGCCGCCCTCGAGCGCCCACTGGCCCTGTACCGCCAACTGGCGGTTCTCCACCTGGCGGGTGAACACCCCCTGGCGCTCGATCATGCCGGCAGCGATCACCGCCACCACTGCGGCAATCAGCAAGGCGCTGATCACGGCCATGCCGTCCTGGCGTGTCATGGCCGGTCACAACTGCCAGGAGCCGATGTCGCTGTTCACCCCGTCGCCACCGGCCTGGCCGTCGGCGCCCAGGGAGAACACGTCGATCTCGCCGTTGGCGCCGGGGTTCAGGTATTGGTACGGGCGGCCCCAGGGGTCATTGGGCAGGCGGTCGAGGTAGGAGCGCCACTGGCTGTCCTTGGCCTGTGCGGGTTTTTCCGCCAGCACCTTGAGGCCCTGGTTCTGGTTGGGGTAGCTGCCGTTGTCCAGGCGGTACAGCTTGAGCGCCTGCATCAGCCCGGCGATGTCCTGGCGCGCGGCGGTGGCGCGGGCCTGGTCGGGGCGGTCGAGCACCTTGGGCACCACCATCGCCGCGAGGATCCCGAGGATCACCACCACCACCATGATTTCGATCAGGGTGAAGCCTTGCTGGCGGTGACGACGGCCTGTGGCGCTGCGGCGGGCGATCTGCATCTCGGCATTCCTTGCGTGAGTTCGAATCGGGGGCCGATTGTGGCAAGCGGGTATGTCACGGATATTGAAAAAGCTCGGGTGTGGGCGTCGTCAAAGCGTCACTGCAGCGCTCTAACGTGCAGTTTTGCCTTGCGCAGGTGCCAGCGTGGTCCGTTGCGAACGCGGTTTTACTTTGATCGAGGTGCTGGTGGCGCTGACCATCGTTGCCGTGGCCATGGCCGCGGCGGTGCGTGCCACTGGGCTGATGACCCAGGGCAACGGGCTGTTGCGGGACAAGTCGCTGGCGCTGCTGGCGGCCCAGGGGCGGCTGGCCGAACTACGGCTTGAGGGCGGCGCCCGGCCTGGGGTGCGGCAGTTCGAGTGTGACCAGGGGCGTTTGCGGTTGCGTTGTGAGCAGCGGGTGGTGCGGGGCGCTGGGGGGTTGCTTGAGGTTTCGGTGCAGGTGTTTGATCGTCAGCGTGAGGGGCCGGGGTTGGCAAGGTTGGTGACGGTGGTTGGGGGGTGAGGGGGTCGGGGTCCATGGTGATTGCTTTGGTAGATGTATGCGCATTCATTGACGATGGCTGCTTTTCGTCACCTTTCCGCCCTTACGGCGGGTTACTTTTTTTCT
>NZ_JBJDNC010000071.1:0-23927 GCF_044900265.1 Pseudomonas sp. NPDC089406 | reverse complement strand
CACCTGATCCCATCCCGAACTCAGCAGTGAAACGATGCATCGCCGATGGTAGTGTGGGGTTTCCCCATGTGAGAGTAGGTCATCGTCAAGATTCAATTCCGAAACCCCTGATCGCCATGCGGTCGGGGGTTTTGTCTTTCTGGCGCATATGAAATGTCTGCGCCGGCTTTATCGCCGTTCAAGCCGGCTCCTACCAGGTACAGTCTCAAGCCCTGCTGGCTAAAGAGAACCATGCCGACTGCCTTTGCCGCATTCCCTGTTTGGAGATTGCGCTGTCGTGCAGAGAACTAGGCTGCAAGAGCGCCTCGACACCTGTGGGAGCGGCTTTAGCCGCGAAGCAGGCGCCGCGCTAGATGGCACCGGCTTCGCCGGTGTTCGCGGCTAAAGCCGCTCCCTCCGTTAAATCAACGAATTGTGATTTGCTCTATAGAAGGCGGCTTGCCAGCGGCAGGGCCCAAACAGGCACAAAAAAAGGCCGCCCCCAAAGGGGACGGCCTTTCAATACAGCTCAGCCCTGTCAGCTAAGCAGGTTCTTCACATTCCCCATCGCCTCATCGGCAAACCCCTGCAGGAACGCCTGGAAGCCCGGCAGCGCCTCCGGGCCACCTTCCCAGGGCTCGGCCTGGATGGTCCAGATCGCACGGCTGCGCTGGCCATCGATCGCGACTACCTCCATCGCCGCCCACAGGTTGCCGATGTTCAGGCTGGTGTAGATCAGGCTCCAGGTCATGTTCATGGCCTGGTCATCCCGCGAGTTGAGCTGCTCGATCACCACGTTGCCATCCTTGAACAGCTTCTTGCGCACCGAGCGCACACCGCTACCGGTCATGTCGATGTGCGCCAGTGCCGGGATGAACACCGGGAAGCCGGCAAAGTTGCCGACAATGTTCCATACGCTGGCCGCAGGTGCGGCAATTTCCACGCTGGACACCACCAGGCAGCCTTGCGGGTTGCGGATCAAGGTATCGGGCTTGAGTGCTTGCATGTCGTGTTACTCCTGTTGTGTAAAAAATAATCAAATAAAGCCGATGTCGGCCAGGTAGCGGCAACCGCGGCGTAACAGCTCCGGGCTCTTGCTCGGGTAATGGCTGCCCATGCGCTGCACGCCGGCACGGGCGTTGTCATGGGCGATGCCGGAGATATCCCCGATGTCTTCTTCGAAACCGTCCAGGTAGAAGCCCAGGACGTCATACAGCGCGTTGTCGCGGTCGACCCGACGCAACTGTTGCTGCCACTGCTCGACGCTCACCAGCTCAAAGGCATGGCCCTGCTCGTGGAATGACGCCAGGTAGTCGCGCCAGCGCAGCGGCTCGGGGTTGTGCAGGTTGAACACGCATTGCCCGGCCTGGTGACGGCTGCCGTGGAAGGCGATGAAGCGGGCCAGGAAGTCCACCGGCATCAGGTCGAAGTCGATCTCCAGCCCCGGCACCTGGCCCAGTTGCAGCGACCCCTTGAGCATCAGCATCAAGCGGTTGCGCTGCGGTTGGCAGGCCCCGGTGCGGCTGTCGAAGGTGATGTTGCCGGGGCGGAACAGGTTGACCCACACCCCCTGCGCCCGCGCCCGCTGCAAGATCCGCTCGCCCACCCACTTGCTCAGGTTGTAGCCATTGCGGATGTAAATCGGCGGCGTCTCGGCCGGGTCGTCCTCCAGCACCCGCCCGCGGCTGTCCACGGCGCTGCAGGCCGACAGCGTGGAGACGAAGTTGAAGATCTTCTTGCGCCGCCCCTCGCACAGGCGCAGGCACTCGAACAGCGGCTCGATGTTGTCCGCTGCCAGCACCTGATAGTCGAGCACATGGTTCACCTGCGCCGCGTTGTGCAGCAGCGCGCCGTAGCCAGTATCCAGGTAGTCGTAGTCGGCCTGGCTCAGCCCCAGCTGCGGCTTGCGCAAGTCGGCCTCGAACACCCGCACACGGGCCAGGTCCAGCTGCACCTGGTTGTCAGCCAGCGCCTGGGCAAAACGTTGGTCGGCACTTTGCCCGCCAGCACTTCGCACCAGGCAGGCCACCTCGGTGGCGCCCCAATCCAGCAGCGCCTCCACCAGGTGCACACCGAGAAAGCTGTTGGCCCCGGTGACGATCACCTTGTGCACATCACCCAGGCGCTCCACCGGCAGCACCTGCAACCCCAGCTCGCGCTTGGCATCCCGCTCCAGCGCCGCCAGCACCTCCTGTTGTTGCCCCTGCTCGCCATCAAGCAACGCCCCCAGGCGCTGCAGTGTCGGCAGCTCGATGAAGCGGTTGATTGCCACGCCCCGGCCGAAGCGTTCGCGCACCTCCAGCAGCAGCCGCGACAGCAGGATCGAATGCCCACCCAGGTTGAAGAAGCTGTCGTCGGCCGAAATATCCGCCTGCGGCAGCTCCAGCAGCTCGCTCCACAGGCCGAGCAACTGTTGTTCAGTCGCAGTACCCGGTTGCAGCCGCTCGCTCGCAGGCAGCGCCAACGGGCGCAGCAGCAGCGCCTGGCGGTCCACCTTGCCATTGGCGGTGTAGGGCATCTGCTCCAGCACCTGGTAGAACGTCGGGCGCATGTAGTCGGGCAGGGCACGTTCGGCATGCTCACGCAGCCGTGTTTCAGCCTCCGCGCCCTCAGGCTGGGCGACAAACGCCAGCACCCGGCGCTGCCCATCGATCACCACCGCCACCTGGCCGAACAGGCGGCTGTTGCGCAGGCAGTGCTCGATCTCCTCGGGCTCCACACGGTAGCCACGGATCTTCACCTGGTTATCCCGCCGCCCGCACAACTCGATACCCTGCGCCGTCCACTTGCCGATATCGCCCGTGCGGTAAGCGCGCAGCGAGCGCCCCTCCGGCAGACCCAACTCGACAAAGCGCTCCGCGCTCAGTACTGCGTTGTTCAGGTAACCCAGCCCGACGCCGGGCCCGGCGATATACAGCTCCCCAGGGGTCTGCTCCGCTACGGGCTGCAATTGCTCGTCGAGTATCAGCACTTGCGTGTTGGCGATCGGCCGCCCGAGGTTGCGGTTGCCATCGCCGGCAGCGAAAAGCCGGGTGGTGGCCAGCACCGTGGTTTCGGTCGGCCCATAGATGTTGTGCAAGTGGCACTGCCCGGCCAGCCGGGCGATCACCTCCGGCTCGCACACATCGCCGCCGGTGATCAGGTGCCGCAGCCCCAGATGCGCCTCGCGGGGCAAGATGCTCAGCAGCGCCGGTGGCAGGAAGGCATGGCTGACTTCCTGGCTGTGGATAAGCCCCAGCAACGCCTGCGGGTCGCGGCGCTGCTCCTCATCGGGCAGCACCAGTTCGGCGCCACAGGCGAAGGTCGGCAGAATATCCAGCAGCGAGGCATCGAAGCCGATGGTGGAGAACTGCAGCACCCGGCAGCCGGCATCCAGCGCCACATGCTCGCGATACCAGGCCATGAAATGCGTCAGGTTGCGCTGGCTGAGCAGCACCCCCTTAGGCAGCCCGGTGGTACCCGAGGTGTAGATCGCCACGCAGGCCCGCCCAGGCGTTGCCTCACGCACGGCCAGGCTCGGCAGGGGAGCTTCCTCGGCCGGCGCAATATCACGCACATCCAGGCCGAAGATATCCACAAGCGCCTGCCCGTCATGCAGCAGCACGCAGGCACCGGCATCCGCGAGGATGCGCTGGCGACGCTCCACCGGCGTGGCCGGGTCCAACGGCAGGTAGATGGCCGCACACCCGATAATCGCCAGCAAGCTGGCGTAAAGCTCGGCTGACTTGGCCATGCACACCGCCACCACCGGTGGTGGCGCGCCCTCGGCAGGCAGCAGTGGCAGCAGGGCTCGCTGAATGCCCACCGTGCGCGCGTGCAGCTGTGCATAACTTTCACGCAGGCCCTGGCGGTTCAGCGCCGGGCGCCCGGCATTTCGCCGCAGGCTCTGCTCCAGCTGCACGATCAGCCCGCCTTCGGCCTGCTCCAGCAGGTCGGCGCGCAGCGTGCGGTTGAAGGGGTGCCGGTAGGCCAGGGCCTCCAGCCAGTCCAGGCCATGCTCGCGCTCATGCGCGCCAGGGCTGACCGCCGGCGCTTCATGCAGGTACTGCGGGTTGCGGGCAAAACGGTTGACCTGCAGCGCCAGCAGGTCGCCCAGCGCCTGCAGGGCATCTTCACGCAACTGCCGGCCATTGCCCGAAGCCGGTGCCGGTACCAGCTGGCGTTCGATCAACCGTTGCGCGCTGGCACTGCCACACCAGCACAGGGTTTCCAGGCGCGGCAAGGTTTCGGCGAAGCTTGCGCCCAGGCGCAGCCGCAGCAGCGGCGTGGCCCCCAAGGGCTGCCAGTCGCCGCTGGCCAGGGCCAGGCTGCCATCTTCCACCACCAGGTCGGGGTGGCTGGCCAGTTGCTCGCGCAGGGCTTGCGCGCTGCCAGCCGTGGCCGCGCCGTGGCCTTGGGCGTCGAGCTGGCAGGCCAGTTCCCCCAGGGCGGGGCTGGTGCCCGCCAGGAGTATGTCGAGGCGTCTCATGGTGTGCTCCTCAGGGCAGGTAGTCGCGCAGCGCGTCCTGCACGCAGCCGGCGTCGAGCATCGAGCTGCTGCGCAGGAAGCGCAGGATGTTGCCCAGCAGCGGGTGCTGGTGATTGATCGGGAACGCCAGCCCCTGCACTTCTTCGCGCAGGGCCTGGCGCACCGCCTCGCTCACCGGCAACGCAGCGATCAGGGCAAAGTCAAAACCCTGCTGGATGTCGTTGGTCAGGTACTCGCGCAAGAACACCGGCAGCACCTCGGCCAACGCCCGGCGGTCCGCCTCCGGGGCGGCCTGCCAGTAAATCCGCGTCAGTCGCGCCCAAAAGCTCGAATGGCGGCCCTCGTCGAGCAGGTGGTCGGCCATCAGCCCCTTCACCGACGGCTTGACCGTGTCGTCCCGGGCAAACGCCGCCACGTCGTCGGTCAAGGTGTTCTCGGCGATACCCACGCAGATCAGCTCCATCGCATCGCGCAGGGCCTCCGGCACCCGCTCCAGCGCCGCCGGTATCGCCCGGCTGAGCTCGATTTCCTGGGGCAGGGCGATCGGCTCGATGCCGGTCAGGGCGATGGTCTGCTGCAAGAAGTCCATCGCCACCAGGGCGTGGTAGTCCTCGTCCACCACCACGGTCATGGCGTCGTAGCGGCAGGCGAACGGAAAGCGCACGGCAAAACGGTCCTTGGCGATGCGCCGGGCGGTGCGGTCAACGATTTCGGTCTCGAAGATCACCACGTCGTTGATGAACTTGTAGAGGCTCTGCACCAGCACGAAATCGCGCAGCTGAGGGCATTCGCGCTGGAAGGCCGCGCCCAGCACCAGCGGCTGGCGGCTGAGCGGGTAGATCAGCCGCTGGTCATCCTCCACCCGGCGCCGTGGCCGGGTGCGAATGGTCGCGCGCTCTTCCCAGGCATCGGCGAAGGAGCGGTACTCGGCGGCATTCATGGCGTAACCTCGGCCAGCGGCGCCTTGATCGACGCACGCAGGCGGTCCCACAGCGCCATGCGGCTGTCCACTGCGGCAATGGCCGCCACGTAGACATCCTCCTCGCGCACCGGGTCATGCTCGACCAGGCGCGCCAGCAGTTGCTCGGCGGCCGGGCCATGATCTTCGGAGTCCACCTCGATATGGCGCTGCAGGTAGTAACGGAAGGTCGGCGCCTGCTCGATGCCGATACCCCACTCGTCGAGAATCTGCTGGAACATGCTCGGGATGACGCTTTCGCGGCCATGCAGGAAGGCCGCGGCCACCTGGTGCGCCGGTGCATCCAGGGCCACCTCCAGGGTGTCGCGCACGAAGCGCTGCGCCGCCTCGCTGGCCCCGGCGCGCTGCAGCGCCTCGGGGTGGCTGACGCCCTGCTGCATCAGGCTGACGAAACGCTCGATCGCCTGGGTGCTGGCACCCACTTCGCGCATGGCGTCCAGGTACAGCTCGAAGTGGCTGTAGTGGCCGTGGTCCAGGCGGTCATCGGACTCCTCGCCCAGCACGATCTCGTTGATCAAGCGCGCCGCCGCAGGGTCGGCCGGCGGCAGCCAGGGCAGGCTGACGCAGGTCAGTTCCTGTTGCAGGCGCTTGGTCAGCGACATGAAGTCCCATACGGCAAATACATGGGTTTCCATGAACCGGCGCAGGGTATCCAGCGAGTCGATTTCAGAGAATAACGGGTGCTGGGAGAGTGTCTGTTTCTTGTCGGTAAGTGTGCGTTTCAATGGGCTCATGTTTAGTTCCATCTGGCATGTTTATACAGGTCGGTTGATGCCTTGCAGTTGAAGCGATTCAAAACATCGGGCGAGCAGGTACCTCGAACGAAGTTTCGATATCTCACGGCGTGCAAGGGCCGTGCAGGTCAAATGGCGCCTGGGCTCACGGTGGGCCAGGTGCCCCTGCATCGGCGCTATAAAAGCTAGAGCAACTTCCAAAGTACTTGCAATTGTTTTTTGAAGTATTTGCAAGTTGCAACTTTTTGAAGTCGATAGTTGCCCGATCAAAACAATGAAGTTGTTTTGATTTGGGCAATAAGTACCCCTTCCGATCATTAACGATCAGAAAAAAGATGCAGAGTGAATGCCTCACTCGGAGCACTGATGAACGGGTGTCGAAGGTCGGGATTATTTAGGGGCGGCTGATCGGCTGGCGGTCCTGGCCCCGGTGGCAGGCTCCTTCTGCAGGTGGATGTGGGCGCAGGCGGCCAGGTCCGCTACTGACGATCAGCGGCCGCTGCGGGGACTAGAGTGTGCCCAAAATGCTGGCACTGCCATGGCCAGCAGCGCACGCTGCGCGTTCGCCGCAGCGCAGTCAGACAGGGCAGGGGGGCCTAGAAACTGAGCAGGCCGAGGTGGGTATGGAAGATGCGCACGATGCGCTGGTTGAACGGGGCGCCGTCCACTGCATGGGCCGGCAGCTCGATCAGCTCCAGGCCGCCGTGGGCCAGCGGGTTCCAGCCCAGCATCGCCGGTAGCGAGCCCGGCGGGTAGAGCACCGTCATCGGCACCTGCAGGGGCGTGCTGTCACCGCCGCTGGCAAAGCTCGGGCTGTCACAGCTGGCAACAAATAAGTGGCGGGTCTGCCCCGGCCAGCGGCGCTGCGCCCATTGCGCCAATGCCAGCGCCGCATGGGCGCCCAGGCTCTGGCCGAAGATCGCGTGGGGGTGTTGCAAAAACGGCTCCAGCCGCTCGCCAAGGGCACTGGCCAGGGCATGGCTGGATTCGCCAGGGTCGATGCTGTCGAGGCAGGCGGTGGCTGGCAGGTCGACAGCGATCACCTCCACCGGCTCGCTCAACGCCTCGGCCCACTGGCGGTACTGCTCGAGCTGCTGGCGGCTGCAGGCCAGGCAGATCAGGCGAATCCTGGTGGGCTGTTCGTGGGGTGCTTGGGTCTGCACGTGCACTGCCGTTCCTTATGCCTGGCCACGCCGTTGGCGTGGGGTCAGGTGGCCGATTGCCTGTCGAGGTAGTTGCGGATGGTGCGTGCCGCGTTGTTCAGGTGCTCTTCGAGCATCCTCACGGCTTCGTCCACCAGCTTGTCGCTGGCCGCATCCACCAGGGCGATGTGGTCATCCTGGGTCAGCTTGCCAAGGCCCATCGACGACAGGTGGAAGCGCAGAAAGCGTTCCTCCTCGTTGAGCTCGATCTCGATCAGGCGCAGCAGCTTCTGGTTGCCGGCCTTGCTGTACAGCGACATGTGGAACAGGCGGTTCAGGCGGCCGATCTCGGCGTGGCGGGTTTCGCTCTCCAGCTGGCGGATGTAGCCGCGCGCCAGGGCAATGTCGTCGGCATCGAGCCGCGGGATCGACTGACGCAGTGCTTCGGTTTCCAGCAGCACCCGCAGGCCGTAGGTGTCTACTGCGTCCTCACCGATCAGCGGCGCGACCACCGCGCCCTTGTGCATCACCACCTGCAGCAGCGATTGCGCCTCGAGCTGGCGCAGCGCCTCGCGCACCGGCATGCGGCTGACGCCGAACAGCGTGGCCAGCTCCTGCTGGCGCACGGCCGTACCTGGCGGCAGGCGACCGTCGAGAATGGCGCTGCGCAGGCGTTCTTCGATGACACTGCGGGCCAGGTGCGCAGGAACCTGCTCGCTACCCAGGACGGTGCTCAGGAGTTTGGGTTTCTCAGCCACGCAGGGGTCGCCTCGGCAAGATTGGATCCAATAACACTAGAGAGGGTGGGGGGCGCTTGTCAAACACTGTGTTTGCCCAGGCAGCGCAGCCCCATGGGCAAACGCGGCTATCGTGAATGAAGTCGCAGGCATTGGGAAGACGGCCAAGGGCGCCAGCCCTTGTAGGAAGCGGGTTTGCCGACAGCTGGCAGTGTGCCGTTGTGTTTTGTTTCCCCAGCTTGCACCATCGCACCTTCCAACGGACCTGAACGGGTGTTCGCAGTGGCGAAACCTTGGGCGCTCAGCACCACCCTACGCCGCCTCGGCCTGGCCGTGGTGCTCGGCTGCCTGCTGCTGGGCGGCGTCCAGGCCGATTGGGACTTCTCGCAGATCAGCCGTCGCGCCCAGGCCCTTTACGGACCGCTCGGGGCGGGGCAGGGTCGCATCGACGCCTGGCAGCAACTGCTGGCCAGCCAGCAGCAAAGCAATGAGCAGGCGCAGTTGAAGGCGGTCAACCTGTTCTTCAACCAGCAGTTGCGCTACGTCGAAGACATCGACCTGTGGCACGAGGTGGACTACTGGGCAACGCCGGTGCAGTCGCTGATCAAGGGCGCCGGCGACTGCGAGGACTACGCCATCGCCAAGTACTTCAGCCTGCGGCGCATGGGCATCCCCGCCGAAAAACTGCGCATCACCTACGTCAAGGCGCTGCGCCAGAACCGGGCGCACATGGTCCTGACCTATTATTCAAGCCCAGAGGCCCAGCCCCTGGTGCTCGACAGCCTGATGGACGCGATCAAGCCCGCCAGCCAGCGCAGCGACCTGCTGCCGGTCTACGCCTTCAATGGTGAAGGCCTGTGGTTGACGGGCGCGGCGGGCAACAAGAAGGTCGGCGACACCAAGCGCCTGTCACGCTGGCAGGATTTGCTGAAGAAAATGCAGGCCGAAGGATTCCCGGCCGAACCGGTTTACTGAGGGAGCACAGATGTCACTGTTCAAACAATTGCTGCTTGCCATTTGCCTGTTCCTGGTGGTCGCCTTCAGCGGCAGCTTCATGGTCAGCCTGGAGAGTTCGCGCAGCCAGTACGTCAACCAGCTGCGCTCCCACGCCCAGGACGCCGCCACCGCGCTGGCGTTGTCGCTGACGCCGAGCATCGACGACCCGGCGATGGTCGAGCTGATGGTCAGCTCGATCTTCGACAGCGGCTACTACTCCAGCATCAAGGTTGTCGATATCCAGTCCAACGCCGTGCTGGTCGAGCGCCACGCCGAACCCGACAGCGGCGAGGTGCCCGGCTGGTTCATCCGGCTGATCGGCCTGGAGCCGGCCGGCGGCGACGCCATCGTCAGCCGTGGCTGGCAGCAGGCGGCGCGGGTCGAGGTGATCAGCCACCCGATGTTCGCCCTGGCAAAACTGTGGCAGAGCGCCCTGGGCAGCCTCGGCTGGTTGCTGCTGTGCGGCGCGGTCAGCGCGGTACTCGGCGCCCTGTTGCTGCGCCGCCAACTGCGCCCGCTGGACTACATGGTGGCGCAGTCCCACGCCATCGCCCGGCGCGAATTCCTCAGTCTGCCGGACCTGCCACGCACCCCCGAGCTGCGCCGGGTGGTGCAGGCGATGAACCAGATGGTCGAAAAGCTCAAGGCGCTGTTCAGCGAGCAGGCCGAGCGTAGCGAGCAACTGCGCAACGAGTCCTACCAGGACAGCCTCACCGGCCTTGCCAACCGGCGTTACTTCGAGATGCAGCTCAACGCCCGGGTCAGCAATGCTGAAGACGCCCGCGCCGGTTATCTGCTGCTGGCCCGCGTGCAGGACCTGGCCGGCCTCAATGCCCGCCTGGGCGGCCAGCACACCGACCAGTTGCTGCAGGCGGTGGGCGAGCAACTGCGCCGCACCTGTGCGCAATACCCCGAAACCAACGACCTGATCACCCGCAGCCGCGGCGGTGAATTCGCCGTGCTGGCGCCAGGCATGGTGCATGACGAGGCGGTCCAGCTGGCTCAGGCCTTGGCCGTCACCCTGCAAAGCCTGCACAGTACCGGTGCCAGCGATGTCGACCCGGTGGCCTGCATAGGCCTTGCGCCCTACACCCCAGGCGATGCCCCGCAGGCGTTGCTCAAGCTCGCCGACGAGGCCCTGGCCCGCGCCGAAGCCCAGCCGCAGCCCGGCTGGGTATGCCTGGAGCAAGGCCTTGCCGCCAGCGCCGGCGACGGCCACCACGACTGGCACCAGCGGCTGGACCAAGCTCTTGATGAGGGCCGCTTCGAGCTGTTCTTCCAGCCGGTGGTCGACAGCCACATGCCCGCGCGGGTGCTGCACTACAAGGTCATTTCACGCTTGCTCGACCAACAGGGCGAGGCCGTTGCGGCCGGCCGCTACCTGCCCTGGCTGGAGCGTTTCGGCTGGATGCCGCGGCTGGACTTGCTGATGCTTAAAAAAGTGCTGGCGCACCTGCCGGCCCATGCCGAGTCGCTGGCACTGAACCTGTCCGGTGCAACACTCGCCGACCCCAAGGCGCTGCAGCAGGTGTTCGACCTGCTCGGCCAGCACCGCAACGCCGGCCCGCGCCTGACCTTCGAGATCGGCGAGGAGCAGTTGCCCGAGCAAGCCGCGCTGGAAAAGCTCACCCGGCGCCTGCGCGGGCTGGGTTTCGGCCTGGCGCTGCAGCGTTTTGGCGGGCGTTTCAGCATGATCGGCAACCTGGCGCACCTGGGCCTGGCGTACCTGAAGATCGATGGCAGTTACATCCGCCACATCGACCAGGAGCAGCACAAGCGCCTGTTCATCGAGGCCATCCAGCGCGCCTCGCACAGCATCGACCTGCCGCTGATCGCCGAGCGGGTGGAAACCGACGGCGAGCAGCAGGTGCTGCGCAAGATGGGCGTGCAAGGTATTCAGGGCCAGCTGGTGGGCGAGCCCGCCCCCTGGCGTTGAACCCGCGTTTACAAACGTCGCGGTGGTTGGCACCGGCTGCGCCGGTGTTCGCGGCTAAAGCCGCTCCCACAGGTACGGCGCTTGCTGCAGGCCTATGCGGTACCTGTAGGAGCCGGCTTGCCGGCGATGAGGCCGGCTCAGGCAGCACAAAACAGTTGCTCCCACAGGGATCACAGGGCTTTCAGGCCAGGGCTGTACTTGTGGGAAGCGGCCTCGTGTCGCGATGGGGCGCGCAGCGCCCCCAGATTTTGAGCAACATGCAATACCGCCGGGGCTGCTGCGCAGCCCTTTCGCGAACAAAGCCGCTACAGGCACAGCGCTGGGTTTGGGGTTGACGCAGTCCTGTGGGAGCGGGTTTACCCGCGAAGCAGGCAGCGCGGTGGTTGGCACCGGCTATGCCGGTGTTCGCGGTGGTCCGGCACTCCGGCAAGCCCGCTCCCACAGGGATCGCACCAGCCTTAAGAAATTGAGCAAGACAGTTGCTCCTACACACGGAGCGCGGCGGGCTCGCAAAATCCCCGCCCTCAGATCAACCCACCCCCCTCATCCTCTTCGATCAGGTTGTTCAAACTACCCAGCGCCCGCCGCGCCGTGGAGCGGTTGAGCAGCTTGGCCTGGGCCCCCGCCGGCAGGTCAGTGATGCTGATCACGCCCTTCTCGGTCAGCACCTCGATCAAATCCTCGAGCACCCGAATCATGTCCAGGTCGCTCTGCTTGAGCTGCTTGAGGCTGTTTTCCACCAGGTCGTCGGCAAACCAGTCCTGGATTTCGGCATGGTCGGCCGGCAGCAGTTCGTTGTGCTCGGCGAAGGGGGCGGCTTCTACCCGCTGCAACTGGCCGAACTCGTCGCGTTGCACGTAGAACATGGCTTCCATCCTCGTCACGTTGGTTCCTTGCTGGTTGGGTTATGCGCAGCTTAGGCAAAATTGCCAGGCTGCGCCTGCCGGTCAACTGTTGGAGTTGTCGATCTTGATGGTCGGGTCGGCACCACTGATCAGCGAGTTGATCGAAGTGTTCGACCAGTTCACACCCTCGAGCTTGATCGACACATCCACATTGGCCAGCCCGCCTGCGGCGTTGAGCTTGCCCTCGGTGCTGATCTGCAAGGTCGACTCGCCGCCCACCGTGGTGATCTTCAGGTAATTGTCGATGGTGGTGCCACGCTCGCCCTGCAGCAGGTCGCTGAGGTCCAGGCGGTCACCTTCGCTGACCTTGAAGTCCTTGATCACATCCTGGCCAGTGTCGCCGGCCTTCCACACGAAGGTGTCGGCCCCGGCACCGCCGGTCATGATGTCGTTACCCTTGCCGCCGATCAGGGTGTCGTTGCCGGCCCCGCCAAACAGCAGGTCGTTGCCTTCCCCACCCAGCAAGGTGTCGTTGCCGGTGCCACCCAGCAGGATGTCGTTGCCCTTGCCGCCATCGAGGTAGTCGTTGCCGCCCTGGCCGAAGATGATGTCGTTGCCGGCCCCGCCCATCAGCGTGTCGTTGCCGTCGTTGCTGCGCGAAACGTCGAACTCGGTGTAATGCTCCGACACATACTGGTGCATCATCCGCGCATCCACGTCGCCCGCATCCACCCCCAGCTTGGTGGCGACGAACGCCTGGATCGCCTCCACCCCGGTACCCGGGATCGAATCGAAGGTCACCAGGTCGCCGAAGATGATGTCGTGGCCGTCGCCGCCGTCCACCCGGTCCGAGCCGGGCACGGTGGCCTCGGTGTGGCCGAGGATGGCATCGGCCAGCTTGGTCGGGTCGATGTTGGTCTGCGGCGTGCTGTCCGAATCGTAGGGCTTGAGGTCGTTGGTGTTGACCCCGCTGTTCAGGCCGATGGCCTCCACCGTCGACAGCGCCGCGAGGATTTTGTAGCTGTCGGTGGAGTTGGTCAGGGTCGCGTCGGTGGTGGTGTTGCCGGTACCGGCGCGGGTCGACAGCTCATAACCGCCGTTGCCCTCGGCGCGAATGCTGCCGCTGGTCACAGTGTTCCACTTGTAGCTCCAGGTCAGCAGGTCGAAGTTTCCGCGGGTTTCGGCGGTCAGCTTGCCGCTGCTGTCGATCGACACCCGGTTGGTGGCGTCGAGCGCGTAGTTGGTGACCGTGTCGCCCACCTTGTAGTTGATGGTGCTGAGGAAGGTGTCCAGCTTGGTGGTGCTGTTGGCCAGCGTCGGGTTGCCCTGCTCGCCGGTCTGGTAGTAGGTGGGCTGGCCGTCGGTGATGAAGAACGTCTGGTTGCTGCCGGTATTGCCGGCGTTCTTCAGGGTCTGGAACCAGTTGGCGGTGGTCTTGAAGGCATCCTCGTAGTTGGTGCCGCCATCGGCGCTCATGGTGCCAAGCGCGTTGAGCAGGGTTTTGAGCCCGGCATCGTTGAGGGTCACCGACACCGTGCTCTTGACCTGGGTGGCGAAGTCCACCAGCAGGATGTTGACCGTCCCCGAGAGCGAACCCTTGACGCTCGCAGCCAGCGTCCTGAACACCGACTCCAGCGACGCCTTGGCACCGTCCACGCCGGACTGCCCCATGCTGCCCGAGGTGTCGACGATGAAGGCGATGTTGTAGTCCTTGCCGGCGACCACGTGCAGGCCGGTCACGTCGGCGACGATGATGTCGTTGTTGACCGTGCCGGTGCTGGTATCGCTGTCGGTGCCCAGGTTGGTGGAGGTGTAGGTTTCCGGGTACACCGTGACCTTCAGCGTGCCCTCGTTGCTGGCAACGCTGCCGCCGACGCTCTCGCTGGAGGTGGAGGTCACCTTCACGTCGAACTGGCCGTAGTAGTAGGCCGGTGGCTTGATCGCAAGGCTGCCCAGGTTCCAGCCGGTGACATCCACCGCCGTGGTGCCCACGGTAATGCTGTGGCCGGCATTGTCGGTCACCACCGAACCGGCCGGGATGCCGCCCAGCTTCACGCTCAGGCTCTCCGAGCCGTCGGTGTCGGTCAGGCTGCTGGTGATGCCCACCAGCTTGACGCTGCCGTTCTCCGGCCCTTCGTTGAGTTTGAAGCCGTCGTAATAGCCCTGGCCGCTGCTGCCATGCAGATCCGACACCGTCACCCCGGCGTTGCCCAGTTCGGTGACGTTCGGGTACATCGGAATGTTGGTGCTGTTCAGGTCGGTGACCAGCCCGTTGCCCACCTTCACGTTGATGTCGTAGCTACCCGGGCCGGACTGGTTGGCGTGGTAGATCTCCAGGGTGTAGTAGCCGCTGGTGGTCGGCGTGTAGCTGCCCGCCACCGTGCCGCCGCCGCCCCAGGTGGCGGTGACCACGTTCTTGCCGCCGATGTTCACCAGCAGGCTGTCATCGGCGGTGCCGCTGAAGGTGTAGGTTTTGCCGGCTTCCAGGTAGATCAGGCCGGAAGTCTTCGAGCCGCTTTGCGCCGCCACGCTGGCATCGGACTGCACGTTGGTGGTGGTTTCGCTCTTGCTGGCGTTGCCAGAGTTGGCGAACACCGTCTTCAACGCATCGCCGGTGATGCCGTTGCCGTTGGTGCCAAGGCCGGTAAGGCTGGTCCAGGTCTCCTTGGTCAAGCCCAGGGAGTTGACGTTGTTGCTGCCGATGCTCAGGTTCGGCTTGTCGGCCACCGGGGCGATGTCCACCTTCAGCGTGGCCTCGCTGCCCGGGGTGATGCCGTCGGTGGGCTTGTACTTCACCTGCGCGTAGTCCGCCTGCTTGTTGCCCACACCCGTGCCACCGTAGCCGTCGACGCCGGACTGGTTGGCCAGCGGCACGAACTTGAGCTTGCCGGCGCTGATATCGGCCTGGCTCACGGTCTGGTTGAGGGTAACGTCCACCCAGGCGGTGCCGTTGAAGAACTTCAGGTTGCCAAGGTCCGGCAGCTTGGTGAAGGTCACCCCCAGGCTTGAGGCCGGGCTGTCGACGTCGGTGACGTTGAAGTTGCTCCAGTTCAGCACCAGCTCGGTGTCCTCCACCCCGGTCACCGCGCCGCCGGTGGTAACCGGCGCGTCGTTGACTGCCACCACGTTCACCGTGGTGGTGGCGGTGTTGGACACGTTGACCCCGTCGGTCACCGTCACGGTAATGACCCGCGGCGTGGTGCTCGGGTCCTCGCTGGTGCTGGCGAAGGTGATGTTCTTGATCGCCTGCATGTAGTCGGCCAGCGAGGCCGTGCCGCTCAGGGTCAGTACCACCTGGCCGCCCGTCACCGTCGAGGTGATGGTGATGCCGTTGACGCTGTTGCCCAGGTTCAGCACATCGCCCGGCTGGCGGTTGGTCAGGGTGACAGTGGCGCCGGCCAGCTGGCTGCTGTCGAAGTCGGTGATGGAGATATCCAGGTCACTGATCGAGTTGCCCGCGCCGTTCTCGGTGTAGGTGGTCTGGTAGTCGGCGCCGCTCTTGCCGCTCGAGTCGTTGGCGTCCAGGTCCAGCACCGGCGCCGGCTCGAACAGCTGGGTGGTGACGCTGGCCGCGTTGCCATTGACCACCAGCCCCTCGAAGTTGCCGCCGGTGGCCGAGTCGATCTTCACGTTGAACTGCTCGGTGCCCTCGGTGATGTTGTCCTTGAGGGTGGGGATGGTGAAGGTGGCCGAGGTGCTGTTGGCCTTGATCACCACGCTGGCAACGCCGGTGTAGTCGACGCCGTTGGTGGCGGTGCCGCTGTAGCTCAGTTTGACCACCACGTCGGTCTGCGGCGCGTTGCTCAGGGTCAGGGTGTAGGTGGCGTTGCTGCCTTCGGCCACCGTCGCACTGCCGGTGATGCCCACCGTAGTGTTGTTGATCGTGTCGGTCACCGCGGTGACTGCTGGCGCCGGGTTCACCGCCAGGCTCTCGAAGTTGCCGCCGCTGGCGCCGGTGATGGTCGCGCTGACCGGGCCGGCATCGATGTACACATCGTCGGCCGGGGCCGCCACGGTGACGCTGCCCGAGGACTGGTTGGCGCCGATGGTGATGCTCTGGCCGTTGCTCAGGGTCACCGTCACGGCGGTCTGCGCCGGGTTGGTCAGGGTGGCGGTGTAGACGATCTGGCCGCCTTCGGCCACGGTCGGCGTGGCGGTCAGGGTCACCGTGGTGGTGTCCTGCACGTCGGTGACCGTGGTGCTGAGCACGCCCTTGTTGGCCACCAGGTTTTCGTAGTTGCCACCGCTGACGCTGCTGATGCTGTTGGTCACCGGCGCGTGGCCCTGGTACACGTCGTTGGTGACCGTGCCGGTGGCGGTGCCGCTGCTTTGGCCCACCGCGATGGTGATGGTCTGGCCGTTGGTCAGGGTCACCACCACCGGCGTGACGGTGACCGGGGCGCCCACGGTAGCGGTGTAGATGATGGTGCCGCCCTCGGCCACGCTCGGCGTGGCGGTGAGGGTGACAGTGGTGGTGTCCTGCACGTCGGTCACGGTGGTGCTGACCGGGTTCTGGTTGGCAACGAGGTTCTCGTAGTTGCCGCCGCTGACCCCGGTGATGTTGTTGGTGACCGGGGCGTGGCCCAGGTAAACGTCGTTGGTGACGCTACCGGTGGCCGTGCCGGAGCTCTGGCCGACCGGGATGGTGATGGTCTGGCCGCCTGCCAGCGTCACCACGACCGGGCTGCCGGTGACCGGCGCGCCGACGGTGGCGGTGTAAACGATGGTGCCGCCCTCGGCCACGCTCGGCGTGGCAGTCAGGGTCACCGTGGTGGTGTCCTGCACATCGGTCACGGTGGTGCTGACCGGTGTCTGGTTGGCCACCAGGTTTTCGTAATTGCCGCCGGACACGCCGGTGATGTTGTTGGTGACCGGGGCATGGCCCTGGTACACATCGTTGGTCACGGCGCCCGTTGCCGTGCCGGAGCTTTGCCCGACCGGGATGGTGATGGTCTGGCCGTTGGCAAGTGTTACCACCACGGCACTGCCGGTCACCGGCGCCCCCACGCTTGCGGTGTACACGATGGTCCCGCCCTCGGCCACGCTCGGCGTAGCGGTGAGGGTCACGGTGGTGGTGTCCTGCACATCGGTCACCGTGGTGCTGACCGGTGTCTTGTTGGCCACCAGGTTTTCGTAGTTGCCGCCGCTGACGTTGGAGATGCCGTTGGTGACCGGGGCATGGCCCTGATACACGTCGTTGGTCACGCTGCCGGTGGCGGTGCCGGAACTCTGGCCGACAGGGATGGTGATGGTTTGCCCGTTGGTCAAGGTCACCACCACCGCACTGCCGGTCACTGCTGCGCCGACCGTGGCGGTGTAGATGATGGTGCCACCCTCGGCCACGCTCGGCGTGGCGGTCAGGGTGACCGTGGTGGTGTCGATGGTATCGGTGACGTTGGTCACCGCAGGCGTACTGTTGACCGCCAGGTTCTCGAAGTTGCCGCCGCTGGCGCCGGTGATGCGCGCGCTGACCTGGCCGGCATCCACGTAAGGGTCATCACCCGGTGCGGCCACCGTGACGCTGCCCGAGGTCTGGTTGGCGCCGATAGTGATGGTCTGACCGTTGTTCAGGGTGACAGTGACGGCAGTCTGCGCCGCATTGGTCAGGGTTGCGGTGTAGGTGATCTGGCCGCCTTCGGCCACGCTCGGGGTAGCCGAAAGCGAAACCGTGGTGGTGTCCTGCACATCAGTGACACTGGTGCTGACCGGGTTCTGGTTGGCGACCAGGTTTTCGTAGTTGCCGCCGGATACGCCGGTGATGTTGTTGGTGACTGCGGCATGGCCTTGGTAGACGTCGTTGGTCACAGCACCCGTGGCGGTGCCGGAGCTTTGGCCGACCGGAATCGTGATGGTCTGTCCGTTGGCCAGGTTGACCACGACCGGGCTGCCGGTCACCGGTGCACCCACCGTGGCGGTGTAGGTGATGGTGCCGCCCTCGGCCACGCTTGGCGTGGCGGTCAGGGTCACGGTGGTGGTGTCCTGAACATCGGTCACTGTAGTGCTGACCGGATTCTGGTTGGCAACGAGGTTCTCGTAGTTGCCACCGCTGACGCCGGTGATGTTGTTGGTCACCGGCGTATGGCCTTGGTAGACGTCGTTGGTCACGGCGCCGGTTGCCGTGCCGGAACTCTGGCCGACCGGGATGGTGATGGTCTGGCCGTTGGCCAGGCTTACCACGACCGGACTGCCAGTGACCGGAGCCCCAACTGTAGCCGTGTAGATGATGGTCCCACCCTCGGCCACGCTTGGCGTGGCGGTCAGGGTCACTGTGGTGGTGTCCTGAACATCGGTGACGGTGGTGCTGACCGGGTTCTGGTTCGCTACGAGGTTTTCGTAGTTGCCGCCGCTGACCCCGGTGATGTTGTTGGTGACCGGTGCATGGCCTTGGTAGACGTCGTTGGTCACGGCACCCGTAGCTGTGCCGGAGCTTTGGCCGACGGGGATGGTGATGGTCTGCCCGTTGGCCAGGGTTACCACGACCGGGCTGCCGGTCACCGGTGCACCCACCGTGGCGGTGTAGGTGATGGTGCCGCCCTCGGCCACGCTTGGCGTGGCGGTGAGGGTCACGGTAGTGGTGTCCTGCACATCGGTCACCGTGGTGCTGACCGGTGTCTTGTTGGCCACCAGGTTTTCGTAGTTGCCGCCGCTGACATTGGAGATGCCGTTGGTGACCGGTGCATGCCCCTGATACACGTCATTGGTCACGCTGCCGGTGGCGGTACCAGAGCTTTGGCCCACGGGAATGGTGATGGTCTGGCCATTGGTCAGCGTCACCGTGACCGGGCTGCCGGTGACCGGTGCCCCGACCGTGGCGGTGTATACGATGGTGCCACCCTCGGCAACCGAATTGGTGGCGGTAAGCGTCACGGTCGTCGTGTCGATGGTATCGGTGACGTTGGTCACCGCTGGCGTGCTGTTGACTGCCAGGTTTTCGAAGTTACCGCCGCTGGCGCCGGTGATGCGTGCGCTGACCTGGCCGGCATCCACATAAGGGTCATCGCCCGGTGCGGCTACCGTCACGCTGCCCGAGGTCTGGTTGGCGCCGATGGTGATGGTCTGGCCGTTGCTCAGCGTAACGGTGACTGCAGACTGGGCGGCATTGGTCAGGGTGGCGGTGTAGGTGATCTGGCCACCCTCCGCAACACTCGGTGTGGCCGACAGCGATACCGTCGTGGTGTCCGTCACATCCGTGACGGTGGTGCTGACCGGGCTCTGGTTGGCGACCAGGTTCTCGTAGTTGCCGCCGCTGACCCCGGTGATGTTGTTGGTGACCGGTGCGTGACCTTGATAGACGTCATTGGTCACCGCACCCGTGGCAGTGCCGGAGCTTTGGCCGACCGGAATGGTGATGGTCTGCCCGTTGGCCAGGCTGACCACGACCGGGCTGCCAGTTACAGGTGCCCCAACCGTTGCGGTGTAAATGATCGTCCCGCCTTCGGCCACGCTCGGTGTGGCGGTCAGGGTCACGGTAGTGGTGTCCTGAACGTCGGTGACAGTGGTGCTGACCGGATTCTGGTTGGCAACGAGGTTCTCGTAATTGCCGCCGCTGACCCCAGTGATGTTGTTGGTGACCGGTGCATGCCCTTGGTAGACGTCGTTGGTCACGGCGCCGGTTGCAGTGCCGGAGCTTTGACCAACTCCAATGGTGATGGTTTGCCCGTTGGCGAGGCTGACCACGACCGGGCTGCCAGTGACCGGAGCCCCGACTGTAGCCGTGTAGATGATGGTCCCACCCTCGGCCACGCTTGGCGTAGCGGTGAGCGTCACCGTCGTGGTGTCCTGAACATCCGTAACGGTGGTGCTGACCGGGTTCTGATTGGCTACCAGGTGCTCGTAGTTACCGCCGGATACCCCAGTGATGTTGTTGGTAACCGGAGCATGGCCCTGGTAGACGTCGTTGGTCACGGCGCCGGTTGCTGTGCCCGAGCTTTGACCAACGGGGATGGTGATGGTCTGGCCATTGGCAAGTGTCACCACCACCGCACTGCCGGTCACCGGTGCGCCGACCGTGGCGGTGTAAATGATGGTGCCGCCTTCGGCCACGCTCGGCGTGGCGCTCAGGGTCACTGTGGTGGTGTCGATGGTATCGGTGACGTTGGTCACCGCTGGGGTGCTGTTGACCGCCAGATTCTCGAAGTTGCCGCCGCTGGCGCCGGTGATGCGCGCACTCACCTGGCCAGCATCGACATAGGGGTCATCGCCCGGTGCGGCTACCGTCACGCTGCCCGCGGTCTGGTTGGCGCCTATGGTGATGGTCTGGCCGTTGCTCAGGGTCACGGTGACTGCAGACTGGGCGGCATTGGTCAGGGTGGCGGTGTAGATGATCTGGCCGCCTTCGGCCACGCTCGGGGTAGCCGAAAGCGAAACCGTGGTGGTGTCCGTCACATCCGTGACGCTGGTGCTGACCGGGCTCTGGTTGGCTACCAGGTTTTCATAGTTGCCGCCGGATACGCCGGTGATGTTGTTGGTAACCGCGGCATGGCCTTGGTACACGTCGTTGGTCACGGCGCCGGTTGCGGTGCCGGAGTTTTGGCCAACTGGGATGGTGATGGTCTGTCCGTTAGCCAGGCTGACCACGACCGGGCTACCGGTGACCGGAGCCCCGACCGTCGCGGTGTAGATGATGGTGCCACCTTCGGCCACGCTTGGCGTGGCGGTCAGGGTCACGGTGGTGGTGTCCTGAACATCGGTGACATTGGTGCTCACCGGATTCTGGTTGGCTACGAGGTTCTCGTAGTTGCCACCGCTGACACCTGTGATGTTGTTGGTCACCGGCGCATGGCCTTGGTAGACGTCGTTGGTCACCGCACCCGTAGCTGTGCCGGAGCTTTGGCCGACGGGGATGGTGATGGTCTGCCCATTGGCCAGGGTCACCACGACCGGGCTGCCGGTGACCGGAGCCCCAACCGTAGCGGTGTAGATGATGGTGCCGCCTTCGGCCACGCTTGGCGTGGCGGTGAGGGTAACGGTGGTGGTGTCCTGAACATCGGTGACGGTGGTGCTGACCGGGTTCTGGTTCGCTACGAGGTTTTCGTAGTTGCCGCCGCTGACGCCGGTGATGTTGTTGGTGACCGGCGCATGGCCTTGATAGACGTCGTTGGTCACCGCGCCAGTGGCAGTACCGGAACTCTGGCCTACCGGGATGGTGATGGTCTGCCCGTTGGCCAGGCTGACCACGACCGGGCTGCCAGTGACCGGAGCCCCGACGGTCGCGGTGTAGATGATCGTGCCGCCTTCGGCCACGCTTGGCGTGGCGGTCAGGGTCACCGTGGTGGTGTCCTGTACGTCGGTGACCGTGGTGCTCACCGGGTTCTGGTTGGCGACCAGATTCTCGTAATTGCCACCGGACACACCGGTGATGTTGTTGGTGACCGGCGCATGGCCTTGGTAGACGTCGTTGGTCACGGCGCCGGTGGCGGTGCCTGAGCTTTGGCCCACAGGAATGGTGATGGTTTGCCCGTTGGTCAGTGAAACCACGACCGGCGAGCCAGTCACTGGTGCGCCTACGCTGGCGGTGTAAATGATGGTCCCACCCTCGGCCACGCTTGGCGTTGCGGTGAGGGTGACGGTGGTGGTGTCCTGCACATCAGTGACGGTTGTGCTGACCGGGTTCTGATTGGCGACCAGGTTTTCGTAGTTACCGCCGCTAACGCCGGTGATGTTGTTGGTAACTGGCGCGTGGCCTTGATAGACGTCGTTGGTCACGGCGCCGGTTGCCGTCCCCGAGCTTTGACCAACGGGGATGGTGATGGTTTGCCCGTTTGCGAGGCTCACCACGACCGGGCTTCCAGTCACCGGAGCACCTACCGAGGCGGTGTAAATGATCGTCCCACCTTCGGCAACGCTCGGCGTGGCAGTCAGGGTAACGGTGGTGGTGTCCTGAACATCGGTGACGGTAGTGCTGACCGGGTTCTGGTTGGCAACGAGGTTCTCGTAGTTGCCACCGCTGACGCCGGTGATGTTGTTGGTGACCGGTGCATGCCCTTGGTAGACGTCATTGGTCACCGCACCCGTGGCCGTACTGGAGCTTTGGCCGACCGGGATGGTGATGGTCTGGCCGTTGGCCAGCGAAACCACGACCGGTGAGCCAGTCACCGGTGCCCCGACCGAAGCGGTGTAAATGATCGTGCCGCCCTCGGCCACACTCGGCGTGGCGGTCAGGATCACCGTGGTGGTGTCCTGAACATCGGTGACGGTAGTGCTGACCGGGTTCTGGTTGGCAACGAGGTTCTCGTAGTTGCCACCACTGACGCCGGTGATGTTGTTGGTGACTGGCGCATGCCCTTGATAGACGTCGTTGGTTACGGCGCCAGTGGCAGTGCCGGAGCTCTGGCCAATGGGGATGGTGATGGTCTGCCCGCCTGCCAGGGTCACCACGACGGGCGAGCCAGTGACCGGTGCGCCAACCGAGGCTGTGTAGATGATCGTGCCGCCCTCGGCCACGCTCGGCGTGGCGGTCAGGGTCACGGTAGTGGTGTCCTGCACGTCGGTCACGTTGGTGCTGACCGGGTTCTGATTGGCGACCAGGTGTTCGTAGTTGCCACCGCTGACGCCGGTGATGTTGTTAGTAACGGGCGCATGGCCTTGGTAGACATCGTTGGTCACCGCACCGGTTGCAGTGCCGGAGCTTTGGCCGACGGGGATGGTGATGGTTTGCCCGTTGGCCAGGGTTACCACGACAGGCGAACCTGTCACCGGTGCGCCGACGCTGGCGGTATAGATGATGGTCCCACCTTCGGCCACGCTCGGCGTGGCGCTCAGGGTGACCATGGTGGTGTCGATGGTATCGGTGACGTTGGTCACCGCAGGCGTGCTGTTGACCGCCAGGTTCTCGAAGTTGCCGCCATTGGCGCCGGTGATGCGCGCACTCACCTGGCCGGCATCCACATACGGGTCATCCCCTGGCGCAGCGACGGTTACGCTGCCCGAGGTCTGGTTGGCGCCGATGGTGATGGTCTGGCCGTTGCTCAAGGTAACGGTGACTGCAGACTGGGCTGCGTTGGTCAGGGTAGCGGTGTAGGTGATCTGGCCGCCTTCAGCGACGCTCGGCGTGGCCGACAGGGAGACCGTGGTGGTGTCCTGGGTGTCGGTGACCGTGGTGCTGACTGGGTTCTGGTTGGCCGCCAAGTTTTCGTAATTGCCGCCAGACACGCTGGTGATGTTGTTGGTGACCGGCGCATGGCCCTGGTAGACGTCGTTGCTTACCGCGCCGGTTGCAGTGCCGGAGCTTTGGCCGACCGGGATGGTGATGGTCTGGCCGCCTGCCAGGGTCACTACGACGGGCGAGCCAGTGACCGGTGCGCCAACCGAGGCGGTGTAGATGATCGTGCCGCCCTCGGCCACGCTCGGCGTAGCGGTCAGCGTGACGGTGGTGGTGTCCTGCACATCGGTGACGGTAGTGCTGACCGGATTCTGGTTAGCGACCAGGTTCTCGTAATTACCGCCACTGACGCCGGTGATGTTGTTACTGACCGGAGCGTGGCCTTGGTAGACGTCATTGGTCACTGCCCCGGTAGCGGTGCCGGAACTCTGGCCGACCGGGATGGTGATGGTCTGCCCGTTGGCCAGCGAAACCACGACCGGGCTGCCGGTAACCGGAGCCCCGACCGTGGCGGTGTAAATGATGGTGCCGCCTTCGGCCACGCTTGGCGTAGCGGTCAGGGTCACTGTGGTGGTGTCCTGCACATCAGTGACAGAAGTGCTGACTGGGTTTTGGTTAGCGACAAGATTTTCGTAGTTACCGCCGCTAACGGCAGTGATGTTGTTGGTAACTGGTGCGTGGCCTTGATAGACGTCGTTGGTCACGGCGCCCGTGGCAGTGCCAGAGCTCTGGCCGACGGGGATGGTGATGGTCTGCCCGTTGGCCAGCGAAACCACAACCGGTGAACCAGTCACCGGCGCACCGACCGAGGCGGTGTAGATGATCGTACCGCCCTCGGCGACGCTCGGAGTTGCGGTCAGGGTCACCGTGGTGGTGTCCTGAACATCAGTAACAGTTGTGCTGACCGGATCCTGGTTGGCGACCAGATTCTCGTAGTTGCCGCCGGACACGCCGGTGATGTTGTTGCTGACCGGCGCATGGCCCTGGTAGACGTCGTTGGTCACGGCGCC
>NZ_JBJDNC010000070.1:0-24332 GCF_044900265.1 Pseudomonas sp. NPDC089406 | reverse complement strand
TTTTTTGCTTACTTTTTGATCCCTCAAAAAGTGAGCCGCCGTAAGGGCGGAAAGGTGAATAAGCGTCACTACAAATAATGAATGCGCATACAACTATCAAAACCAACTAACACAAAGATCAACAGATCAACAGATCAACAGATCAACAACAATAGCGCGCACCACAAAACATAAGCCACCTGCAGAAACACCACCGCCAGCAAAGCAGCACCTACAAAGGCGCATCCAGCTGCCCCAACCAATACCCCACATCCACCTCATCAATCTGCTCGGCACGCAAAAACCGCTCGGCATACTGGCGATACACGCCACTGCCAAGAAACAACCGCAGCAACTCCCCGTCGATATGCCGATCACGGGCCATGAACACCATGATCTTCACCGACTCCGAAAGCGTCTTGGCGGCCTTGTACGGCCGGTCGGCGGCGGTCAGCGCCTCGAAAATGTCGGCGATCGCCATCACCCGCTCCGGGATGCTCAGGGCATCCTGGCCAAGCCTGCGCGGGTAGCCGTTGCCGTCCATGCGCTCGTGGTGGTTGCCGGCAATGTCCGGCACCCGCCGCAGCTGGCGCGGAAACGGCAGCGAGTTGAGCATGATGATGGTCTGCACGATATGCTCGTTGATCTTGAAACGCTCTTCGTCATTGAGCGTGCCGCGGCGGATCGACAGGTTGTACAGCTCGCCATGGTCGCTGGCATGGGCCGGCAGGCGCATGTCGAAGCCCCAATGGTTACGCGGGTCGTCCCTGGCCACCGGCGGCTTGCGCGCGCCCCAGGGCACGCGGTGCTCGGGGCGGTCAGCGAGCAGCGGCTCGGCCACCGGCAAGGGCACCACCGGCACCCCGGCCAGGCGCACTTCTTCATCGCGGGAAAGCCCCAGGCGGTTGTCGAAATGGCGTAGCCAACGGCGCTGGCCGATTTGCTGCAGGCGCTCGATGTCGGCCTGCTCCATGAACTCGCCGCCGATGTTGGCCTTGGCAACGAAGGCGAATTCCGCCTGCAACTCGGCCTGGCTGCGCGTTAACGCCGCTTGCAGTGCCTCACCCTGCCCGCCTTCGGCCAGGCCTTGCCAGTAGGCCAGTTCGGCGTCGCGCCACAGCACCTCGAAGCGCATGCGCACTTCGTGAATGCGGTTGTACAGCGTCTCAAGCTTGGTGGCCTTGTCGACCACGTACTCGGGGCTGGTGATCTTGCCGCAATCGTGCAGCCAGGCGGCCACGCGAAACTCGTAGCATTCGGCCTCGCTCATGCTGAAGCTGGCATAGGGGCCACTGGCGGCGCCCACGGCCTGGTCCAGCAGCATCTGCGCAAGCTGCGGCACCCGCTCGCAGTGGCCGCCGGTATAGGGGCTCTTGGCGTCGATGGCATCAGCCAGCAGCTTGATCATGGCGTCGAGCAGGCGTTGCTGGGCCTCGGCCAGTTGGCGGGTCTCGATGGCCACGGCGGCAGCGCCGGACAACTCTTCGACGAAACGGCGGAACGGCCCACCCACCTCGGCACCGCTTTCCAGCTGCAGCAGCAGCACGCCCAACAGCGCCTGGCTGCGGTCCCTGAGTACCAGCGCCAGGCTGCGCCCCTCCAGCGCCAGGGCCTGGATGACCACCGCCGCGAGGTCGTGCTGGCCGCCCTCGTCCAGCGCCAGCTGCGCCGGGTACCCTTCGCCACGGCAGGCCGCGGCCAGGCGCAGTTGCGCCGTTTCACCATCGAGCAAGTAGACCGCCCCGCCGCTCACCCCGGCGGCGTCCACCAGGTGGCCGAGCACGCCGTCGAGCATGCGTTCCAGGTGGCTTTCGCGGCTGAGCGTCAGGGTAATCGCCTGGAAACTGCCGATGGTGCCGGCCATACGCCCGAGCACCTGGCTGAGTTCGCGCACCTCGCTGACCCGCGAGGCGACCCCCACCGGGCTGCTGAAATCGAAGCTGGCCAGGCCGCGCACCTGGTCGGCCAACTGGCGCAGCGGGCGGCCAATGCGCCGGCCAAGCAAGGCACCGAGCGCCAGCAGCACGGCGATCAGCGCCGCCGTCCACAGCAGCTGCTCCAGCAGCACCTTGCGCGCATCGGCCAGCAGTTCGTGGGCCGGCACGGCAATCAGCACCTGCAGGTCTTGCCCGGCCAGTTTCAGTTGCACGCGCATGCCATACCAGGTCTGCCCCGCTACCTCGTAAGGCTTGGCCCGTGTACCTGCAGCCGCGTCGACATACAGCCCTGCAAGGCTGGGGATGCCCAGTTCGCTGATGTGCGACAGACGCACGGCCTGGCCTTCGCGCACGATCACCCGCTCAAGGTCCGGGTAGGCCACCACGTTGCCCTGGCCGTCGACCACGGCGATTTCCGTACCGGGGGTCATGCGCAGGTCGCGGCTCTCGCTGGCCAGGTCATTGACCGACACATCCATGCCGATCACCGCGCCGCCGTCGGCACTGCGCTGGGCCATGGTCAGGCCGATCTCGCGGGTGGTGAAGAACACGTAGGGGTGGGTGAGCACGGTGCCCGGCTGCGCGCTGGCCTCGCTGAACCAGGGCCGGGTGCGCGGGTCGTAGCGGTAATCCGGCTTGAGCTGGGTGCTCAGCAGGTTGAGCGCCGGGTCGTAGAAGCGCCACTCGCCGAGCAGCGCGCCGTCCGCGCCATGGCTGACGCTTTGCACCAGGTAGTGGGTGCCGGCGGGTGCCTCGAAGCGTTCGAGCAGTTGCGGGTCGCGCAGCAGACGCACCAGCAGGAAGTCGCCGTTGGGGTAGCCGAGGTAGGCGGCGCTGAGCATGCGGTTGGCCTTGAGGGTCTCGACCAGTTGCGCAAGGCCCTGCAGGCGCTGCTGCAGGTCACCTGCGACCGGGTTGAAGGCCAGCAGGCGGATGCTGCTCTGGGCCGGGTCGACCAGGCGTCGGGCGCGCTCATCGATGGTCTTGCCGACTTGCTGGGCGGCATCGCCGGCGGCGGCCACCAGGGTTTGGCGCAGGCCGCGATAGCCTTGCCAGGCCAGCGCCGTGCCCAATACCAGCATGCCCAGCACGATGGCCAGCGCCACCACCAGTTGCAGCGAAACGCCGCGGCCGGGGCGGCTCATGGCTGAGCGCCCCAGGCTTTTACAACTGCAACATGACCCATCGACACGCAGCCCATCCCAGGTACTCCATGTGTGCGGTTTCAACAGTGTAATCAGCTAGGGGGAACGTGCAGCGAGGCCGGGGGCGATAGTGGCATATTGATTGTTGCGGCTCCAGAGGGTGGGGGCCGCTTCACGCCCCATCGCGACACAAGCAACTGTCTTGTGCTGCCTGAACCGGCCTCATCACCGGCAAGCCGGCGCCTACAGGTACGGCACTGGCCTGAAGCTCATGCAGTCCCTATAGGAGCGGCTTTAGCCGCGAACACCGGCGCAGCCGGTGCCATCCACCGCGTCGCGTCTTTCGCGGGCAAGCCGCATCGGCGCCCCGCCACTCCCACAGGGACCGCACCAGCTTTTGGAAATCGAGCAACACCACACAACTCACCTCGACAAACCCGCCAGGGTCACCCAGTCTGCAAGGGACATCGCCCAGCCGGACTACAACAAGAACCCGACGAGTGAGCCGCATGAACATCCTCCATGACGATCGCCTCGACGGCCCGTTGCCCGCCGTCGACAAGGCCGCCCTGCTGGCGGCGCTGCACCAGGCCCTGCCGGACCTGGCCATCCTGCACCGCAGCGAAGACCTCAGACCCTACGAATGCGACGGCCTTTCGGCCTACCGCACAATGCCGCTGCTGGTGGCATTGCCCGAACGCCTGGAACAGGTGCAGACCTTGCTCAAGCTGTGCCACCAACGCGGTGTACCGGTAGTGCCGCGTGGCGCCGGCACCGGCCTGTCGGGCGGTGCCCTGCCCTTGAGCCAGGGCGTCCTGCTGGTGATGGCGCGCTTCAACCGCATCCTTGAAATCAACCCTGCGGGCCGTTTTGCGAAGGTCCAGCCCGGGGTGCGCAATCTGGCTATTTCCCAGGCTGCCGCGCCCCACGGGCTGTACTATGCCCCGGACCCGTCGTCACAGATCGCCTGCTCCATCGGCGGCAACGTCGCTGAAAACGCCGGTGGCGTGCACTGCCTGAAATACGGCCTGACCGTGCACAACTTGCTGCAGGTCGAAATACTCACCGTCGAAGGTGAACGCCTGACTTTGGGTAGCGAGGCCCTGGACAGCCCGGGCTTCGACCTGCTGGCGTTGTTCACCGGCAGCGAAGGCATGCTCGGCATCGTCACCGAGGTCACCGTCAAGCTGTTGCCCAGGCCCCAGGTAGCACGGGTGCTGCTGGCCAGCTTCGATTGCGTGGAGGACGCCGGCCGCGCCGTGGCCGGGATCATTGCCGCCGGCATCATCCCCGGCGGCCTGGAGATGATGGACAACCTGGCGATCCGCGCTGCCGAGGACTTCATCCACGCCGGCTACCCGGTGGACGCGGCGGCGATCCTGCTGTGCGAACTGGATGGCGTGGAAGCCGACGTGCAGGACGACTGCGCCTGCGTGGAAGCGGTATTGCGCAACGCCGGTGCCAGCGAGGTGCGCCTGGCCTGCGACGAGGCAGAGCGCCTGCGTTTCTGGGCCGGGCGCAAGAACGCCTTCCCGGCCGTCGGGCGTATTTCACCGGACTACTACTGCATGGACGGCACCATCCCGCGTCGCGAGCTGCCACGGGTGCTCAAGGGCATCAGCGAGTTGTCCGCGCAGTACGGCTTGCGCGTGGCCAACGTGTTCCATGCCGGTGACGGCAACATGCACCCGCTGATCCTGTTCGACGCCAACCTGCCCGGGGAGCTGGAGCGCGCCGAAGCCGTCGGCGGCAAGATCCTCGAACTGTGCGTGGCGGTGGGCGGCAGCATCACCGGCGAACACGGCGTGGGCCGCGAGAAGATCAACCAGATGTGCGCCCAGTTCAACGCCGACGAGATCACCCTGTTCCATGCGGTAAAAGCTGCCTTCGACCCCCGTGGCCTGCTCAACCCCGGCAAGAACATCCCCACCCTGCAGCGCTGCGCCGAGTTCGGCGCCTTGCACGTGCACCACGGCCGCTTGCCCTTCCCCGAGCTGGAGCGCTTTTGATGAATACCGACCTGAGCAAGGACCTGCTCGAGCAGGTCAACCGGGCGCTGGACCTGGGCACGCCGCTGCGCATCCAGGGTGGCAACAGCAAGGCCATGCTTGGCCGCCCGGTAGACGGCGAGCTGGTCGACACCCGCGGCCATCGCGGCATCCTCAGCTACGACCCCACCGAGCTGGTACTCACCGCCCGTGCCGGTACGCCGCTGCTGGAAATCGAGGCGGCATTGCACGAGGCCGGGCAGATGCTGCCCTGCGAGCCGCCGCACCTGGGGCCTGGGGCAACCCTGGGCGGCATGGTCGCGGCGGGCCTGTCCGGGCCACGC
Source organism: Pseudomonas sp. NPDC089406 (assembly GCF_044900265.1). Taxonomy (NCBI): domain Bacteria; kingdom Pseudomonadati; phylum Pseudomonadota; class Gammaproteobacteria; order Pseudomonadales; family Pseudomonadaceae; genus Pseudomonas; species Pseudomonas sp. NPDC089406. The sequence continues at coordinate 18,939 of NZ_JBJDNC010000070.1, read as the reverse complement.
AGGCCGTGGGCGGGCGCGGTACGCGACCAGGTGCTGGGGACGCGCCTGATCACCGGCCACGGCAAGCTGCTGCGCTTTGGTGGCGAGGTGATGAAGAACGTCGCCGGTTACGACGTGTCGCGGCTGATGGCCGGCAGTTTCGGCAGCCTCGGGCTGCTGACCGAAGTGTCGCTGAAGGTGCTGCCACGGCCACGCCAATGCCAGAGCCTGCGCCTGCAGATGAGCCGCCGACAGGCCCTGGCCGAGCTTGCGCAATGGGGCCAGCAACCCCTGCCGATCAGCGCTGCCTGCCATGACGGCGAGGCGCTTTACCTGCGACTTGAAGGCGGCGAAGGCTCGGTGCGTTCGGCCCGCGAGCGCCTGGGCGGCGAGCCGGTGGCCAATGATTTCTGGCACGAACTGCGCGAACAGCGCCTGGGCTTTTTCCGGCAACCGGCACCGCTGTGGCGCCTGTCATTGCCGCTGGCCTGCGCGGACCTCGACCTGCCAGGCCTGCAACTGCTCGACTGGGGCGGCGCCCAGCGCTGGCTCAAGAGCGATGCCCCGGCCCACGCCCTGCGCGAGCAGGTGGCCGCGGTAGGCGGGCACGCCACTGCCTACGCCCAGGGCGAGCACAGCATCGCCCCCTTGCCGGCAGCCCTGCTGCGCTACCACCAGGCCTTGAAGCGCCAACTCGACCCCCAGGGCATCTTCAACCCTGGCCGCCTGTACCCAGACCTGTGAGGCCACGCCATGCAAACTCACCTGAGCGAAGCCGCCAAGCACCTGGCCCGCGCCGAAGAGGCCGAAAGCATCTTGCGCGCCTGCGTGCATTGCGGCTTTTGCACCGCCACCTGCCCCACCTACCAGTTGCTCGGCGACGAACTGGACGGCCCACGCGGGCGCATCTACCTGATCAAGCAGGTGCTCGAAGGCGAACCGGCCGGCGCCAGCACCCAGCAGCACCTGGACCGCTGCCTGAGCTGTCGCAACTGCGAGAGCACCTGCCCGTCGGGGGTGCAGTACCACAACCTGCTGGACATCGGCCGCGCCGTGGTCGAGCGCCAGGTAACGCGCCCCCTGGGCCAGCGCCTGTTGCGTGAAGGGTTGCGCGCAGTGGTGCCGCACACCGCTGCTTTCAAGGCCCTGGCCCGCACCGGCCAGGCCCTGCGGCCACTGCTGCCGGCCAGCCTGAAGGCCAAGCTGCCAGCCGTTCTGGCTACGCCCGGCGAACGCCCGCCGCTGCGCCATGCCCGGCGCATCCTGTTGCTTGAAGGTTGCGTGCAGCAGGCGCTGTCGCCACGTACCAACGCTGCCGCTGCGCGCCTGCTCGACCGCCTTGGCATCAGTGTCGAGCCGGTTGCCGAGGCCGGTTGCTGTGGTGCACTGGACTATCACCTGGATGCCCAGACCCAAGGACTGGAGCGGGCCCGGCGCAATATCGATGCCTGGTGGCCGGCCATCGAGGCCGGTGCCGAGGCCATCGTGCAGACAGCCAGCGGTTGTGGTGCCTTTGTGCGTGACTATGGCCACCTGCTGCAACACGACCCGCGTTATGCCGGAAAAGCCGCCCGGGTCAGCGCCCTGGCCCGGGACCTTGTGCAGGTGCTGCAGGCTGAGCCGGTGGAGCGCCTGGGGGTGTGCGCCGAGCAGCGCCTGGCCTTTCATTGCCCGTGCACCTTGCAGCACGCCCTCAAGCTCGGCGGTGCGGTGGAGGCGCTGCTGAAGCGCTTCGGGTTTCACCTGACGCCAGTGCCGGACGGGCACCTGTGCTGTGGTTCGGCAGGCACTTATTCGCTGACCCAGCCAGCGCTGGCCCGGCAGTTGCGCGATAACCGGCTGGATGCGCTGGAAAGTGGCGGGCCCGGTGTGATTGCCACGGCCAATATTGGTTGCCAGCTGCATCTGGGAGGGGCTGGGCGTACACCGGTGCGGCATTGGGTGGAGGTTGTCGAGGCAGGGTTGGGGGGTGGGGCTGGTGGTGGGTAGCAGAGCTTTACGCGTGTCCCTTTGAAGGTGATTGCGTCAAGGCCACCAGGTGCCCGCCATAACCCTTGCAGCGCCTATCAGATCGAGCGCCGCCCGCGCGGCGCTTCGCGGTGGTTCGGCACCCCGATAAACCCGCTCCCACAGTTCGTTTCGGGCCAATTACTCCTGTGAAAGTACCGCTGTCCGCCTTGGTGCATGTCTTGAGCCGTGTGAGGCAGCTGCAATGCCCATGCAGAAACCGTGTCGTACAAACAAGGCGGACCCGGTACCGGCACAGGAGAGACTGTCCAGAAATAAACTGTGGGAGCGGGTTCACCCGCGAAGCGCCGCGCGGGCGGCGCTCGATCTGATAGGCGCTGCAAGGGTTATGGCGAGCACCTGTCAGCCCTTACGCCAACCTGCTGTTCACAACCGCGCAACCCGCATATTGATTGGCCACTGAACAACCCGCCGCTGCACAGGATCGCCCCACAGCACGTACAGGTCCTCGGCAAAGTCCAGCAACAACTGGCTCTGCCCTGCCTCTCGAGCACTGCGCACCGCCGACCAGGTGGCGATGTAGCCAAGCAACTGGTCAAAGTCCCACTGCAGTTGCAGGTCGATGGCCGGGCCGGGAATTTCCTCGAACGGGAAGTCGAGGGTGGCGTAGCCGCTGTCCACCAGCTTGCGCTCGGCCGGCCAGTACGGGCCGATCTCCTGCCAGTAGAAGCGCTTGAAACGCTCATCCAGGCCGGGTTCCAGGCTCAGCACGCCATAGCTGACCAGCGCCAGCAGTGCCCCCGGCACCGCCACCCGGCGCACCTCGGAGTAGAAGCGCGGCAGGTCGAACCAGTGGGCGGCCTGGGCGGCAGTGATCAGGCTGGCACTGCGCGACAGCAGCGGCAGGTCTTCGGCCGGGGCGCAGCGGTAGCTGACGTTGGCCTGGGGCTGGGCGTGGTCGATCTGGTCCTGGCTTGGGTCAAAGCCCGACACCGAGCGAAAGTGCCCGGCCAGCAGCCGGGTCAACTGGCCGTTGCCGCAGCCCACGTCCACCGCCAGCGCCCGGTCCGGTGCAAGCTCGGCCAGCCGGGCAGCCAGGGCCTCGGGGTATTCGGGGCGAAAACGGGCATAGGCCAAACCGCCCTGGTCGAACCAGTTGCGCACTTCACTCACTGACCACCTCCTCGGCCGCACAGGCCAGCTTGACTGCACTCAACCGCTGCGAAAAACCCTGCCGCTCCAGGGCACTGGCGGCTTGCTCCAGCACCTGGCGCAGCGGGTGGCCGATCTCCTGCTCGAGCTGCTCGATGGCAGCGAAGGTCGCCTGCCAATGGGCTTGCAGCTTGCACAGCAGCCCTTCGCCATGGGGCGTCAGGCGGATCAGCGTTTGCCGCCCGTCCTCGCCGCGCTGGCGGGTGACCACGCCGTCGGCTTGCATGTGGCCGACGGTCTGGCTGATGGCGCCCTGGGTCAGGTGGGTGCAGGCGGTGACCTCGCTGATGGTTTGCGCCCCGCTGTGCAGCGCCCGCAGCACCGGGGTGTAGCGGGCGCGGTAATTCAGCTGCATCTGCTGGTAGTGCTCCTCGGCGCCCTGCTCCACCAGTTCGCTGACGTAACGCAGCAGCTCGCCCAGGCCGGGCGTGTTCCTCGTGTTCATGTAGTGACCTCCCCTGCGATGGGGAGAAATTACATTAGCGCTAATGTAAATTGCAAGCAGCCCCGCGCTATGGCTTTCCCTCGCCCCTTGCAAAGCTGTTAGGCTTTGTACGAAAAGTGCCTGCGCGACGATCATGCTGCGTTGAAAACAGGCTCGGAATGCTCATTTACAACCCGTAAACTCCGCTTCCTCGCCTGTTTTCGCCTTGCCTGATCGCCGCTCGGCTACTTTTCGTACAAACCCTAGCCTTGCCCTGTTCAGGTCAGCACGGACATTTCATGGCCAACCACAAGATCGAGATCCGCCGGCGCAACGTCGAGAAAATCCTGCTCGCTGCCGAGCAGGTGTTCGCCGACAAGGGCTACGGCGCCACCTCCATGGGCGATATCGCCGAACAGGCGCAGTTGCCGCGTTCCAACCTGCATTACTACTTCAGCACCAAGGACGACCTGTACCGCGCGGTGCTGCAGGACTTGCTGGAGGTGTGGAAGCAGGACGCGCTGTGTTTTGAGCGCTTCGACGACCCGCGGGTGGTGCTGACCAGCTACATCCGCGCCAAGATGGGCCACTCGCGTTCGCGGCCACTGGGCTCGAAGATCTGGGCCGAAGAGATTCTGCACGGTGCGCCGTTGCTGGGGGCAAGCCTGGATGAAACCCTGGTGCCCTGGGCGCAGCTCAAGCAGGCGAAGATCAAGGGCTGGGTCGAGGACCGGCGCATCCTGCCGGTGGAGCCCTCGGCGCTGCTGTACATGATCTGGGCGGCGACCCAGCACTATGCCGACTTTGGCTACCAGGTGACGTTGCTCAATGGCGGCGAACCGCTGTCGGACCTGGCCTTCGAGGGTGCGGTGCAGACGGTGACCAGCGTGATTCTGCGGGGGATCGGGCTGGAGCCCTGAAGCCCCATGCCCCTGTAGGAGCGGCCTTGTGTCGCGAAAGGGCCGCGCAGCGGCCCCAAAACGTGCGCCCCCTGCAGGATTGCCGGGGCCGCTTTGCGGCCCTTTCGCGACACAAGGCCGCTCCTACAGGGACGTGCGCGTCTGTAAGACACGTTCCCGCTCAACTGGCCTCACGGTACGGATTGCGCGGGTCCTGGGTCCAGTTCAGGTACGGCTTGCCGGTCTCCTGCGCCTGCATGTCGATGCAGCTTTCCACCGGGCAGGTGATCTGGCACAGGTTGCAGCCCACGCACTCTTCTTCGATCACGCTGTAGGCATGGGTGCCGTCGGCCTTGAGCGTGCTGGCGATGGCCTGGTGGGAGGTATCCTCGCAGGCAATGTGGCAACGCCCGCAGCCAATGCACGCGTCCTGGTCGATATGCGCCACCGACTTGTAGTTGATGTCCAGGTACTTCCAGTCAGTGGTGTGCCCCACCGCCTGCCCGCGAAACGCCTCGAGGGTGCGGTGGCCGTGCTGGTCCATCCAGCGCGCCAGGCCGTCCTGCATGTCCTCGACAATGCGAAAACCATGCAGCATCGCCGCCGTGCACACCTGCACCGCGCCACTGCCCAGGGCAATGAACTCGGCAGCGTCGCGCCAGCTGCCGATGCCGCCGATGCCGCAGATGGGCAAGCCACGGGTTTCAGGGTCGCGGGCGATTTCGGCGACCATGTTCAGGGCGATCGGCTTGACCGCCGAGCCGCAGTAACCGCCGTGGGTGCTCTGGTCGCCGACGATGGGGTGGGCGACCATGCGCTCGAGGTCGACGCTGGTGATCGAGTTGATGGTGTTGATCAGCGACACCGCGTCTGCCCCGCCGCGGTGGGCGGCGCGGGCCGACTGGCGAATGTCGGTGATGTTCGGCGTGAGCTTGACGATCACCGGCAGCGAGCAATGGGTCTTGCACCAGCGGGTAACCATCTCCACGTACTCCGGCACCTGGCCCACCGCCGCGCCCATGCCGCGCTCGGGCATGCCGTGGGGGCAGCCGAAGTTAAGCTCGATACCGTCGGCGCCGGTGGCCTCCACCAGCGGCAGGATGAACTTCCACGACGCTTCTTCGCACGGCACCATCAGCGACACGATCAGCGCGCGGTCGGGCCAGTCCTTCTTCACCTGGGTGATCTCGCGCAGGTTGATCTCCAGCGAGCGGTCGGTGATCAGCTCGATGTTGTTGATGCCCTGCACCAGGCGGTTGGCGCCGTAGTGCGCCGAGTAACGCGACGACACGTTGACCGCCGCCGGGTCCTCGCCGAGGGTCTTCCACACCACCCCGCCCCACCCCGCCTCAAAGGCGCGGACCACGTTGTAGGCCTTGTCGGTAGGCGGCGCCGAGGCCAGCCAGAAGGGGTTGGGCGCCTTGATGCCGGCGAACACGATGGACAGATCGGCCATTTACGCAGCCTCCACATTGAGCATGAGTTGGGCATGGATGGCCTCGGCGGCCAGCTTGCCGTGCTGCACCGCCTGGACGGTGAGGTCCTGGCCCAGCGCCGTGCAGTCGCCGCCGGCATAGACCCGCGGCAGGCTGGTGCGCATCTGCGCATCCACCTGGATTCGCTCGCCGTCGCGGGCCAGCTGCGCCGCCAGCGGGTCGCGCAGGCAGGCGTCGTCGAAGCGCTGCCCGATGGCCTTGAAGATCGCGTCCGCCGCCAGTTCGAAGCTTTCGCCGGTGTCCTGCAGGCGCCCGCCGGCCAGTTGCGTGCGGGCAAAGCGCATGCCGCGCACCCGGCCCTGGTCATCCAGCAGCACGGCGTCGGGGCGCGCCCAGGTGTGCAGGCGCACCTGGTTGTGCTTGGCGATTTCCTGCTCGTGGCCGGTGGCGCCCATGTCGGCCTCGCCGCGGCGGTACACCAGGTTGACGTCGCGCGCGCCCAGGCGGCTCATCTGCACGGCCATGTCGATGGCGGTGTTGCCGGCGCCGATCACCAGGCAACGGTCGGCCAGCGGCAGTTGGCTCAGGTCATCGGCCTGGCGCAGTTCGCGGATGTATTCGGTGGCAGCCAGCAGGCCGGGGGCGTCCTCGTCGGGCAGGCCGAGTTGGCGCACGGCATTCAGGCCCAGGCCGAGGAACACCGCGTCAAACTGGCTGTGCAATTCGCTCAAGGTGAGGTTGCTGCCCAGGCGCTGGCCATGACGGATCTCGATGCCGCCGATACCCAGCAAGAACTCCACCTCGCGCTGGGCGTAGTCGTCCACCAGCTTGTAACGGGCGATGCCGTATTCGTTGAGGCCGCCGGCCTTGTCGCAGGCTTCGAACACCACCACGTCATGGCCGTGCAGGGCCAGGCGATGGGCGCAGGACAGCCCGGCGGGCCCGGCACCGACCACGGCGATGCGCTTGCCGGTCGCCGGCGAGCGCTGGAACGGGTGCTGGGTGAAGGCTGCGTTGTCCAGGGCATAGCGCTGCAACTGGCCGATCAGCACCGGCGCGCACTCCTGGGCGTTGTTGCGCACGCAGGCCTGCTGGCAGAGGATTTCGGTGGGGCATACCCGGGCACAGCTGCCGCCGAGAATGTTGGCCGACAGGATGCGCTCGGCGGCGCCCTGCACATTGCCGTCGCTGATGCGGTGGATGAACGACGGGATGTCGATTTCGCTGGGGCAGGCGTTGATGCACGGGGCGTCGTAGCAATACAGGCAGCGCGCGCTTTCCACGATGGCCTGGCGCTCGGTGAGCGGGGGAGCGAGGTCGCTGAAGGCCTCGTTTAACTGGTCGGCACCGGCCCGGGGGCGCGGCAAGTGGTTCAGGGCGTCGATCACGGTTGTAGCCTCTCTTTTTTTATGGGGCTTGGAATGAGGGCGCTTTGCGCCCGATCGCCGGCAAGCCGGCGCCTACAGGTCCAGTGAGACCCAAGCGGTGTTACCCCTGTAGGCGCTGGCTTGCCAGCGATGGGCTGCGCAGCAGCCCCAATGGCCTCAGCGCTGTACCGGCGTCGGCTTGTGCAGCTCGGCGCGGCGTTCGAGCACCTCGTACACCGACGGGTACGCCGGGCGCTCCACGTAACGCCCCGCGCCCGGCTCGGCGCGCAGGTCGCCATCGGCCCACAGCAACTTGCCCTGGCTGATGGTGTGGCTGGGGATGCCGCGCACGGTGCGGCCTTCGAAGATGTTGAAGTCGACCCGCTGGTGGTGGGTGCTGGCGCTGATGGTGCGGGTGCCTTGCGGGTCCCACAGCACAAGATCCGCATCGGCGCCGACGCGGATCGCGCCCTTGCGCGGGAACAGGTTGAAGATCTTCGCCGTGTTGGTGGAGGTCAGCGCGACGAACTCGTGCATCGACAACCGGCCGCTGTTCACCCCGGCATCCCACAGCACCGCCATGCGGTCCTCGATGCCGGCGGTGCCGTTGGGGATGCGGCTGAAGTCATCGCGGCCCATGGCCTTCTGCTCGGCGCAGAAGCAGCAGTGGTCGGTGGCGGTGGTGTGCAGGTTGCCCGACTGCAGGCCGCGCCACAGCGCCTCCTGGTGCTCGCGCGGGCGGAACGGCGGGCTCATCACATAGCCGGCGGCGGTGGCCCAGTCCGGGTCGCGGTACACACTGTCGTCCAGCAGCAGGTGGCCGGGCAGCACCTCGCCGTACACCGGCTGGCCCTTGGCCCGGGCGTAGGTGATCTCGTCCAGCGCCTCGCGGCTGGAGATATGCACCAGGTACAGCGGCGTGCCGAGGGTTTCGGCAATGCGGATGGCGCGGCTGGCGGCCTCGCCTTCGACCTGCGCCGGGCGTGACAGCGGGTGGGCCTCGGGGCCGGTCAGGCCCTGGGCCAGCAATTTTTTCTGCAGGTGGTACACCAGCTCGCCGTTCTCGGCATGCACGGTGGGTACCGCGCCCAATTGCAGGCAGCGCTCGAAGCTGGCCACCAGGGTGTCGTCGGCGGCCATGATGGCGTTCTTGTAGGCCATGAAGTGCTTGAAGCTGTTCACCCCATGCTTGGCCACCAGCTCGCCCATCTCTTCGGCCACCTGCTCGCTCCACCAGGTGATGGCGACGTGAAAACCGTAATCGGATGCGCTTTTCTGCGCCCAGCCGCGCCAGGTGTGGAAGGCCTCCAGCAGCGACTGCTGCGGGTTTGGGATGACGAAGTCGATGATCGAGGTGGTGCCCCCGGCAAGGCCTGCGGCGGTGCCGCTGAAGAAGTCCTCGCTGGCCACCGTGCCCATGAACGGCAGCTGCATGTGGGTGTGCGGGTCGATGCCGCCGGGCATCAGGTACTGGCCGCTGCCGTCGAGTACCTGGCAACCGGTGGGGGCTTGCAGGTTCAGGCCGATGGCGCGGATCAGGCCGTCGGCACACAACACATCGGCGGGGTAGCTTTCTTCGTGGGTGACCACGGTGGCGCCACGGATCAACAGGGACATGCCGTCTTCCTCGCAGGCTGACCGGTCTATTGGCCGGTTCTTGGAATTTTTACGCCAGTGCCTGAAGGCTCGAAGCAATCCTGTCATGCCTGACAAGATTCGAGGCTAGTAGCTGATTCTGCATTGATCAAGAAAAAATATAAGCAAATTACAAACGATTTAACTAACTGATTTGTAACGTTTATTTAAACAAATCACCAAAACGATGCAGCCTCTCACCATTTTGACGCACTTGACAGGAAGCCAAATTGGTCAAGATTTTCTACGCAAATTCAGCTGTTTGAAACCGGCAGGATGGCGCAGGCCGCGCCCGATGTTTTCCAGGCCGCACCGCTTTGAACCACGGTGCGTGTGGGCCCGCCGGCAAGACAACGCACACGGCCCGTGATCCGTGTTGCTTGCCTGCCCAGCTGAATGCACTTGCAAGTCAGTGAGTTACCTGCAGTCGGCGGCAGCCCGCCGGGCTGGCCGCGGCCAACCCGGCACGTTTGTTGAAAGCCCAGGCCAGCCGCCATGGCCGGACCGCAGGTGCAGTACTGGTGGTGTGTGTACTCCGGCCATCGCATAGCCCGATGAGCGACAACGACAAGAAAAACCTGGAGAGCCCCATGCAACAGAGCAGATCGAAAGTGATCGAGCAGCACGGCCTGTACGAGCTCGAAGCGGCCAGCGACGTGCTCGACAGCCCCCGCTACAACCACGACATCGCCCCCACCAAGGTGCACCAACGCACCTGGAACAAGTGGCACATCACCGCGCTGTGGGTGGGCATGTCCATCTGCGTGCCCACCTACACCCTGGGTGGTGTGCTGACGGCCTACTTCGGCCTGAGCGTGGGCGAGGCGCTGCTGGCGATTTTGCTGGCCAACCTGATCGTACTGATTCCGCTGACCCTCAACGCCTTCCCCGGCACCAAGTACGGCATCCCCTTCCCGGTGCTGCTGCGCTCCTCGTTCGGCATTCTCGGCTCCAACGTGCCGTGCCTGATTCGCGCAGTGGTGGCGTGCGGCTGGTTCGGCATACAGACCCTGTTCGGCGGGCTGGCCATCCACCTGCTGCTGGGCTCGCTGTTCGACGGCTGGAAGGCCTTGGGCGGCACCGGCGAGGTGATCGGCTTCATGCTGTTCTGGTCGCTGAACCTGTGGGTGGTGCTGCGCGGCGCCGAGTCGATCAAGCTGCTCGAAACCCTGGCCGCGCCGCTGCTGGTGGCGGTGGGCCTGGGGCTGCTGTTCTGGGCGCTGCCGCACATGTCGATGAGCGAATTGCTGGCGCAGCCGCCCAAGCGCCCTGAAGGCGCCAGCGTGGTCGGTTACTTCTGCGCCGGGCTCACCGCCATGGTCGGCTTCTGGGCCACCCTGTCGCTGAACATCCCCGACTTCAGCCGCTATGCGAAAAGCCAGCGGGACCAGGTGCTGGGGCAGATCTACGGCCTGCCGCTGACCATGTTCCTGTTCGCCTCGCTGGGGGTGATCATGACGGCCGCCTCGGCCTCGCTGGTGGGCGAGACGGTGTCGGACCCGGTGACCCTGATCGGCAAGATCCAAAGCCCCGGCTGGGTAGCCCTGGCCATGACCCTGATCGTGCTCGCCACCCTGGCCACCAACACCGCAGCCAACATCGTCTCGCCCACCAATGACTTCCAGAACATCGCCCCGCGCCTGATCGGGCGCAGCCGCGCGGTGTGGCTGACCGGGTTGATCGGCCTGGCGCTGATGGCCCACGAGCTGTTCAAGAAGCTTGGCTGGATTGTCTCGGACGTGAGCCTGGAGACGGTCTATTCCAACTGGCTGCTGGGCTATTCCAGCCTGCTCGGGCCGATCGCCGGGATCATGGTGGTGGACTACTTCCTGGTGCGCCGCCAGCAGCTGGACCTCGCCGGGCTGTACCGCGACGACGTTTACCCGGCATGGAACCGCGCAGGCTTCATTGCCTTCGCCATCCCGGTGGCACTGACCGTGCTGGCCATCGGCAACAGCCGCTTCAGCTGGTTCTACGACTACGGCTGGTTCACCGGCTCGCTGCTGGGCGGCGGCTTGTACTACGCGCTCGGCGCTGTGGCCTTGCGCGGCCCGGCGCGGCTGGCCAAGCCGTTGCCATGAACACCCTGCTCCAGCCTGACAAAAACAAGCCTGAGGAGACACCCATGACCACGCCCGCCAAACAGATCCTGCAATCCACCCAGCACCACGTCGACAGCGCGCGCCTATGGCAGTCGCTGATGGACCTTGCCCAACTCGGCGCCACGGCCAAGGGTGGCGTGTGCCGCCTGGCCCTCACCGACCTCGACCGCCAGGCCCGCGACCTGTTCGTGCAATGGTGCCAAGCCGCCGGCTGCAGCGTGACGGTGGACGGCGTAGGCAACATCTTCGCCCGCCGCCCGGGGCGCAACCCCAAGCTGCCGCCGGTGATGACCGGCAGCCATATCGACACCCAGCCCACCGGCGGCAAGTTCGATGGCTGCTTCGGCGTGATGGCCGGGCTCGAAGTGCTGCGCACCCTCAACGACCTGGGCGTGGAAACCGAGGCACCGCTGGAGGTGGTGGTGTGGACCAACGAGGAAGGCTCGCGCTTTGCGCCATGCATGATGGGCTCGGGGGTATTCGCCGGCAAGTTCACCCTGGCCGAGACCCTGGCCAAGCGCGACGCCCAGGGCGTCAGCGTGGGCGAGGCGCTGAACGGTATCGGTTATGCCGGTGAACGCCCGGTGCTCGGCCACCCGGTCGGTGCCTACTTCGAGGCGCATATCGAGCAGGGCCCGATCCTCGAGGACCAGCACAAGACCATCGGCGTGGTGCTCGGCGCCCTGGGCCAGAAGTGGTTCGACCTGACCCTGCGCGGCGTCGAGGCCCACGCCGGCCCCACCCCCATGCACCTGCGCAAGGACGCCCTGGTGGGCGCTGCGGCGGTGGTCGAGGCGGTCAACCGCACCGCCCTTGCCCACCAGCCCCATGCCTGCGGCACGGTCGGCTGCCTGCAGGCCTACCCAGGCTCGCGCAACGTGATCCCGGGCGAGGTGCGCATGACCCTGGATTTTCGCCACCTTGAAGGCCAGCAGCTGGATGCGATGATCGCCGAGGTGCGTGCGGTGATCGAGGCCACCGTGGCCAAACATGGCTTGAGTTACGAGCTGGTCCCCACTGCTGACTTCCCGGCGCTGTACTTCGACCGTGGCTGCGTGGATGCGGTGCGTGATTCGGCGCGCAACCTGGGCCTGGCGCACATGGACATCGTCAGCGGTGCGGGGCATGACGCGATCTTTCTCGCCGAGCTGGGCCCTGCCGGGATGATCTTCGTGCCGTGCGAGGGTGGCATCAGCCATAACGAGATCGAGAACGCCGCGCCTGCGGACCTGGCTGCTGGTTGTGCGGTGCTGTTGCGGGCGATGCTGGCAGCGTCCGCGGCGATTGCCAGCGGGCGATTGGCAGCCTGACTCCTGTAGGAGCGGCCTTGTGTCGCGAAAGGGCCGCGGAGCGGCCCCGGCGATCTGTGCCATGGCCTCTATTTCGGGGCCGCTCCGCGGCCCTTTCGCGACACAAGGCCGCTCCTACAGGGGACACGCGTCAGGGCTGGGCGCCGGGTAACCGCCTGCCAGCGATGGCGGTATACTCCCCGCCCCTGCCCCTCCGGACCCGCCTCCCCGCCATGCGCCAAGCCCTGCTCATCGTCGACGTGCAATCCACCTTCAGCCCTTCGGAAAAATTGGTGGATGGCATCCGCGCCTTGTCGGCTCACATCCCCACCGTGGCTTCCATCGAACTGCACGACGAGCAGGTCACGCCGTTCCAACGTCAGCTCGGCTGGCACCCGGCCCGTGAAGACGTGGCGCTGGTCGAAGCCGACAAGGTGTTCGTCAAGCACGGCTACGGCCAGACCGCCGAGACCCTGGCCTACCTCAAGAGCCTGAACGTGGAACGTGTGCTGGTGTGCGGGCTGCAGACCGAAACCTGTGTGCTGGCCGCAGGCTTTGCCCTGTTCGATGCCGGGCTGTGCCCGACCCTGGTCACCGACCTGACCATGGGCTCGTCGCTGGACCGTTCGGGCAAGCTGGGCATCGAGCTGTGGCAGCACCACTTCGGCCAGGTGACCACGGCGGCCGAAGTGGTGGCCGGGCTCAAGGGCTGAGCTGGAGCATCGGCCTTGCGCGGTCTCTGTAGGAGCCGGCTTGCCGGCGATGAGGCCGGTGGCCCTGGCACACATTGCTGGTTTCAGACCCGGCCCTATCGCCGGCAAGCCGGCTCCTACAGGGATCGGCGAAACATTAATTAAATTTAAATTGAATTTAGACTAACCCCGACACATGCTCCCTCCACGACACCTGTGGAGCCCCAGCATGCCCCCTGCCCCCCGCGAACCGCGCAAGGACGGCGAAGCCACCCGCCTGCGCATCCTCGACGCCGCTGGCGAACTGTTTGCCGCCCAGGGTTTCGCCGCCTCCAGCAACAAGGCGGTGGCCGCCCAGGCCGAGGTCGACCTGGCTTCGATCAACTACCACTTCGGCAGCCGCAACGGCCTGTACCTGGCAGTCCTCGACGAGGCACGCCGGCGCTTTCTCGACATCACCAACCTGCAACGCATCGTCCAGGCGCCGGTGCCGGCCAGCGAAAAACTGCGCACGTTGATCGAGCTGGTGGTGCAAAAGGCCGCCAGCGGCCGCGAAGGCTGGCATCTGCGGGTGTTGGCCGCCGAACTGCTGGCCCCCAGTAGCCAGGGCCAGGCGCACCTGCAGGGCACCGCGCCACAAAAACTGGCGCTGCTGATGGGGCTGTTCAGCGAAATCAGCGGTATCCCGGCCGGCGACCCGGCGCTGGTGCGCTGCATCCTCTGCGTCACCGCGCCCTGGGCGATGCTGCTGATTGGCCCGCGCGGCGGCTCCGGTGCGGTGCAGCAGATTCTCGGCATGCCCCATGCCGAGGTCTGCGACCAGCTCTACCGCTTCGCCCTCGCCGGCCTGCAGGACGCCGGCCGCCACCTTGCCCGCCACTGACCCAGGCCCGCCCATGCAAAGCACTCCCGTCGAACACGACGCACACCCGCCCATCCCCCTGCTGCTCGGCGCCCTGCTGCTGGTGATGTTCCTCGCCGCGCTCGACCAGACCATCGTCTCCACCGCGCTGCCGACCATCGTCAGCGACCTGGGCGGCCTGCGCTGGCTGTCGTGGGTGGTCACCGCCTACCTGCTGGCTTCTACCGTAGTGGTGCCGCTGTACGGCAAGTTCGGCGACCTGTACGGGCGCAAGCGCGTGCTGCAGGTGGCCATCGTGTTGTTCCTGGCCGGGTCCGTGCTGTGCGGCATGGCCCAGAACATGACCGAGCTGGTGCTGCTGCGCGCCCTGCAGGGCCTGGGTGGCGGCGGCCTGATGGTAGTTGCCATGGCGGCGGTGGGCGATGTCATCCCGCCAGCCGAGCGCGGCCGCTACCAGGGCCTGTTCGGCGGGGTGTTCGGCCTGGCCACGGTGGTCGGGCCGCTGATTGGCGGCTTTCTGGTCGAGCACCTGTCGTGGCGCTGGATCTTCTACATCAACCTGCCCCTGGGCCTGCTGGCGCTGGTGGTGATCGGCAGCGTGTTCCGCCCGCACGTGGCGCGGGTCAAGCATGTGATCGACTACTTCGGCGCGTTCTTCCTCACCCTGACCTTGAGCTGCGTGGTGCTGCTCACCAGCCTTGGCGGCAACCTGCTGCCGTGGGCCTCTTTGGATGTGCTGTGCCTGGCGCTGTTTTGCCTGATCGGCCTGTTCGGCTTCATCTACGAGCAGCGCCGCGCGGTGGAGCCGATCATGCCGCTGCACCTGTTCCGCCACCGTACCTTCGTGCTGGCCGGGCTGATCGGGTTCATCGTCGGTGTATCGCTGTTTGGCGCGGTGACCTTCCTGCCGCTGTACCTGCAGGTGGTGAAAAACGCCACCCCCACCGGCGCCGGCTTGCAGATGCTGCCGCTGATGGGTGGACTGCTGGTGGTCTCGGCGGTGACCGGGCGGCTGATCAGCCGCTGGGGGCGCTACCGCCTGTTCCCGATCATCGGCACCTTGCTGCAAGCCATCGCCCTTGCCCTGCTCAGCCGCCTGCAACTGGATACCCCGACCTTGACCATGAACCTGTACATGGGCCTGCTGGGCGCGGGCCTGGGCATGGTCATGCAGGTGCTGGTGCTGGCAGTGCAAAACAGCGTGGAGCCGCGGCACATGGGCGTGGCCACCTCGGGGGCGACGTTGTTCCGCACCATCGGCGGCACCATTGGCGTTTCGGTGTTCGGCGCGCTGTTCTCGCACACCTTGCTGGCGCGCCTGGCGGACAGCTTCCCGGCCGGCAGCGCGGCGCCGGTCACCCTGTCGCCGGACCAGGTACATGCCCTGGCGGCGCCTGAACAGCAGGCTTACCTGGAGGCCTTCGCCGGGGCGATGCACGGGGTGTTCCTGAGCGCCTGCGCGGTGACCTGCCTGGCCTTTGCGCTTAGCTGGTTGCTGCGCGAGGTGCCGCTGCGCAAGGCGCACGGCTGAAACGCAACGACCGACGCCTGCGAACCCAGCGCGCACTCTGTAGGAGCGGCCTTGTGCCGCGAAAGGGCCGCAGGGCGGCCCCGGCAATATCTGCATCAACGCAGGGATCGCGGGGCCGCTTTGCGGCCCTTTCGCGACACAAGGCCGCTCCTACAACCACAGGCTCAGTGGGTCGGTGCCTTGCGCCAGGCGCAGAAGATGGTCGCCAGCACGATCAGCGCCGCGCCTGCGGCCATGCGCAGCGACGGCTGCTCGCCGAACAGCCACCAGGCGCAGGCGATGGCGTAGACCGGCTCGAGGGCGATGATCATGCCCGCAGTGCGCGCCTCCAGCCCGTCCAGGCTCTTGACGAAAAGAAACTGCGAAAGGCCGGTGCAGAACACCCCGAGCAACGCCAGATTGACCCAATCCGAGGTGCTCAGGCTGCTGCTGCCCAGGTGGCTGAAGGCAAGCGGCGCGACCACGATGGCCACCACCACGTTCTGCCAGAACGACACCTGCATGGCGTTCATGCCCGCCGGGCGGCGGCGGTTGGCCACGGCCAGCAAGGCGAACGACAGCCCCGAGGCCAGCCCCCAGAGCAAGCCGACGGTGCCGCTGTCGAGCAGGTCGAAGGACGGCACCACCAGCACCAGGCCGGCGGTGACCATGCCCAGCAAGCCGGCCTCGACCGCGCCAATACGCTCGCGGAACACGGTCATGTCGATCAGCGCGATGAACGCCGGGAAGCTGGCAAAGCCGAGGGTGGCTACAGCCACGCCACCGACCTTGACCGCCACGAAGAAGGTCAGCCAGTGCGCGGCCAGCAGGCCGCCAGTGACCAGCAACACGGGCAGGTTGCGCCACTTGAGCGCATCGAGCAGGCGGGTGCCCTTGAGCCCGGCGACGAAGCCCAGGGCGATGAAGGCGAAGGTGGCGCGGCCGAAGGTGATCAGGCTGGCGTCGGCCTGGATCAGGTGGCCAAGGATGCCGGTGAGGCCGAACAGCACCGCGGCGATGTGGGCGACGAGCAACGCATTGCGATGGCCGCTCGACGAGTCGGCGGCTGAAACGGAAGTAACGATCATGGCAGTCAAGTCTCACAAAAGCGCGCGCAACCATGCCGTGGCCGGCCAGGCGCGTGCTATTGGGTTTTAGGGCTGTAGTTATGTCGTGCCGGTAGTCCGGGGCACGGGGCGCCGCAGCGTTGGAATTGTGAGGCGAGGCTGCTTACTCGTTGTACCGCGTCGGACCGCCCTTGGCGCAGGGTTGACCGATGAATCAATTATTCGGGTTTGCGGGTGGGCCGAGCAGATTGGCTGAGACGCGTGGTTGTCTGATTACGACGTCCTGGGTGACGGTGTGCGACATCGGAGTTTTCGCGGCTCGGGGCCGGGCGTGCCGATGCTATCCACCGGCACGCCCGCAAAAAGCGCAGCAGTGCTGTATGGTTCGTAGCAACGCCGTACCCCTGGCCTACCCAGGCGCCGGCAACTGCTCACTGATTTTCCGGAGACCCCATGCTGCGTGCCTTCGAACGCTGGCTCGACCCCTTCCCGCCTGATGAGGCGCCACCGCCCCCGATGGGCTTGCTGCGTTTCATGTGGGCCTGCACCCGCGGCGCCCGTGGCTACATCCTGGCATTCGCCCTGCTCAGCGCCGGGGTTTCGGTGTATGAAGCCTGGCTGTTCGCCGTTCTCGGCCAGGTGGTCGACCTGCTGTCCACCTGGCAGGCCGGCGGCGATGCCGGTGCCCAGGAGCTTCGCGCACTGTGGGGCATCGGTATCGTGCTGCTGGCCAGTGTCGGCCTGGTGGCGTTGCGTACCATGGTTCAACACCAGGTGCTGGCGATCAACCTGCCGCTGCGCCTGCGCTGGGACTTCCACCGCCTGATGCTGCGCCAGAGCCTGTCGTTCTTCTCGGACGAGTTTTCCGGGCGGGTCACCACCAAGGTGATGCAGACCGCCCTGGCGGTGCGCGAAGTGCTCTTCACCCTGATCGAAATCCTCCCCGGCATCGGCGTGTACTTCATCGCCATCATCGCCCTGGCGGGCGGTTTTGCGCTCAAGCTGATGTTGCCGTTCGTGGCCTGGATCGCGCTGTTCGGCCTGGCCATGTGGTACTTCGTGCCACGCCTTGGCCAGGTGGGCCAGGAACAGGCCCACGCACGCTCGTCGATGACCGGGCGGGTATCGGACGCCTACACCAACATCACCACGGTGAAGCTGTTCTCGCACTCCAGGCGCGAGGCGCACTTCGCCCGCGCGGCCATGGAAGACTTCAAGCTCACCGGGTTTCGCCAGATGCGCCTGGTCAGCCAGTTCGAAATCGTCAACCAGGCGCTGGTGGTGGGGCTGATCATGGGGGCTGGTGGCTATGCGCTGTGGCTCTGGCACCTGGGCGAGGTCGGTACTGGCGCAGTGGCGGCGATCACCGCCATGGCCCTGCGCATCAACGGCATGTCGCACTGGATCATGTGGCAGATGACTTCGCTGTTCGAAAGCATCGGCACCGTGCAGGACGGCATGCAGACCCTGACCCGCGGCCCCAAGGTGCAGGACGCGCCGAATGCCGGCGTGCTGCAAACCCGCGGCGGCGCGGTGAGCTTCGACCAGGTGCGGTTCAACTACAACGGCGAGCGCCAGGTGCTCGATGGCCTGAGCCTGGAGATTCGCGCCGGTGAGAAGGTTGGCCTGGTGGGCCGCTCCGGCGCGGGCAAGTCGACCTTGATCAACTTGCTGTTGCGCTTTTATGACGTGGACAGCGGCAGCATCCGCATCGATGGGCAGAACATCGCCGAAGTCACCCAGGACAGCCTGCGCAGCGTGATCGGCATGGTCACCCAGGATACCTCGCTGCTGCACCGCTCGATCCGCGACAACATCGCCTACGGCCGCCCGGACGCCAGTGACGAGCAGATTCGCCGCGCCGCCGCCAACGCCCAGGCGGATGGTTTCATCAGCCAGCTCAGCGACAAGCAGGGCCACAGCGGCTACGACACCTTGGTGGGTGAGCGTGGTATCAAGCTGTCGGGTGGCCAGCGCCAGCGCATCGCCATTGCCCGGGTGATGCTCAAGAACGCACCGATTCTGCTGCTGGACGAGGCTACCAGTGCGCTGGACTCGGAGGTGGAGGTGGCGATCCAGGAGAGCCTGGATGAAATGATGCAGGGCAAGACGGTGATTGCCATCGCCCACCGGTTGTCGACCATTGCGGCCATGGACCGGCTGATTGTCATGGATGAGGGGCGGATCATCGAGCAAGGTACCCATGCGCAGTTGTTGGCGCGCAATGGGACCTATGCGCGGTTGTGGCAGCACCAGAGTGGTGGGTTTCTGGGAGAGGACCAGGGGGTGGTTGAGGGGGTGGAATAGCTGGCTTTTGGCGGGTTCGGGTTCGGGTTCGGGTTCGGGTTCGGGTTCGGGTTCGGAGTCCATGGTGATTGCTTTGGTAGATGTATGCGCATTCATTGACGATGGCTGCTTTTCGTCACCTTTCCGCCCTTACGGCGGGTTACTTTTTTTCTTGGAAAAAAGTAACCAAAAACCGCCTGCTCCCATCATC
>NZ_JBJDNC010000069.1:0-24532 GCF_044900265.1 Pseudomonas sp. NPDC089406 | reverse complement strand
AATGGAGCGAGGATTTTTTGGTGACTTTTGATTGGCCGGCATTCCGGACTTCAAAAAGTTACCCGCCGTAAGGGCGGAAAGGTGAATAAGCGTCAATACAAATAATGAATGCGCATACAACTCTCAATACAAACAACAAACAACAAACAACAAACAACAAAACATATATCACTTACACAAAAACCATCGCCTACAAGCCCCCCCCTACAGCAACCGCCCCCAACCATGTACCCTTGACAAGCGAAACGGCTAAACCACCAACACCCACTCAAGGGGCATTGCAATGAACACCACCCTCCCCCTGACCCTGCTAGCCCTCACCCTGCTCCTGACCGGCTGCTCCTCAAAACCCACCCAACGCTACGCCGCCCAAGGCGCCAACTGCTACGCCAAGGCCCTGCCCAGCAGCGGCGAAGGCGGCCTGGCCTTCGGCCCGACCCTGGCCAGCGCCAGCCGCAAGTCTCTGGACAGCTGCATGCGTTACGCCGGGCGCTCCGGCGGCACGCCCAAGACCTGCCAGGTAGTGCTGGCCAAATGTAAAAGCTGAGCCTACTGCCCGCCCTGCTGCTGACGCTGCCAGCGCTCCAAGTTCTGCGCTACCAGTTGCTCAGGCAAGGGCCCTGCCGCCAGCTCTTTCATCTTGCGCGCCAGCTGCTCACGCAACGCCGGCACATTGCAAGCCGACTTGTGCGACAACGCCAGGAACAACCCCTCACTGGATATCGGCGGTTCCAGCACCTGCAACTGCTGCTCCCGGCCCAACGTGCGGGCCAGGGCAAGCCCCGGGTAACGCTCGAAAATCACATAGTCGTTACGCTTGAGCAGCAACTTCTCGAAGGCTTGGGTCGCACTGGGTACAGCCTCCAGGTCCAGGTGCTCGCGGGCGTAGTCGTCAAACGCCTGGCCATGGCTGTTGTTGACCAAGGTACCGCCCCGGCGCCCCTGCAGGTCGGCCCAGTCGCTGTAGCTGAATGCCTCGCCCTGACGCACCCACACCACGCTGGAGGTAAACAGGAACGGCGGGCTGACGAAGTCCATCAACTGCTCCCGCGCCTGGGTGCGAAAATAGCCAGCCATCATGTCGATGCGCCCGCTGTTGACCTCTTCCTGGGCGCGCGACCACGGCCCGACATACACCACATCCACCACCAAGCCCAACTTATCGGCAGCATGCCGGAGCAGGTCGGCATTGGCGCCGATCAATTGCTGGGGGTTTTGCGGGTCACGCCACAGGTAGGGAGGGTACTCGGGGTTGCCGGTAGCGGTCAGGTGCTGGCAGGCCTGCTGCGCTGTGGCCAGCGTGGGCAACAATGCAATGGCCAGCGCCAACCCCATCGAATGGCACAAACTCCGTGCACTCATCGCGATCCTCGCACTACCGACTGGTTGATGGAAATGACAGCTCTACTGCTTCGACAGCCCACGCCCACGAACGCTCACATGAACTGCACAGTCCACACAGTGTGCACCAGAAATGGCCATTCGCCACGCACTCATTCGGATTGCCGGCATGCCGCTTGATCTGGCCCGCCTTGCAGCGCTAGCCTGCCGCTCACCCCTGCCGGATGGACCCTTGCCGATGCGACCGCGCGACCTTGCCGCCTATCTGTTCCTGGCCGTGGCCTGGGGCTTTTCCTTTTTGGTGGTGCTGAAGGTGGTGCACGCCTTTGGCTGGGTCGGCGCGGTCAGCCTGCGCGCACTGATTGCCGGCGGCACCCTGACGGTGCTGGCCGCCCTGCTGGGCCGGGCACTGAAGCTACGGCCACTGCTGTGGCCGTTGCTGGTGGTGGGCGCCACCACCGTGGCCGGGCAACTGATCGGGCTGTCCTACGCCACACCGCGCATCGGCACGGCCATGGCGGCCATCTTCGTCGCCAGCATTCCGCTGTTCTCGATGATCATCGGCAGGCTCTGGGGTATCGAGAAGATCAGCCACCAAGGGCTGGCCGGGCTGCTGCTGGGGGTGGTGGGTATCGTCATGCTGGTGGGCTTCCCGGCCCAGGCGGTGACCGAGGACTTCATCCACGGCTGCGTCGCTTCGCTGCTGGGCTGCGTGTGTGCAGCGTTCGGCAGCAACTACGCCAGCCTGCGCCTGCGCGGCCAGGACCCGTGGACAGTCACCGGGGGCGCGTTCCTGGCAGGCGGCCTGCTGACCTTGCCGCTGTTGCTGCTGGTGCCGGTGCCGCAGGTGCCCGAGGCCATCGATTGGCTGTACCTGGCCATCAGCGGCGCCGTGATGAGCGCCACCACCTACGTGCTGTATTTCGGCCTGGTGGAGCGCATCGGTGCCACCCGCACCATCAGCGTCGAATTCGTGGTCACCTTGGTGGCGGTGCTGGTTGGCGCGCTGTTTCTGGGGGAGGCGCTGAGCTGGCTGCAGGCCCTGGGCGCCCTGGTGATCATGCTTGGTTGCATGCTGGTGCTGGGCCTGCTGCCCGGCCGGCGCAAACGCCTGCCGAGCTGATTCAGATACCGGGTGCCCACGAGGCGGTTTCGACTTGCGCGGTGCGCTGCTCGGCTGGCGGCGTCAGGCGCAGCACCCGGTCGCGACCGCCTTCGGCGAGCAGGTAGCCGCCCTTGCCATCCGGCACGATGGCCTGCGGTGCTTTCAGGAAGCTGAGCACGGTGTGACGGGTGCCATCGCCAGTCATGCGCAGCAGCCGCGCACGGTGGGTGGAGTCCTCGCTGATCCACAGGCCACGCTGGTCGCAATACAGGAAGGTGGGGTTGTTCAGCCCTTCGACCACCACCGGGTCCTCACCTTCGGGGTTGAATGCCCGCACTTTGCCTTCGGCCTTTTCGGTGTACAGCAGGCGCCCGTCGGTACAGCGGGTCAGGCCTTCGGTTTCGGTCAGGCCCGAGCGCAGCACGTCCAGCTCACCACTGCGCCAGTCGTAGCGCATCAGCCGGCCATCGCCCTTGCGGTCCTCGATGGCGTACAGGTGGTCGCCATCGTTGTACAGCCCCTGCACGTTGTTACCCTGGAACAGCGCCAATACCTGGCCATTGCGCGAAATGCTGACCGGCGCCCCACCCACCTCCTGGCTGAACGCCCAACCGCCGGACACTGCCACCATGCCATCGGGCTTGGACAGGCCATCGATCAGCACCACCCGGTCACCCTCGGCGGTGATGCGCACAATGCTGCCACGCCCATCGCGCAGTTCGCGGCTTACCAGCAGGCTGCCATCGGCCTCGGGCAGCAGCGAGGCGGCCTTGGCCACAGAGTCGTGCAGCACCTGCACGCCCCAGCCGTCGGCGGCCTGTACCGGGTAGTAGGTCTGCCAGGCAAAAAAGCCCAGGGTGCTGGCCACCAGGCCCGCAGTGGCGGCCAGGGCCAAACGGATACCACGCTTGCGCAAGGCATTGATCATCGGTTCGGTTCCTGCAAAGTTCCTGCAAAAAGTGGCCGCGATGCTAGCAAGGCGATGTGAAAAAAATGTCGTGGATCCAAAGGCCCGATCCACGCGCAAACAAAAGGATATAAAAAGAACAAAACAATCTAACAATTACGCATAAAGAAATTGAAAAGCCCCTTGCTCCCTCCTTAGGCTGAAAGCACGCCAATTGCCCCCGTACAAGGAGCTTCACCGTGCCTGCCCGTGCCTTCTCCCCCCTGCGCCGCCTGCTGCTCGGCGGCTTGCTGGCCACTGTCGCCAGCGCCCTGCTGCCCTGGTCCAACGCCGTTGCCGACGACGCCAAGACCCTGCGCATCGGCTACCAGAAGTTCAACAGCATCAACATTCTCAAAAGTAGCGGAGCCTTGGAAAAAGCGCTGGCGCCGCAGGGGGTGAAAGTCAGCTGGCACGAGTTCGCCGCCGGCCCGCAACTGCTCGAGGCCCTGAGCACCGGCGCCATCGACCTGGGCCATGCCGCCGATGCGCCGTCGGTATTTGCCCAGGCCGCCGGCAAGCCGGTGGTGTACCTCGCCGCCGAACAGCCCTACCCGCGCGGTATCGGCCTGGTGGTGCGCGAACAGGACCACATCGCCAAGGTCGAGGACCTCAAGGGCAAGCGCGTGGCCACCGGCCGCGGCTGGAACGCCCAGTACCTGCTGGCCGTGGCCCTGGAGCAGGCCGGCCTGAGCTACCAGGACATCACCCCCGCCTACGTCAATAACGCTGCCGACGCCGTGGCCGCGTTGCAGTCGGGCAGCGTACAGGCCGTCACCCTGTGGGACCCGTTCCTCGCCGCCGCCGAGGCCCAGCCGGGCCTGAAAAACCTGCGCGATGGCAGCGGGCTGTCCAACAACCGCACCTTCTACCTGTCCACCCGCGCGTTCGCCGACCAGCACCGCGACCTGCTCAAGACCTTCTTCAGCGAGCTGGGCAAGGTCAGCCAGTGGGCCAACGCCAAGCCCGGCGAAGTCGCCGCCTTGCTGGCGCCGCAACTGGGCATCAATGCCGGCGTGCTGGAAGTGGCCAGCGAACGGCGCAACTACAACGCCGTGGCCATCACCCCGCAGATCGTCGCCGAACAGCAGAAGCTGGCCGACACCTTCCAGGGCCTGGGGCTGATCCCGCGCAAGCTCGATGTGGCCGAGGCGGTGTACCCCACTGCCGTGCTGCCCTGACAAGGACATGACGATGCCCCGCCCGATCCGCTTCAACGCCTTCAGCATGAACGCCGCCAGCCATCAGTCCCCGGGCCTGTGGCGCCACCCGCGCAACACCAGCGTGCACTTCAACCGCCTGGAGTACTGGGCCGACCTCGCCCGGCTGCTGGAGCGCGGGCTGTTCGATGCGCTGTTCATCGCCGATGTGCTGGGCATCTATGACGTCTACCAGGGCGGGCCGGAGGCGGCCTTGCGCGGCGGCGTGCAGGTACCGGTGAACGACCCGCTGCTGCTGGTGCCGGCCATGGCCGGGGTAACCCGCCACCTTGGCTTCGGCGTGACCTTTTCGCTGACCTACGAGCACCCGTACCCCTTCGCCCGGCGCATGTCCACCCTGGACCACCTGAGCGGCGGCCGGGTGGGCTGGAACATCGTCACCGGCTACCTCGACAGCGCCGCGCGCAACCTCGGCCAGGTGCGCCAACTGGGCCACGACCAGCGCTATGACCTGGCCGAGGAGTACCTCGAAGTGCTGTACAAACTGTGGGAGCACAGCTGGGACGACGACGCCGTGGTACTGGAACGCCAGACCGGGCGCTATATCGAGCCGTCGCGGGTGCACCCGATCAATCACCATGGCGAGCACTTCCAGGTGCCCGGCATGCACCTGTGCCAGCCTTCGCCGCAACGCACCCCGGTACTGTTCCAGGCCGGCGCCTCGGCGCGTGGCCAGCAGTTCGCCGCCCGCCATGCCGAATGCGTGTTCATCAGCGGGCCGACGCCCACGGTGCTGCGCCGCTACGCCGACGGCATTCGCCAGGCCAGCGAAGCTGCCGGGCGTGGGCGCGAGCAGGTGCTCATCTATGCCCAGGCGCTGCTGATCGTCGCGCCCACCCGCAGGGAGGCCGAAGCGCGCTTTGCCGAATACCGCCGCTACGTCGACCTGGACGCGGCCCTGGCGCTGCTGTCGGGCTGGACCGGCATCGATCTTGCCGGGCTGGACCCGGACGCCCCGCTTCAGTACATCGAAAACGACGCCGGCCGCGCCGCCCTGGCCGCCTTCACCGCCGCCGACCCCAACCGCCGCTGGACGGTGCGTGAGGCTGCCGAGTTCGTCGGTTTGGGTGGCCGCGGGCCGGTGCTGGTGGGCGCCGCCAGCGAGGTCGCCGACCAGCTGGAGCACTGGCTCGACGAGACCGGCATCGACGGTTTCAACCTGACCTACGCCGTGCAACCGGACGACCTGCACAACGTGGTCGAGCTGCTGGTGCCCGAACTGCAACGCCGCGGCCGCTACCCTACGGCCTACCAGGACGGCACCTTGCGCCACAAGCTGTTCGGCCAGGGCGACCGCCTGAATGAAAGCCATGCCGGGCGCCAGGTCAGCATTCAGTAATTGAATACGGAGTATTTCAACATTTAATTTGTGGATGCCACGGGCGCGCTCTTATGCTGTCCGTGCATCCCCTGCACGCACCGGCCGGTGTGGTCCAAGGCATGGGGAGAGAACAACAAGTCGAGACCGTTCATGTCGAAACCATCCTACTTCGCCCCCCACGGTGGGCACCCGGCTCAAACCGAGCTGCTGACTGACCGTGCCATGTTCACCGAAGCCTATGCCGTGATCCCCAAGGGCGTGATGCGTGACATCGTCACCAGCCACCTGCCGTTCTGGGACAAGATGCGCATGTGGGTCATCGCCCGCCCGCTGACCGGCTTTGCCGAAACCTTCTCGCAGTACATCGTCGAAGTTGCCCCTGAAGGCGGCAGCGAACGCCCTGAGCTGGACCCGAACGCCGAAGCGGTACTGTTCGTGGTCGAAGGCGAAATCGACATCACCGTCGAAGGCAAGCACCACACCCTGGTACCCGGCGGCTACGCCTTCCTGGCCCCGGGCGCCGAGTGGAGCCTGCGCAACAACAGCAAGGCCAACGTCACCTTCCACTGGCTGCGCAAGCACTACCAGAAGGTCGAAGGCCTGCCGGTACCGGAGTCGTTCGTCACCCACCGTGACAACGCCACCGTCATCGAAATGCCGGGCACCGAAGGCGCGTGGAAGACCACCCGCTTCGTCGACATGGCCGACATGCGCCACGACATGCACGTGAACATCGTGACCTTCCAGCCTGGCGGCGTGATCCCGTTCGCCGAGACCCACGTCATGGAACACGGCCTGTACGTACTGGAAGGCAAGGCGGTGTACCGCCTGAACCAGGACTGGGTCGAGGTTGAAGCCGGCGACTTCATGTGGCTACGCGCGTTCTGCCCGCAAGCCTGCTACTCCGGCGGCCCAGGCCCGTTCAGCTACCTGCTGTACAAGGACGTGAACCGCCACGTGCACCTGACGCTCAATCCGCAGCGTTGATGCAGGCGTAATATCCGGGGCTGCTCTGCAGCCCTTGTTTGTCAGCCCCCGTCCTCAACGCCCCCCGCACCCGCACTCCCCACCCGCCCGAAGTACACCGAAGGCGAAACCCCCAGCGTGCGCCTGAACATTGCACTGAACGCACTGGGGCTGTCATACCCCTGGTCCAGCGCCACCTCCAGCACCGAGCGCCCTGCCGCCAACGCGTCGAGCCCGGCCAGCAAACGCATGCGCCGTACCCATTGCACCAGGCTAAGGCCGGTTTCCCGCTGAAACGCCCGGGTCAGGGTGCGCCCGCTGAGCCCGCACAATTCAGCCGCCCGCCCCAGGCTCCAGTTGTCCGCTGGCGCCAGACGCAACGTTTCGCAGAGTTCCTGCAACACCGCCGAACGCGGGCTGGGCACATGCAGGGCCAACACCGGCAATACGCGGATCTCATCGAGAATCAGCGCCATGATGCGCGCCTCATGCCCATCCAGCGGGTACACCGGGGTGATGTCCATGGCGCGGATGATCAGCTCGCGCAGCAGCGGCGAGATATCGATCACCTGGCACAGCGCCGGCAACCCCGGGCGCGCGGCGGCATCGACGAACAAGGTGCGCATGCGCACCACCCCCGACATGCGCAGCTCATGCTCGCAGGCCGCTGGCACCCAGACCCCGCGCCCGGGCGGCACCACCCAGCTGCCCTCCAGGGTATTGACCGTGACCACCCCGCTGATGGCATGGATCAGCTGCGCACGGTCGTGACAATGCGGGGCGATGTGTTCGCCGTGGCGGTAGTTCTCGGCGAGCGGGAGGATGAGCGGGCGGGTCATGGGCTGGGGTCGGTGGCAGGTGGACGGGCATCATAGCGCGACATGTGCTGCGCCGCGGTGGATGGCACCGGCTTTGCCGGTGTTCGCGGCTAAAGCCCACACAGGTACAGCGCCAGATTCAGGCTCTGTGCAATCCTGTGGGAAGCGGCCTTGTGTCGCGATGGGCTGCGCAGCAGCCCCGGCGATTTTGCATGAGGCCGAGGCCTTGGGGCCGCTTCGCGGCCCATCGCGACACAAGGCCGCTTCCCACAGGGACCGTGTTAAATCAATGAGCTGTAGTTTGTTCTATAGAGTACCGGCTTGCCGGCGATGAGGCCGGGCCTGTCTCAGCGGCTACGCAGCAGCAACGCAGCCAGGGCACAGCCCAGCAGGGCCACGCACGACAGGTAGAACGCATCGGAATACGCCATCAGGTAGGCCTGCTCACGCACGCTCTGGTCGATCAATGCCAGCGTCTGCATCACCTCGGGCGACTGCGGGTCCACCAGCCCCCCCGGCAGGCGCTGCTGCAAGGCGCCATCGAACGGCGTCAGCGTTTCGCCCACCCTGACCGAATGAAAGCGCTCGCGCTGCGACACCAGTTGCGTCAGCAACGCCGTCCCCAGCGCGCCCCCCAGGTTGCGCAGCATCGAGATCAACGCCGAGGCCGAGCCCGCCTGGGCCTTGTCCAGCCCTTTCACCGCCAGCACCGACAGCGCCACCATGATCAACGGCTGGCCGATGCCGCGTACCACGGTGGAGGGGATGATCACGTTGCTGCCGGCATCCACCGTCAGCTGTGAGCCCAGCCAGCAGCCCAGGGCCATGATGGCGAAGCCGCTGGCCACCAGCAGCTTGGCGTTGAGCCAGCGCATCAGCCGCGGCAGCAGCGGTGCCAGCAGCAGTTGCACCAGGCCGTAGGCGATCAGGCTCTTGCCGATTTCGCTGGCGCTGTAGCCCTGCACCAGCGACAGGTAATTAGGTACCAGAAACACCAGCCCGAACGTGGCCGCACCGAACACTGCCATGGCCAGGCTGGACACGCCAAAGTTGTAGCTACCCAGCAGGCGCAGGTTGATGAACGGCCGCGCGCCCCACAGCTGGCGCTGGATGAACAGCGCCAGGCAAACCAGCGCAAGCAGGCTGAAGCCGACGATGAAGCGCGAGTCGAACCAGTCCTTGCGCCCGCCCTCCTCCAGCACCACCTGCAACGCCCCCAGGCCCAGTGCCATGGCGGCGATACCCAGCCAGTCGGCCTGGCGCAAGGCGCTGCGGTCACCCGCCCGGCCCTTGATCGACCAGGCCACCGCCGCCAGCAGGGCCAGGCCCGGCGGCAGTTGCAGCAGGAAGATCCAGCGCCACGAGTACATGTCGGTAAGCCAGCCGCCAATCGACGGCCCGGCGGCCTGGGCCACGCTGTTGGACAGGCTGAACAGGGCCATGCCCAGGGCCAGGCGGCTGGCCGGCAGTTCGGTGATGATCAACTGCATCGACAGCGGGATCAGCACCGCCCCCGAGGCGCCCTGCAACACCCGCAGGGCGATCATCGCCTCGAGGTTGGGCGCCAGGGCGCAGCTCACGGAACTGGCCAGGAACACCGCCGAACCCACCAGCATCACCCGCCGCAGCGAGAACACCTGCACCAGCCAGGCGGTCAGCGGGATCATGCTGATTTCGGCCACCAGGTAGGCGGTGGAGATCCACGACCCCTCCTCGAAGCTGGCCCCCAGCGCCCCTTCGATTTCCGGCAGCGCGGCGCTGGTGACATGCACGTTCATGCCGGCCATGAAGCAGCCGAACAGGCCGCCGATCACCGCCACCCAGGCGCGGGTGGAGACCTTTTCTTCAGTGCTCATCGCGTACCTGGCGTGTGTCGACCGTGGCGATCACCGACATGCCCGGCAGCAGCCGCGGCGCACCGGCAGGCTCCGGCTCAAGGTGGATGCGCACCGGGAAGCGCTGGACGATCTTGGTGAAGTTGCCGGTGGCGTTGTCCGGCGGCAGCAAGGCGAACACCGCACCCGAGCCTGGCGAGACGCTGTCGACGGTACCGCGCCAGTGCTGGCCGAAGGTGTCCACCTCAAGGGTGACCGGCTGGCCCGGGTGCAGGTGCGCCAGCTGGGTTTCCTTGAAGTTGGCCACTACATAGGCCTGCTCGACCGGCACCACCGCCAGCAGCGGCAGCCCCGGTGTCACGTACTGCTGCTGACGGACCTTGCGCTGGCCCACCACACCGTCGAACGGCGCGCGTATTTCGGTATCGGCCAAGGCACTGCGGGCAAGGTCAGCTTCGGCCCGCGCCTGGTCGAGATCGGCCTGGCGCTGCTGCAGCTGCGCTTCGAGCTGCCTGCCCTGCTGCGCCAGCACCGCTTTATGGGCATGCTGGCGAGCCAGTTCGGCGTCGGCGGCGCGCTGCAGGGCGTGGGCCTGGATGCGCGTGGCGCGGGCCTGCTCCATGCGCTGCACGCTGGCCGCCTGCCACTCGGCCAGGCGCTGGTAGCGTTGCCAGTCCGCCTCGGCACGCTGCGCCTCGCCACGGCTGCCGCCGCGCTCGGCGTCTGCCCGGGCAATGGCCTGAACCTGCTCGGCCTGTTCGGCAGCGAAGGTGCGCAGGCGCAGGCGCTGCACCTCGAGCGCCGCCTCGCTGACCGCAAGGCGTGCCTGGGCCTGGCGCAGGCGGTCGCGAAAGTCCCGGGCATCCAGGCGCACCAGCACATCGCCAGCCTTGACCTTGGCGTTGTCGGCTACCGCCACCTCGGCCACATAGCCGCTGACCCGGGCGCTGATCGGCGCCCAGTCGGCGCGTACATAGGCGTCGTCGGTCTGCTCCAGAAAGCGCCCGGCCTGCCACCAGTAAGCGCCGTAGGCCAGCAGCGCCAGGCATAGCGCGCCTGCCAGGCCCAGGCGCAAAATGCGCTGGCGGCGGGCCGCGTGGCGTTGGGCGAGGTCGTGTTGCGGGTCTGGGCTGACCGCCTGGTTCATGCTGGGGCTCCGTCCGTTGGGGTGTGCCAGCGTAAGCAATTTATGGTTGTCGTTCGCGCGCGAATTGGCAGGCCATCGTCGCGAAATGGACAATCACTGCTTCTTAGGACCGAACCCAAATGGGTTGCATGCCCTTAAGGCCTGCGCTGTCGCGCAGGGAACTACGGCCGCAAGCGCGCCCCGGCCCCTGTGGGAGCGGCTTTAGCCGCGAAGCAGGCACCGCGCTAGATGGCACCGGCTTCGCCGGTGTTCGCGGCTGAAGCCGCTCCCACACAATCTTCATTAAATCAACGAGTTGTGATTTGTTCCAGAGGAGCCGGCTTGC
Source organism: Pseudomonas sp. NPDC089406 (assembly GCF_044900265.1). NCBI lineage: Bacteria > Pseudomonadati > Pseudomonadota > Gammaproteobacteria > Pseudomonadales > Pseudomonadaceae > Pseudomonas > Pseudomonas sp. NPDC089406. The sequence goes on along the minus strand of NZ_JBJDNC010000069.1, from coordinate 13,508 downwards.
CGGCGATGAGGCTGTCACAGGCAACCTAAAACAATCGCTCCCACGCCCCAACCTGCCGGCGAAACGGGTATCACCCGGCGATCAGCCTGCAAGAAACGCCACCACCCGCTCGGCCGCCATTGCCGGGTCTTCCTGCATGAAGCAGTGCCCACCCGCCACCTGCTGCGCGCTCACATGAGCATTCAACCCGGCCAGGCGCCGCACCGAGCGGGGCACGAAGGGGTACGTCTGTTCGCCGTACAGGATGCAGGTCGGGGTGGTGATGCTTGCAAGCTGTTGCCACATGCGCGCCGGGAACGAACTGAAAATCTCCACCTCGCGGCTGGGCCGGCACTTGAGTACCACGCCCTCGCCACAGTCGCCGATGGCGTGCTCCACATAGGCATGCAAGGCCGTCTCGCTCCACCCCTTGAAAATCCCCCGCCCCTGCAGCGAAGCCAGTGCAGCCATGCGGTCGGGCCAGTGGCAGCGGCGGGTGGCAACCTTGCGCGCCAGGCCATACCGACGGTGCAGGCCGAACATGGCGGCCGCCCCCATCACCCCGAGCATGCGCCGGCTGAACAACACCGGGTCGAGCAGCACCGCGCGTTGGAACAACTGCGGCTCGCGGGCCAGCATCAAGCCGGTCAGCACGCCGCCAAAGCTGTGACCGACGGCAAAGCACGGCACCTCGCCATACTCGCCGCGCCCGCTGGCAAACGCCTCCAGGGCCAGCGCGGCCGAGCGGTTCCAACCGCAGAAGGCGCCGCCATGGTCACTGTCGCCATGGCCCTGCACATCGCTCAGCCACAGGTCGAAGTGTTCGCTCAGGCGCAGCAACAGGGGTTGATAGGCCAGGCTGCAAAAGCCGTTGCCATGCAGAAAGTGCAGCAGTGGGCGACCGCTAGGGGGCGATTGCCATCCACGCAGCGTGAAGTTTTCTGCGCACGTGTAGGACCAAGGCGTAAGTTCCATCAGAAATTTCGTACATTAGGAAAACGCCGATTCTACAAACAGTAACGGATACAGAGAAATCACCAGCAGCACGGCCATCAGGACATTGAACAGCACCACCGCGCGCGGCTTGCGCAGCAGGTTGCGCAGGGCACTGCCAAACATCACCCAGATACCCACGCTCGGCAGGTTGACCAGGGTGAACAGCGCAGCGATGACAATGACGTTGAACACATAGCCCTGGGCCGGGGTGTAGGTGGTGATTGCCCCCAGCGCCATGACCCAGGCTTTCGGGTTGACCCACTGGAATGCAGCCGCGCCCCAGAAGCTCAGTGGCTTGCGGCCACCGGCGGTATCGCCGGCCATCGGCCCGGAGGTGGCGATCTTCCAGGCCAGGTACAACAGGTATGCCGCGCCGCCGTAGCGCAGGATGCTGTACAGCGGTGGCCAGGCCTTGAACACCTCGCCCAGCCCCAGGCCCACCGCCAGCACCATCACCCCGAAGCCGATGCTGATGCCCAGGGCGTGGGGCACACTGCGGCGCACACCAAAGTTGACCCCCGAGGCCAGCAGCATGGTGTTGTTGGGGCCGGGGGTGATGGACGAGACAAAGGCGAACAGCACGAAGGCCGTGAGCAGGTCGAGGGAGGCAAGCATGGCAGTGTTTCCAGTTATTACAAAAGTTGTACCGCCACGGTAACCAAGTCCCCGGCAATTGGACCGGTACAGTCATGCAAAATTGCGCACGTACAGCTGACTGATACGGTTGACCCTTGTAGGGCGAATCGCAGATAACAGTCGGCATATCCACAAGGAAACCCGCCATGAGCCTGATCATCCGCCCTGCCGTGCGCAGCGACGCCACGCAGATCCTCACCTTCATCACGGAACTGGCCGACTACGAACGCGCCCGGCATGAGGTGGTGGCAAGCGTTGCCGACATCGAGCACAGCCTGTTCGACGAGGGCAGTACCGTGCACAGCCTGATCTGCGAGCGTGACGGCCTGGCCATTGGTTTTGCCGTGTATTTCTATAGCTACTCCACCTGGCTGGGGCGCAACGGCATCTACCTCGAAGACCTGTACGTGACGCCGCAGCAGCGCGGCGACGGCGCCGGGCGCAGCCTGCTGCGGCACATCGCCCGCGAAGCCGTGGCCAACGGCTGCGGGCGCCTGGAGTGGAGCGTGCTGGACTGGAACGAGCCAGCCATCGGCTTCTACCAGTCGCTGGGCGCCGAGGCCCAGGACGAATGGGTGCGCTACCGCCTGGACGGCGAACGCCTGCGTCAGTTCGCCGAGGGCTGAGGCGGCTCGCCCCAGAACGAGGCCTGGGCCAGCACCGGCACTTCGATGCGGCTGCGCTGGCCGCCGCGTTCGATCAACAGGCCCTGGCCTTCGATGGCCACCAGGCGCACGCCACGGGCCAGCTCCTCGCCACTGCGCACGGCCCGGGCCGGGCCGCCGTCGAGGCTGACGATGGCCACCGCGCCCTGGCTGCCGGCCATGACCCCGCTGACCGTGATCTGCGCCTGCGACGGCAGGTCGGCAAACCAGCGCCCGGCAGCGCCGTCGGCGGGCGCTTCGAGCACGGTGGCTGGCGCATCGGCCACCACCGTCGACGTTGGCCACAACACGCTGGCAAACGTGGCCAGGCCCGCAGCGACGGCCAGCAAGCCCAGGCCCTGCAACAGCTGGCCGGGTGAAACCCTGAAACGCTCGAACATTGCGCTCACCTGCTCCTTGGACACCTGGCCCCGAGCATAGCGGGCAATTCTCACGATTTTGTTTCACACGCTGATCATCTTGCCCGGGCAAGCTGTCTGCCAGGACAAGGAGCAGCCCTGTGAATGGACAACATGGTTTCACCCTGATCGAGCTGATGGTGGTGCTGGTGATCGTCGGCATCGCCAGCGCCGCCATCAGCCTGAACATTCGCCCCGACCCGGCCAAGCCGTTGCGCAGCGATGGCGAACGCCTGGCGCAACTGCTTGAACTGGCGCAAAGCGAGGCCCAGGCCGAAGGCCAGGCGCTGCGTTGGCAAAGCGACGGCGAGGGCTACCGCTTCGTGCGTGCCGATGGCCAGGTGGTGCAGGACGGGCCGCTCAGGCCCAGGCGCTGGCAAGCCGAGGGGGTCAAGGTGCAAAGCGAGCCCAAGGGGGCGATCTGGCTGGAGGGTGAATGGGTCAGTGAGCCGCTGCGCTTGCGCCTGCGCAGCGGCCCGGCAATGGTGCAGGTGAGCCGAAGCGCTGCGGGGCAGGTTCGGGTGAGCCAGCCATGAATGATTGGACTGCATGCGCTCCCTGTGGGAGATCACCAAGCCCTTGGGGCTGCGCTATCGCGCAGAGAACAAGTCTCACAGATGCACCGCGCTCCTGTGGGAAGCGGCCTTGTGTCGCGATGGGGCGCAAAGCGGCCCCAAGGCCTCGGCCCCATGCAAAATTGTCGGGGCTGCTACGCAGCCCATCGCGACACAAGGCCGCTTCCCACAGGGACCACGTTAAATCAATAGTTTGTAATTTGTTCTATGAGGGCCGGCTTGCCGGCGATCACCGGTGTGGCCGGTGCCATCCGCACACACCCTTTACCTGTTCTGGCCTCATCGCCGGCAAGCCGGCTCCTACAGGGGGGCGGCGCCAGCCGGGCCCTGGCCCGGCTGGCCGGCAACAGGGCTTCACCCTGATCGAAGTGATGATCGCCATCCTGCTGATGGCGGTGGTCAGCCTGATTGCCTGGCGCGGGCTGGACAGCGTCAGCCGTGCCGACCGCCATGTACGCGAGGCTCACGATGACAACCAGGCGGTACTGCGGGTATTCCAGCAGTTGCAGCGCGACCTGGCCCTGCGCGCCAGCCTGGAGCTGCTCGAACCATCGCTGCCCGGCCGCGAAGCGCCGGGCAAACCGCTGCTGCCGGCGGTGCGCGCCCGCGCCGACCGCCTGGAGCTGGTACGCAGTGGCGCCATACCCGGCAGCGGGTTGCAGCGGGTGCGCTGGTACCTGCAGGGCGGCACCTTGTATCGCGCCACGGCCCCTGCCCAGGACCACTACCCGCTGCCGGCACCCAAGGCCGCAGCCGCGGTGCTGGAAAACGTCACGGCATTCAGCCTGCGCGACTGGCAGGCCAAGGGGGGCTGGCGATCACCTGCGGGCGAAGCCCGCGACAACCCCATGGGGCTGGAGGTGCGCCTGACCTGGCGCGGTCCCCAGGGCGACGAGCGTTACCGTCAGGTACTCGGCCCGTTCAACTGACCAGCACCACCCCACCGGGCAGCTCCAGGCAGCGGGCACCATAGGCGGCGCGAATCAGCGCTGCGGCTTCGGGCAACTGCTCGAAACTGAAGCGTGCCTGTACCCGGCGTCGGCCCAGGGTCGGGTTCAGCAGCACCAGGCGCCCGGGGCGGTAGCGGTTGATCTCGTCGATCACCTGGGCCAGCGGCGCATCGCGGAACACCAGCATGCGCTCGCGCCAGGCCATCACCTGGCCTGCGTCGAACAGCTCCGGCGTGCCCAGCCCCTGGGCGCCATAGCGCAATTGCCGGCCGGCCGGCAGCACGGCGTCCTGGCCCTGGGTGGCGATGCGCAACTCACCGCTGAGGCAGGTGACGCACACCGCATCATCCAGCTCGCGCACATTGAACCGCGCCTGGGCGGCGCTGATCAGCCCCTGCCTTGCGCGCACCTGCACGGCCTGACTGGCCTGCACCTCGATCTCGCCGCTGAGCAGCGCCAGGGCCTGGCCTTCGCGGCCTACCCGCGTGCGCACGTTCAGCTCCAGGTCGATGCCTGGGGCCAGCAGAATGCTGCGCTGCTCGCCCTGCTCGGTCGCGAAGGCCACCTCGGCGGTATCCGGCGCCTCCAGCAGCCCGCCGCGCCACACCACGAACGCGGCAGATGCCGCCACCGCACCGCCCAACAGTGCACGGCGGCTCAGGCGTGGCATCGGTACCACCTGGCTGGCCTGGCGCGCCGCCGGGCCCAGCAGATGCCACAGCTCGCGCGCCTGGGCAAAGGCCTCGGCATGCGCCGGGCTGCGCGCGCACCATTGGCGCAGGGCGTTGGCATCGGCCTGGGTGGCCTGGCCAGAAGTCAGCCGCACCAGCCAGTCCTGGGCCTGGCGGTGCAGTTCGCTGTCGGGGGAAATCTGGGGCATGGTGTTCACACGAAAAAGTCGACTATTGATCAAGACGGTTTTCCCGCCCCCGGACCGAACCGCTGGAACACTTTTCTTTCAAGGCGCATCGCACAATGCCCCAACGCCGCCTTGAGCTCTTTCTCCACCGTGCGCGTTGAGATACCGAAACGCTGCGAGATTTCCTGGTGCGAAGCCTCTTCCAGGCGTGCGGCGATGAAGATCCGCCGGCGCCGTGCCGGCAGCTCGTACAGTGCCCCCAGCAGGTTCTGGATTTCGCGTTGGCCGCCGACGATGCGCGCCGGGTCCTGGTCCTCGGCCACCTGCAGCAGGCTTTCGATCTCGGCACCGGTAAGCAGGCGTGCGTCGGCCTCGCGGCGGTCGGCGGCGACGTTCAGGGCCATGCGGTACAGGTAGGCGCCGGGCTTGTGCACCTCGTGCACGCCCTCCATGCGATCGACCCGCAGGTAGGTTTCCTGCAGTACGTCGTTGGCCAGGTCGTCCGAACCAAGCCGGCGCTTCAGGCGCACCCTGAAGGCGTCGTAATGGCTCAGAAACAGTTTGACCAGCGCACTGTCCCGAGGTTTGTTCATGCCGCCGCAGCTCCTTGCGAAAGTGGGCAATCCATAGGTACCGGGCGCAGCAGCAGGGTGACCGGCTGCGCCAGGGATGACGGCGGTGCCCGGTCCAGGCGCACCGCTCGCAAACGCTCGACCACCGCCGTATCACGGGCGTAGTCGCCGGTCGAGGCCAGCAGGCGGCTCTGCACCAGCTGGCCGCGGGCATCGATCCACACTTGCAGGGCCGCGCGGTAACTGCCGGGGCGGGTCTGCGCCGAAGCGCACAGGGCGCGCTCTACCGCCTGTTGCAACGCCTGCGCGTAGCTGCCGCCCGGCACGCCGTGTTCACGACCCGGCGGCGGCTGCCCATGCAACTGCAGCGGCTGCAGGGTGAAACCGCCCTTGCCGCTGTAACGCGCCTCCAGGCCAGTACCCTGCAACAGCCGCTGCAGCCCTTCGCGGGGCAGGTAACGCCCCTGCACCGGGCTTGAGCGCAGGGCGCCCAACAGCGCCTGATCCACCAGCACCGCCAGGCCGCTCTGCCGGCCGAAGCTGTCCAGCGCCTGGCCCAATGGCTGGGCCGGGATGTCCAAAGCCAGCATCGGCTGGGCACGCAGCGGCATCAACCAGAGCAATAGCAGGCCTGCCAGCAGGAATGCACGCACGGATAGGCGCCTCCTTGCCGGTGCCAGGGAATCGCCATCCTGCGGCCTGTGTATGACGCTGTGGTGACAGCGCCCCGCAACCAAAGCTTCACCCCGACGCATGTCGACGCAGGCTAGACTCGCCCCAGGATCCCCTGCGAGATACACGATCATGGAGCGACTCAAACTGGCCACCCTGCCCTTGCTGCTGGCCTGCGCCTGCCCGGCACTGGCCGAACAAGGCAAGGCCCGCGAAGGCTGTATCGACGTGCAGGTGGGTCAGTACCGAGCACTGGCCTACGACTGCCTCACCCAGCAGTTGCAGGGCGACAACGCACAGGCCGCCAAGGGCCTGCAACAGCGGCTCGACCCGGTGCAGCAGTTGCACAGGCGCTCACCCAGCCAGCTGGGGCTGGCCACGCCGGCGGCGACTTCGAACCGCATGGGCAGCAATTTCGGGCGCTCGGCGAAGCCACAGCGGCCGTAGCGCAGGGCCCACTGAGGTTGCCTTTGACGGCCCTATCGCCGGCAACGCTGCTTCTATGGAACAAATCACAACTCGTTGATTTAACGAAAATTCTGTGGGAGCGGCTTCAGCCGCGAACACCGGCAAAGCCGGTGCCATCTAGCGCGCCGCCTGCTTCGCGGCTAAAGCCGCTCCCACAGGGACTGCATAAGCTTCAGGCCAGTGCTGCACCTGTAGGAGCCGGCTTGCCAGCGATGAGGCCGGTTCAGGCAGCACAAGACAGTTGCTCCCTCAGGTGTCGCGGGCGCGCTTGCGGCCGCAGTTCCCTGCGCGAAAGCGCAGCCCGCAGGGCTGGGTCATCAGGGTGGTGGGTAAGGCGGGGAAATACCGCGGATGAAACCCGATGAAATAATCTGAACACTTCCTTCGGTCAGGCTTCCAACATTTGATGCCCGCCATCATTTCGTCAGGAGCCTGCCGCCCCCATGAAAATGCCCTGCCGCGCCCCCAATGCCTGCCTGCAACTGGACTACGTCCGCGACACTCTTTTTGGTCCGGTCGCCTTGAGTGTCGAATGCCAGGCCCAGCTCGCCGCCCTCAACCTGCAAGGCCGCCCTGCCCTGCGCCTGCACATTTGCCCGCCGCTGCCCGACAAGGTCGAGCGCGCCCACAGCGTGGCCTTTACCTGGGATGGGCGCAGCTACCACGGCGTGGTACGCGACCAGGGCAAGTGCGGTGACGGCGGGCTTAACCTGCTGGTGGAACTGCAATAAGCCGATCAGCGGCGGCAAACCCGGCTGAACCCCGCAGAACCCGGGCGTCTCCATAACTACAGGGCACATGAACCCTGGAGGAGAACGCCATGAACAGCCCGTTGCTCAAGCTATTCACCCACCCGGACGACGCCTGGATCGACATCCGCCGCGCCGAGGAAGATCACCCGCAACAGTATTTGCCGCGCCTGTTGCTGATGGCGCTGGTGCCCGCCGTGTGCCTGTTCATCGGCACCAGCACCTTCGGCTGGAGCCTGGCGGCCGAAGAGCGCGTGCGCCTGGGGCTGGCCAGCGCCGCGCAACTGGCTGGCCTGCTCTATGCCACTACGGTGGTGGGGGTGATGTTGATGGGGGTGATGATCCGCTGGATGTCACGGGGGTTCGACGTGCAACCGAACCTGAACCAGTGCATCGGCTTTGCCGCCTATTGCGCAACACCGTGGTTCGTCGCAGGCGTGGTTGGCCTGGTACCGATGCGCTGGCTGGCAGTGGCGGCGCTGCTGGGGGCGTCGGCTTACGCGAGTGTGCTGTTGTACGGCGGGCTGCAGACTTTTTTGCGGCTGCGCAAGGAGCAGGCGATGCTGTTCGCGACCTGCGTGTGGGGCGTGGGCTTGTTACTGCTGGTGACTATCCTGGTGGCGATGATCCTGTTCTGGTCCAACGGACTGATGCCGGAATATGTACGCCCGGGCAGCCTGGGCTGACCGGGCATACTCAATCAGGCAATGGCCTTGAGCGGCTGTGCGGGTGCCTGACGCTGGGCCTTGAGCTGCGCCACCAGCCCGACCAGGTCACGGCAACTGTTCAGGTTTGCCACCGCCACATCAGTCACGGTGAGCACATCGTCTGCCTGGCCCAGGCGGATGGTCAGGTGTTCGCCATCCGTGCAACTCACCTCGCAGCGATCCGGCAGGCAGGCCTGCTCGATCATCTGCCGCATCTCCAGCATCGAAACGCCTATCAACGACATGGTACGACCTCTCTGGATGGCCCTTGATGTGTGGTTGTACCCTCGGTGGGCAGTCCGTTCCCCGAGGCACCGGTGTGGCGCAAGATCATCTAGCACCTTAGTGGAAGAACCCGGAGCTGCCGCGATTGTTCGATCGGTGACGGGGTTGGCCCGACCAGCGGTTGGAACTTGACCGTTCATCCGCCGTCTTCTGCTGTTTTTTGAAACTTTCTCGAGGGTGGGGGGCTCCCACGTTCAGGGATGGGCTGCGAACCGAGACGGGTGATGATCGACGCCAAACTTTATGTAATCGACTACGTGCTGCATGGGGAGCGCAAGTCGTTCATCGTGCGCGCCGAGCGGATGGACAATGCCGAGGCCTGGCACTGGGCCAGTTGTGATGCGGGGGTGGGGAAGATCGGGCGGTATGGGCGTGAGCACATTCGCAAGGTGAGCAGGCCCATGGCGGAGCGGTTTGGGATTGGGGAGGTTAGTTGGCGGCAGTCGGGGGGGTGAGGTTTTCGGGTTCGGGTTCGGGTTCGCGGCTTTATGGTGATTGCTTTGGGAGATGCATGCGCATTCATTGACGATGAGCGCTTTTCGTCACCTTTCCGCCCTTACGGCGGGTTACTTTGGGCGGCCAAAGTAACCAAAACCGCCTGCTCCCATCATCCGGCCCCCTGCGCTGCGCTCCGGGGGTTCCCTCGCTCCGGGCTTGCTCCGGAGGTACGCGCCGACGGGCCGTCCCTGGCCCGATCGGCGCTCGACCGGCATCCATGCCGGTCGCCCTCCTACGCAATCCCTACGCTCGGCCTCCTGAAGTCGCGATTTGTGTTGCCTGAACTATCGCGCGCTTAGAAGCAAGATCAACAGCCAGATCAAGGGCAGGATGGCTGGCGGTTACGGCATCATTGCTTGCTGGCCATCACCGCACCGTCTCGCTCTCGAATCACCACCGCTCGATACTCAGGGTCTGCCTTGATCTGCGCCTCGGTGAACGGAATGGCTGTCAGCTTTCCGGCAGCAAAATCTTTGGTCTGGTCGGCTGCATGGCTGGAGGCCGCCTCGCTGGACAGTGAGAACGCCAGTACACCTTCAGCCTTTGGCCCCTGGTCGGTGAAGGTCACCACCTGCAGGTAGCTCGAACCACTGACCACCAGGCGCTTGCCTGGCGCCAGCGGCACGCTGATCATCGCGTTGTATATCCCCAGTTCCTGCGCCCCGCCCGGTACCGGCACACCGTTTTTTGCCTGTTGCACCTGCCCCCAGCGCACATCTGCAGCCAGCCCGTCCTTTTTCACCTGCTCGATCGAGGCCAGTGCCGCTTCGCGCAACAGCTTGCGCACCGCCGCCTGCTCCACCGCCAGACCACGCGGGGTATGCAGCGGGTCGGCCGGGTCGAACGCCACGCGCCAGATTTCGGGATGCTTCTGCAGCACGGCAGCCATGTTCTGGAAATGCACCAGGCCAATGCCTGCTTCCAGGCCGGCCTTGCCGTTCCAGGTTTTCAGGCTGGCGCACAGCGACTGCAGGTCGGCGTCGACGCCCTGGCACCACTGCAGCAGGTCCGGGCGCAGCAGGCTGGCCAGGTACACCTCGTCGTCGAACACCATACGTTGCAGGTCGCCTGCACTGACCTTGCCATTGCCGGCCAGGCGCTGCAGGGCAAAGCGGCTGCGCATGCCCAGCGGCTGCCCGGCACGGCTGACCAGCGGCGAGAAGCCCGTCAGCGGCGCAGCCGGGTTGGCCAGCCAGGCCGAGTCGTTGGAGTGCTGCACGTAATCGGTGCGTTCAAGGCTTGGCAGCAGCCCTACCGGGAAAATGCCCGGCTGGGCCGCCTGTGGGTCGACCTTCCATTGGCAGGCGCTGCGCGAGCCGTCCAGCACCACCAACGGGCCAACCTGCTGCGGATTGCCACATTGCCCGAGCAAGGCCTCGTCCACATAGGGCACCACCGACTGGTTCAGGTACAGCGCATGGCCAGCCTCATCCACGGCCACGGTGTTGACCCACGGCACGCCCTGCAACTGGGCCACCGAGTCCTTCAGCGCCTGCAGGCTGTCGGCACGATTGATCTGGTACCACTGCTGCAGTACCCGGGTGTTGTCCATATTCGCATCACGCAGGCTGTAGGCGGCCTGGTTATCCCAGTCCAGGCGCCCGGGCCATTGCACCACGGGCCCGAACTTCGACAGGTACAGGGAGCGCTCGACGGTTTGCAGCGTGCCACCCTCGCCCTTCACGGCGACGCTGACCTTGTACGGCGTCAATGGCAAGGACTGCCCGTCGTACAGGTAGCGGGTCGGGTCTTTCGGGTCCAGTTGCAGGCGATAAAGGGTGAAATGGTTGGACTTGTCGACGGTGTGGGTCCACGCCAGATGGCGGTTGAAACCGATGTTGACCACCGGCAACCCCGGAAGCGCCGCCCCCATCACATCCAGCTGGCCCGGAATGGTCAGTTGCATCTGATAGAAGCGCATACCCCCTATCCACGGGAAATGCGGGTTGGCCAGCAGCAGGCCGCGCCCGCTGGCCGAGCGCTGCGCCCCGACTGCCACTGCGTTGCTGCCACGCGACTGGGCGAACTGCTGCTGACGGGCCAGGGCCTGGCCGTAGTCGACCGCAGGGCGTTGCGCGGCCAGCTTGGGTGGGGTTGCGGCGACCACCGCCTCGGCGAACTGGCCGACACCGCCTTCGGCCAGCAGGCGCCGGGTCAGCTTGACCAGGTCCAGGCTGGTGATCGGCCTGACCCAATCGCCTTCGCCACACTCGGCAGGCAAGCCCTGGGCACGGCGCTCGCCCAGCGCGCGGTTGTAGCCACTGGCATAGCCTTCCAGCAGGTCGCGCACGGTAGCAGGTTGCGCCTGCAGGAAGGCGTTGGCCGCCGTGGGGTTGTTGAGCCAGGTGAAGAACAGGTCACTGGCCAGGTTATCGCGCAGATCCTGAGTCTTGCCGGCGGCACCAAAATAGCGGGAGCGCTCGCCGCTCACCGTCAGCACTTCGTTGGCCAACAGGCACAGGTTGTCCTGGGCGTAGGCGTAACCGATGCCGTAGCCCAGGCCGCGTTCATCCTTGGCCAGGATGTGTGGTGTACCGAAGCTGGTGCGGCGGATCTGCGCCGATGCATCGCCGGCGTCACCCGCCTGGCTGGCCAGGCTCGCAGTGGCCAGCGCTGTGGCGAGGCCCAGGCGATAAACAGCACGTGTTGAAAAGGTCACAGGCACTCCTCGTGCAAATCGGGGGTCATCCCGATCAAACGATTGGCCAGATGAAAATTTTACGCCCCTCGCCCACCTGCAACGTCTTCAACTGCACACCCCCTTTTTTTTTCAACCAGGGCTGCAGATTTGCCGTTTTCATTCGTCTTATCTAGTGAGGCACCCATGATTTCGGGACAGTCCACGAAAAGGAGCATTCACATGTATCACCCGCAACCCCTGCTGCAGACACCGCCAAGGCCGGCGGCCACGCCCAGTGAAGAGACCGGGCGCGTGGGCAACGAACAAATCCGCGAGCTGCTGCGCACCTTCGGCCTGCGCACCAGCCTGATCCGCCTGAAAGTCATCGACGCCCTGCATGCGGCCGACCGCAACGGGCGCAGTATCGGTGTGCGCGGCGTGCATGCGCAGCTTGAGCAGCTGGATATCCCGCTGTCGTTCCTGAGCGTGCGTGAGGTGCTCAAGCGCCTGTGCGCTGAAGGCGTGATCAACCTGGGCAGTGACAAATGCTACAGCCTCAACCCGCAAGCCCGGGCCGTCCTCGAACAGCCCGCGGCACGCTGAGCGACTGGCCGGCCACTCGCTGCCGGCCCATGCCCGTCAGGGCTTGACCTTGCGCCGCAAGATCCCGTTGATCACTACCACGATCACCGCAATGGCGATGGCGAAGTACTGGAATGTCTGCTCGCTGATGGTGCCCTGCTTCTGCAGGTGGCTCAGGCCGAGCATCATGCCCAGCACCACCAGGATGATCAGGATCGAGTATTTGAGGCGCTGCACGTGTGTCATCTGGGTTTCCTTGCTGCATCTGTGGCTTAGGGCTCTGCGGAGCCGGCGCCATGATACCTCGCCACCTCCCCCCATGCAGATTTTCCTGCCCCTGGCCTTGCCCGGCCGGTCTGCGCGCCAGGCCTTGTACAGATAGCAGCCCGACTGCGATAACCTCAAGGTAGCGCACCCATTCTGCCATCATGGAAGACCTTCTACGGGGCCTTTCCCGGCCCGTGGCGCCTGATCCAAGGCCATTTCCTACAAGGCTTGAAAAAAATCCCTGCGAGTAACAAGCCAGTAAAGCTACAACCCCCGGTCCGTATCGCGCCTAGCGACCCTTTCTGCAGCTGTTCGAAAATCGAACCACGCCACTGCCTCGGTGGCAGCCAGACGCAAACCGCAGCCAGGTGCGTCTGACCCTCCAGAAAGAAGGAAGCCTCGTATGGAAATGCCTGATCTGAACAACATCGACATCAGCCAGCTGCCTCATTCGTTGCAATCGCTGATCGAGTGCATCGGGTTGGAAAACGCCTACCACCTCACCTGCGCGTTCGGCGGCCGCCCCAAGTACATCCCCAAGCACCGCGAGCGCACCAAGCTGGCCGACGTACTGCCAGCGCAGGCGCTGGACGCCCTGATCAAGCGCTACGCGGGGATGGCCCTGGAGGTGCCCAAGGTCGACCACTTTCAGCGCCAGTTGCGCAATCAGCAGATCCAGAAAGAGAGCGCCAGCGGGCTATCGCGCAGTTTGCTGGCTGACAAGTATGGGTTGAGCCTGAGGCAGATCGGCAATATCCGTCGCCTGGATTGCCCGGCTCGTTGAGGGTGATGGGGGTTGCGGTGCTTTTATTGGAGGAGCGGCCAGCCTGCCCGGGCTCGGCGCCCCAGGACAAGGTTTGCGTCAGGGCTGGCAGGGCTCGCCGGGGGGGCGCGTCAGGGCCTCCAGGGCTCGCCGAGGGGTCGCGTCAGGGCCTCCAGGTGCTCGCCACAACCCTTGCAGCGCCTATCAGATCGAGCGCCGCCCGCGCGGCGCTTCGCGGTGGTTCGGCACCCCGATGAACCCGCTCCC
>NZ_JBJDNC010000068.1:0-24625 GCF_044900265.1 Pseudomonas sp. NPDC089406 | reverse complement strand
GCAAGACAGTTGCTCCCACAGGGATTGCATAAGCTTCAGGCCAGTGCCGTACCTGTAGGAGCCGGCTTGCCGGCGATGAGGCCGGTTCAGGCAGCACAAGACAGCTTCTCCCACAACACCCGCGATAGATACGAGGCGTCAATAAGAGCCATGCGCATCAACGACGAATTTCCATACAATTGATAGTCATTCGCCATTAACCCGTTCTCGGAAGCCGCGCCCAAGGGTAGAATGCCGCAAAACCGGGAGCCGTAATGAATCACGACCGCCTCACCCCCAGCGAAGACGATGCCATCACCGACGCCGCCGCGCATTGGTGCATGCGCCTGCACGCCGAAGATTGCACGGCTGCGGAGCGGGCGGCGTTCAGCCAGTGGCTGGCGGCCGACCCGCGGCACGCCGGGGAATACCAGGCCATGCTGGAGATCTGGCAAACCGCCGACCTGCTGCCGCGCACGCACAACGTGGTCGAGCTCAAGCCGCAACGCCGCCCCCAGCCGCGCAACTGGCGGCCCTTCGCTTCGGCTGCGGCCATCGCCCTGCTGGCCCTGCCCCTGGCCGGCTGGGTGGGTTGGGAGCAAGGCTGGCTACCCAGCAGCTACCAGCACTTCGAGACGGGTGACCATTTGCAGCAGGTGCAACTGAGCGACGGCAGCACCGTCGACCTGAACCTCAACAGCGAGCTGCGCTACCTGAACTACAAGGATGAGCGCCGGGTCACGCTGGTCAGGGGCGAGGCGTTCTTCAAGGTTACCCACGACAGCAACCACCCGTTCATCGTGCATGCCGGCAACGGCCAGACCCGGGTCACCGGCACCCAGTTCAACGTGTGGAAGTATGAAGACCAGGTCAAGGTGACCCTGGTGGAAGGCTCGGTACTGGTCAGCAGTGATGGCAAAGGTGGCGGCTATCGTCTTGGCCCGGGCATGCAGGCCAGCTACCACCAGGGTGATTTCGAACCGAGCCTGGCGCAAAGTGACGACTACGGCAATGCCCTTGCCTGGCGCAGCGGCAAGCTGGTGCTGGACAACCTGAGCCTGCGTCAGGCGCTGCCGGTGATCAACCGCTACCTCGACAAACCCCTGTTGCTGGCCGATGACAATGCAGCGCGCATTCGCATCAGCGGCATCTACAACACCCGCGAAGTCGCCCGCCTGGTCGACACCTTGCCCAAGGTACTGCCGGTCTACCTGACCCGCAGCAAGGACGGCAGCACCGTGCTCAACCGCATCGTCCCGCCGCCGAGCCGGGGCTGAGCCCAAGCCCTGCCGGGGGCTTTGTACGTGCAGCTGCCTCATTTTGCCTGTACCGGCCTGATCGCCGGCAAGCCGGCTCCTACAGGTACAGCGCAGGTTTGAAAGCAGTGCGATCCCTGTAGGAGCCGGCTTGCCGGCGATGAGGCCCGTACAGGCAGCACACCTACAGGACCAGAGCCCGTACCGACCAGCCCCTCACAACACCATCGCCGCCAACCAGCCAAAGCCCAGCAACGGCAGGTTGTAGTGAATGAACGTCGGCACCACCGTGTCCCAGATATGGTGGTGCTGCCCGTCCACGTTCAGCCCCGAGGTCGGCCCAAGGGTGGAGTCTGACGCGGGCGACCCCGCATCCCCCAGGGCACCGGCCGTACCGACGATGCACACCGTGGCGATCGGGTCGAAGCCCAGCTGCACGCACAGCGGCACGAAGATCGCCGCCAGAATCGGCACGGTGGAAAACGACGAACCGATACCCATGGTCACCAGCAGGCCCACCAGCAGCATCAACAGCGCACCGATGCCCTTGCTATGGTCGATCCACTGCGCGGCGGCCTCCACCAGGCTTTTTACCTCGCCGGTAGCCTTCATCACGTCGGCAAAGCCTGAGGCGGCGATCATGATGAAGCCGATCATGGCCATCATCTTCATGCCTTCGGTGAACAGGTCGTCGGTATCCTTCCAGCGCACGATGCCCGACAGCGAGAAGATCAAGAAGCCGACCATGGCGCCGATGATCATCGAGTCCAGCCACAGCTGGATGATGAACGCCGCGGCAATCGCCACCCCCGCCACCAGCAAGGTCAGCGGGTTGTACTGCACGCTCACCTGCTCCACCTGCTCGATGCGCGCCAGGTCGTAGTCGCGCTTTTTGCGGTAGCTGAAGAACACCGCCAACAGCAGACCGGCGAGCATGCCGGCGGCCGGGATGGCCATGGCGTGGGTGACATTGACCCCGCTCACATCCACCCCGGCGCGGCTGACGTTGGCCAGCAGGATCTGGTTGAGGAAGATGTTGCCAAAGCCCACCGGCAGGAACATGTACGGGGTGATCAGGCCGAAGGTCATCACGCAGGCAATCAGCCGCCGGTCGATGCGCAGGCGCGTGAGCACGTACAGCAGCGGCGGCACCAGCAGCGGAATGAAGGCGATGTGGATGGGCAGGATGTTCTGCGACGACACCGCCACCACCAGCATCAGGCCGATCAGCAGCCATTTCACCTTGCCGCCCTCGGCATGGCCCTGGCGGTCGATCATCGCCAGGGCGCGATCAGCCAGCGCGTGGGCAAGCCCCGACTTGGCGATGGCCACGGCGAAGGCACCCAGCAAGGCGTAGGACAACGCCACCGTGGCACCGCCACCCAGCCCGCCATTGAAGGCCTTGAGCGTACCTTCGATACCCAGCCCGCCAACCAGCCCCCCGGCCAGGGCGCCGATGATCAGGGCGATGACCACATGCACGCGGGACAGGCTCAGGACCAGCATGATCCCGACCGCGGCTATCACTGCATTCATGATGTGCAAACCTCGTTACTACAGGCAAAAAGAAGACAAAAAGCGAGTGTTCCGGCGACAGCTGCACGCAGGCAGTGGCCGGGCCAAAGGATGTTGTTATGAAGGGCGCACACTCTGAGGCACCGGCCGGCAGATGTCAAAGCCGCGTGGTTTGCGGGTTGTTGCGGCAATAGACCAAAGTCTTAGGTAATTGATTGATCGTTCAATCAAGAAAAAACCGGCACGGCCGAAACAGTCGGCAGCATCAAACCTATTACAAGGGATTTGCCCCCATGCCTGTGCTGCGACAACTCTCGATTCAATGGAAGATCACCCTGCTGGCCGGCCTGTGCCTGGCCAGTATCGTCACCCTGCTGGTCGGCCTCTCGCTGTACCGAATGGACCACAGCTCCGACCTGGTCAAGGCCAGCAGCATGCAGATGCTGACCGAGGCTGCGCAGTCGCGCATCGAGTCCCAGGGCGAGGTTCAGGCGCTGAACATTCGCCGCCAGTTCATGGACGCCTATCAGTACGGCGCAGGCTTCGCCCGCCAGGTACTGTTCCTGCGCGAGCAGGCCGAAAAGCGCTTCCTCGATGCCTACGACCTGCGCCAGGACATGACCGCCCAGGTGCGCGCCGCGCTGCAGGCCAACCCCGACCTGCTTGGCCTGTCGCTGGTGTTCGAACCCGGCGCGCTGGATGGCAAGGACAAACTGTTCGCCGGCCAAACCGCACTGGGCAGCAACGAGACCGGGCGCTTCGCCCTGTACTGGTCGCAACCCCGGGCCGGCGAGCTGACCTCGATGGCCCTGCCCGAGCACGACATGGCCAACACCGCCATCGGCCCCAGTGGCCAGGCGGCCAACACCTGGTGGGTGTGCCCGCGCCAGAGCGGCCAGGTGTGTGTGGTCGAGCCGTACTTCTATGACATCGACGGCCAACGCGTGCTGATGACCAGCATCGTGTTCCCGCTCAAAAGCAACGGCAAGGTGATTGCCACCCTGTCCATCGACATCAACCTCAACAGCCTGCAGGCCCTGAGCGAGTCGGCCAGCCGCGGGCTGTACGAAGGCCGTACCACGGTCGGCATCCTCAGCCCGGTAGGCCTGCTGGCCGGCTACAGCGCCGACGCCGGCAAGCTGGCCCAGCGCCTGGACCAGGTCGACCCGGCCCAGGGCGCCGAACTGGTGCGCCGGCTGGCCGAAGGCAAGCTGCAGATTCTGCACAACCAGCAGCGCCTTAAAGTGCTGGCCGCCTTCGAGCCGATCCCCGGCGGCAAGCCCTGGGGCGTGCTGCTGGATGTGCCGGAAAGCGCCCTGACCGGCCCTGCCGAAACGCTCAAGCAGGAGCTGGACGCCCTCAATACCAGCGGCACCCTGCTGGAACTGGGCCTGGGCCTGGCGGCCGCCATCGCCGGCCTGCTGCTGGTGTGGCTGATGGCCCGCACCGTGACCCGCCCGATCCTCGGCGTGGCCGCCATGCTCAAGGATATCGCCAGCGGTGAAGGCGACCTGACCCGCCGTCTGCAGTACGACAAACGCGACGAGTTGGGCGAGCTGGCCGGCTGGTTCAATCGCTTCCTCGACAAGCTGCAACCCACCATCGCCGAGGTGAAACACTCGGTGCAGGCCGCCCGCGGCACCGCCGACCAGTCTGCGGCCATCGCCGCAGAGACCAGCGCCGGCATGGAGCAGCAGTACCGCCAGGTCGACCAGGTGGCCACCGCGTCCCACGAAATGAGCGCCACCGCCCAGGACGTGGCCCGCAGCGCCGCCCAGGCGGCCCAGGCGGCGCGCGACGCCGACCAGGCCACCCGTGAAGGCCTGGCGGTGATCGACCGCACCACCACCAGCATCGGCACCCTGGCCGCCGACATGAGCAGCGCCATGGGCCAGGTCGAAGGCCTGGCACGCAACAGCGAGAAGATCGGGTCGGTGCTGGAGGTGATCCGTTCGATCGCCGAGCAGACCAACCTGCTGGCACTCAACGCTGCCATCGAAGCCGCGCGTGCCGGTGAAGCCGGCCGTGGGTTTGCCGTGGTCGCCGACGAGGTGCGCAACCTGGCCCGCCGCACCCAGGAGTCGGTGGAGGAAACCCGCCAGGTCATCGAAGCCCTGCAGGCCGGTACGCAAGAAGTGGTCGGCGCCATGGACGGCAGCCACCGCCAGGCCCAGGGCGGTGTCGAGCAGGTCGGCCAGGCGGTCAGTGCACTGCAACGCATTGGCGAGGCGGTCACGGTGATTACCGACATGAACCTGCAGATCGCCAGCGCCGCCGAAGAACAAAGCGCGGTGGCCGAGGAGATCAACCACAACGTCGCCACCATCCGTGACGTCACCGAGTCGCTGAGCGGCCAGGCCAACGAATCGGCGCGGGTCAGCCAGTCGCTGAACAGCCTGGCCAACCAGCAGCAGGGGCTGATGGACCAGTTCCGCGTCTGACCGCCATCGCCGGCAAGCCGGCTCCTACTCAAGACCTGTAGGAGCCGGCTTGCCGGCGATGAGGCCCGGACAGGCGCCATCAACAACCCGCCTGTCCCCTCACCCCCGCTCGAACCGCCCCCCACCCAACAACCTGTCGAGCAACGCCAGCGCCCCCTGCACATTGGGCCTGGCCCCCATGGGCAGCGCGTCGGTCAGCGGCAACGTGGCGTCTTCATACCCCGACGCCATGATCAACAGGTGCATCTGCCCGGCATCCAGATACACATGGTGCTCGCTCATGGCATAGGACTGGATCAGGCTCAACGCACCGGTCACCAGTGGCGTGGCCGCTGAAGTGCCGCTGTAATTGCCGGTGTAGTCACGGTCGTCCCCCGGCTTGTCCTGCAGGTTCCCGCCCGACAAGGTCGCCACGCTGTCGCCCCAGGCGTTGAGCATGCGGTAGCGGTAGTAGTAGTTGGAATACTGGTGGGGCTTGCCATCCCAGGAGTGGCAAGCGCCGACCAAAATGGCATCGGCATCGCCATGGTCGCTGAAGTACGGCCACTGCGCGAGGTCGACCCCCTGGTTCTGCACCGTGCCCTTTGCGCTGTCAGCCTGGGCCGTGCCGTTGGCAGCTGCCACCACCACCACGGCACCACGCCCGGTGAGCTCACTGACAACGTCCCACCAGGCCCGGTCGTGCACGGCCGGCAGGAAGGTGCCCAGTACCTGCGGGTTGGCGGTCTGCCGGTTGATGCCGACGATGTCGCCCGGCAGTACCTGGCGCAAGAGGTCCTTGAGTACTTGGGAATCGCCAGTATCGGCCTTGGCCCGGTTGTCGTAGAGAAACAATTCGCTGTCATGGCTGATGCCGGTCATGCCAACGCGGTTCTTCACCGCCAGCAGCACACCGGCCGACTTGGTGCCATGGCTGGGGTCGTCGTTGGGTTTGTCGTTGACCACGATCAGGTTGCGGTTACCGCGCAGGTCCTCGTGGTCAGGGAACAAGCCACCGTCGGTAAAGTGGATACGCCCACCCTTCCCGGTCACTTGCTGTTGCCAGGCAGCCCTTATGTTCAGGCCTTGCGACCTGATGCCGGGTGCGTCCAGGTAGGTTTGCAGCGCCTCGAAATCGGGCGTGGGCCTGGCATTTTCTTCGGCGCTGTTGCCCGCGTGCACGGCAGCGCCGGTCAACAGCGTTGCCAGCAACCCGGCAGCGCCCAGCAACAGCAGGTTGGGCCCATAGCTTGGGCCGATGAACTGCAGCGACCTTACATACTCCAGCGCGGCGAGGGTCTTGATCAGCTCGACGAAGGTGTCGTTGCTCATGCCTGCGGGTTGCTCGAGCGTGCAGTAGCGGCCTAGCACCGCCAGCGCCGAATCCTCGCGCTCATGCGCCGCGAGCAAGGGCCGCAATTTGAGCACCTGGCCCAGCGCAGGCCAGAGGCGCAGCAACACCGAGTCGGAGCCGGGCTCAATATCATCAAGCAAGCTTTGATAGCCGCCCTCGCTGAAGCCTACTTGCAGCACCGGGTAACGCTCACCGGCTGGCACGGCCGGGAACGGCGCCAACAGCCGGCCATAGGGGTCGTCAAGCCCTTGCCCCGCATCCGGCACCGCGCGTCGGTTGCGCAGGCCAGTGGGCAGCGGCACCTTGTCCAGCACGCTACGGTCCAGCTCGTCTTCCCCGACCTGCAGCAACAACGGTTCGAGATCAAAGACACCCGCAGCACCGGTCGGCCGGCCCAGGGCAATGGCGTATTCATCCAGCAATACCACCTTGGGCCGAATGGCAAAGCGCCCGGCGACTTCCCGGGTGACGAAACTGACCGGGCAGCCATGGTCGGCGAGCTTGCCACTGCTGGCATGGCCAAGCGCCGAAAGCCCTTGCAGCAGTACCGGGGCACCCGGCCCCAGGCGTTCGAGCTGGTAGCGGATACGCGCCACCTTGTGCAGGTCGGGCCCGGTACAACGCACGTGGAATTTCCCGTCGAAACGGAAGTTGCGGTAATAGATGAAACTCAGGTCGGGGGTCATGGCAGGCTCCAGCCGGGGAAAACAGCAGATTGTTCGCGCAGCCCATGCCGCCCGGCAGCCAGAAGCCCTTCCCGCAGGCGCTAAAACACCGTCGTCTACACTTGCCCCGACCGCAACCCGCGAGGCGTCGATGAAGAAAACCCCTACCCTGCTGGCCGGTCTGCTGCTGGCCCTGGGCCTGGCCAGCGCCGACTCTGCCGCTGCAGCCGAACAAGCGCTTGCCGTGCACCTCGGCGCCTTCAGCTCGGCGCAGGTCTTCCTGAGCGTGCACCCCGAGGCACGCCATGCCCGGCTCCCGCCACACCTGGCCACCCAAGCCAGCCTGTGAGCACCCTCGCCGGCAATGGCGTATCGTGTCAGCCTGTGCCGCCACTGCCCTCGGAGCCCCCGTGTCCCTCAAAGCCCTGCGCACCCTGGTGACCATCGCCCGCCACGGCACCTTCGCCCGCGCCGCCGACCTGCTCAGCCTCACCCCTTCTGCGGTGAGCCTGCACATCAAGACGCTGGAAGAAGAACTGCAAGTCAGCCTGTTCGACCGCAGCCGCCGGCAAGTGGTGCTGACCGAAGCCGGGCAATTGGCAGTGGCCCGCGCCGAGAGCATCCTGGCCGCCTACGACGAACTAGCCGACACCCTGGCCAGTGGCCCGGCCCTGCGCGGTCGGCTGCGCATCGGTGCGATCCATACCGTGCTGGCCCGGCGCCTGCCGCGGGCGCTGGTGTGGATCAAGGCGCATCACCCGCAGTTGCATGTGAGCGTGGTGTCGGGTATGTCCGCCGAGCTTGCCCGGCGTGTCGAGGATGGCGAGCTGGACGCGGCCATCACCACCGAGCCGGTCAGCCCCTACCCGCAGAGCCTGCAGTACACGCCGTTGTTCGAGGACCGCTTCTGGGCCATCGCCAGCCCGGAACTGGCAGGCTTAAGCGTGCCGGAGCTACTGACCAGCCAGCCCTTTTTGCGTTTTGACAAGCGTGCCTGGGCCGGGCGGCAGATCGAACAGGAACTGCGCCGCCAGCGCCTGCAGGTCAGCGAACAGATGGAGCTGGACAGCCAGGAAGCGCTGGCGCGCATGGCAGCAATGGGCCTGGGCGTGGCAGTCATCCCCATGAGCGACGAAGACCTCGAGCGCCTGCCGGCGGCTACCGTGCTGCCCTTTGGCGAGCCGCAACTGACCCGGCGCATGGTGTTGCTGGAGCATGAAAAGAGCCAGCGCCGGCACCTGAGCGCAGTGCTGGGGACGGCGCTGGAGGTGTGATGATTGGGGACGCAAGCCTGAGGGTTATGCGACCTCTGTAGGAGCGGCCTTGTGCCGCGAAAGGGGCGCGCAGCGGCCCCAGGATTTGCGCATCATGCAAGATCGCCGGGGCCGCTAGGCGGCCCTTTCGCGACACGAGGCCGCTCCTACAGGCATTGCGTCAACGTTGCAGGTTGGGCAAGGCAGGCCACAAACCATGCAGTTTTCCTCAACATTCACTGCAGAAAACACCGTTTTTCCTGTAGGCCGCCCTTTCGCTACCCTGTGCCGGTACCCGACCACGGACCGCCAACCATGCTCCACCTGCTGCTCACCACCCTCGTCCCGATCATCTTGCTCATCGCTCTGGGCACCTGGCTGCGGGTGCGCGGGTTTCTTGCCGAAAGCTTCTGGCCCGGCGCCGAGCGCCTGAGCTACTACGTGCTGCTGCCCTCGCTGTTCCTGCACGGCCTGGCCACCGCCAACCTGGACGGCGTGCCGGTGCTGGGCATGGTCGGCGTGCTGATGCTCTCGACCCTGCTGGGCGCCCTGCTGCTGGTGCTTTACCAAGGGGCGGCCAGCTTTGACGGCGCCGACTTCACCTCGGTGTTCCAGGGCGGGGTGCGCTTCAACAACTACATCGGTGCCACCCTCGCCTCAGGCATTTACGGCAGTGCCGGCATTGCCCTTGCGGCGGTGGCCAATGCTTCCATCGTGCCGCTGGTGAACCTGCTGTGCGTGCTGGTGTTCGCCCGTTTCAGCGCCCGCCACAGCTCGCCGGCCACGGTGCTGCGGGCGATTTTCGCCAACCCGCTGATCGTCGGTTGTGCCGCTGGCCTGCTGTTGCGGTTGACTGGCCTGGGCCTGCCGGCCGGGCTGGAGCCGACGGTCAAGGCCCTGGGCCAGGCAGCGCTACCGCTGGGGTTGCTGTGCGTGGGGGCGGCATTGGGTGGCGCACGGCTGGGGCAACAGGTAAAGCCGCTGGTGGCCGCCTCGCTGTTCAAGTTCCTGGTCATGCCGCTGACCACCTGGGGGCTGTGCCGGTTGCTGGGCCTGGGGGGCCAGGCTGCGGTAGTGGCGGTATTGTTCCAGGCCCTGCCGACGGCGTCGTCGTCCTATGTGATGGCCCGGCAGATGGGTGGCAATGCACCCTTGATGGCCACCATCATCGCCCTGCAAACCGTGGCCGCCGCCGTGACGCTACCGCTGGTGCTGAGCCTGACGCTGGGTTGAAGCGCTACGACTAGACTCACAGGCAGCCCACCCTGCGGATACCTGACCATGCGCCTTTCGATGATGCTGTCCGGCCTTGCCCTGAGCCTGCTCGCAGCCCCACTCTTTGCGGCCGACAGCCCAAAGGCCGCGGTCGCCGAAGACAAGGCGCAGGTGCTGGAGGAAAAGGTCTTGCAAGATGCCCCACCGCCGAAAAAGACCGAGACCCTCACCCCCACCGAAGTACAGGCCGTGGACCCGGCCGGCCAGGCGCCGATGGACGACAGCATCACCTGCCTTGCACGGACCATTTACTGGGAGGCCAAAGGTGCCGATGAAAAGGACATGAGTGCCGTAGCCAGCGTGGTTCTCAACCGCCTGGGCCATGACGGTTTTCCCGACAGCATCTGCGGGGTGGTCAAGCAGGGGGTGGAGAGCAAGAGTTGCCAGTTCTCCTGGTGGTGTGACGGGCGCCCGGACCAGGTCGAGGAACCGGAGCGTTACGGCGTGGCCAAGGAAATCGCGCGCAAGGCGCTCAACCAGCAGCTCAAGGACCCTACCGGTGGGGCCTTGTACTTTCACGATCGCAATGTGAAGCCTGAGTGGGCCAAGGCTTACCGCAGGACGGCGCAGACCCGGCACTTTCTGTTCTACAAGCCCAATCAGGCGTTGGCGCGCTGAATGGGCTTGGGGTTGAGAGTCATGTCTTGTAATGCCTGTGCCGGCCTCATCGCCGGCAAGCCGGCTCCTACAGGGTTGTGCGCTCCCCTGTAGGAGCGGGCTTGCCCCGCGATAGGGCCCTTGGCTCAGACGGCGCTCAGGTGCTCATACAAGATGGTCGCACCCACCAGCATCAGCACCACACCCCCCACGATTTCGGCACGCTTGCCCACCACCGAGCCCAGTGCGCGGCCAAGCATGGTGCCGATGGTGACCATGGTCATGGTGGCCAAACCGATTGCAGCGGCCGCCACCCAGATGTTCACATCGACAAAGGCCAGGCCAACCCCCACGGCAAGGGCGTCGATACTGGTGGCAAAGGCGGTGACGGCGAGGATCCAGAACGAATGCTGGCTTTGTTTTTCTTCTTCCTCGTCATCGGCCTTGAGGCCGGCATGGACCATGTGCGCGCCCAGCGCCACCAGCAAGGTGAAGGCAATCCAGTGGTCCCACTGTTCGACATACTGGCTGGCCGCCTGGCCCAACAGCCAGCCGATCACCGGGGTGATGGCTTCGATCACGCCGAAGATCAGGCCGGTGCGCAGGGCTTCGAGCAGGCGTGGCTTGTGCAGGCTCGAGCCTTTGCCGATGGCTGCCGCAAAGGCATCGGTGGACATGGCGAAAGCAAGGAAGACAAGAGAGATGGGATTCAACGGTTCGGACTCCAGCCGGGCAACGAGTCAACGACAGCCACCTGCACGCCCGGCACGGGTACAGGAAGGTCGTTGGTCTCGCCAATCCGGGTGGACGCGCTGGCCATGGCAGGTTGCCAAATGTGTTGACCAGAGCACCTTCACGGGGTGTGAAGGCAGGCTACTCCCCAAAGAGTGGCGCGATGATACCAGTGCCCTGTGAAAAAAGCGTGAAGTTTCAAAGGCCCAACTGCCCAACGGCCCTGTCGCGGGGCAAGCCCGCTCCCACAAGAGCAAATCAACGCAATAGCCAAAACCCATTGAACGCTTGTGCAAAGGTGCAGTAAGCTCGGGCTCATTCACTGGAGAGCAACATGCCGAAACACACCTGCAACCCCGCCAACCACACCGGTCGCCCCGCGCACCGCGTGCTGGCCGTTGCCGGTCGTAACGCCGTTGCACCCTTTTATTTTGGTTATTGGTTTAGCTGACAGGCGCCGATAACCCACCCGGCGCCCACTTTCGAGGGGCCGCCGAACACGAGAATACTCAAACCCCCGGTCGGCTCCCCGACCGGGGGTTTTGTTTTTCCGGGCCATCACTTTCAACGCTTCATCTTGAGGACAGATTCATGAACTACGCCACTTACGCCTACCCAAGCACCTATGCCTGGCGATTTAGCCAATCCCGTTCGGGCCAGCCTGCCGCCTCCGTTCGGTCGATTTTCGGTGGCAATGCCGCACAACAACCTAATTTGACGACCTGTCGAACACCTCGATAGGGCCGACCACGCGGGCCACTACCCGCCGTCCGCCCAGGGAAAACACGCCATGCAAGCCTCGAACCTCGCCCTGACCCAAGCGCAAGCTGCCAACGCCACCGTCAGCAAGCGCCTGCCCAGCCCGCACCTGCTCAAGCAGCAGATGCCGCTGCCCACTGAACTCGCCCAGCAAGTCCACGCCCAGCGCCAGGCCATCCGCGCCATCCTCGAAGGCCGCGACGAACGCCTGCTGGTGGTGGTCGGCCCGTGCTCGATCCACGACCCGCGCTCGGCCCTGGAATACGCCGACCGCCTGGCCGCCCTCAGCCGTGATGTCAGCGACAAGCTGCTGCTGGTGATGCGCGCCTACGTGGAAAAACCCCGCACCACGGTCGGCTGGAAAGGTCTGGCCTACGACCCGCACCTGGATGGCAGCGACGACATGCATTCCGGCATCGCCCTGTCCCGCGGGCTGATGCTGAGCATGATCGAGCGCGGCCTGCCGGTTGCCACCGAACTGTTGCAGCCCGTGGCTGCCGGCTACTTCGATGACCTGCTGGGCTGGGCAGCCATTGGCGCGCGCACCACCGAGTCGCAGATCCACCGCGAAATGGTCAGCGGCCTGGAGCTGCCGGTGGGCTTCAAGAACGGCACCGACGGCGGCATCGGCATCGCCTGCGACGCCATGCGCAGCGCCGCCCACCCGCACCGCCACTTCGGCATGGACGCCCAGGGCTACCCGGCGATCATCGAGAGCCTGGGCAACCCGGACACTCACCTGGTGCTGCGCGGCGGCCACAAGGGCCCGAACTACGACGCCCACAGCGTGGCGCAGGCGCGCCTGGGGCTGGCCAAGGCGGGGTTGGCGGCGCGGATCATGGTCGATTGCAGCCACGCCAACAGCGGCAAGGACCCGGCGCGCCAGCCGGCGGTGTTCGAGGACGTGCTGCAGCAGCGCCTGGCCGGCGACCGCTCGCTGGTGGGGGTAATGATCGAGGGGCACCTGTTCGAGGGCTGCCAGGCACTGGGCAAGGGCGCGCTGAAGTACGGCGTGTCGATCACCGATGGCTGCCTGGGTTGGGAGTCGACCGAGGCCATGCTGCGCGAGGCGGCCGCACGCTTGTAGAAACAATGCGCAAGCCTTGCGAGACATGCCCCGGACAAGTGCGCTAGGCTTGCGTTTTTTTACCCTCCAAGGAGTAGTTCCCATGGCCCGTGCCACCGCCCGCCACATCCTCGTCAGCAGCGAAGACAAGTGCAACGAACTCAAGGCTCAGATCGAAGCCGGTGCCGACTTCGCCGAAGTGGCCAAGGCCAACTCCACCTGCCCGTCCAGCCGCCAGGGCGGTGACCTGGGCTCGTTCGGCCCGGGCCAGATGGTCAAGGAATTCGACACCGTGGTATTCAGCGCCCCGGTCAACACCGTGCAAGGCCCGGTGAAAACCCAGTTCGGCTACCACCTGCTGGAAGTGACCAGCCGTCAGGACTAAGTCATCGCAGCCGATGAACACCCCTGTGGGAGCGGGCTTGCCCGCGAATGCGTCCGTACCGGCAACACTGTCGCCTGAACGGACGCTTTCGCGGGCAAGCCCGCTCCCACAGTTTTTGTATGCCATCGCATTGCTGTGCATGGCGCCCAACGCCCATGCCGCCCCCAGCCACGCCCTCACCGTCTACGGCGAAGCCCCGCGCTACGGCGAACGCTTCCAGCACTTCGACTACGTCAACCCCGACGCCCCCAAGGGCGGCAGCCTGCGCCGCTCGGCCAACGACATTGGCCAGTTCGACCATATCCTGCCCTACATCGACAAAGGCACCGGCGTCAGCGAAGTCGACGGCCTGCTGTATGCCCCGCTGGCGGTGCGCTCGTTCGACGAGCCCTACACGGTTTATGGTCTGATTGCCCGCAGCCTGGAGCGCGGCCCCGACGACGCCTGGCTGCGTTTCGACATCGACCCGCGCGCCACCTTCGCCGACGGCAAGCCGGTGCGCGCAGAAGACGTGCGCTTTACCTTCGAGCTGCTGATGAGCAAGGGCAGCCTCAAGTACCGCACCCTGTTCGCCGATGTCAGCGGCGTCACCGTCGAAGGCCCGCGCCGGGTGCGCTTCGATTTTCGCAAGCCCCACGGGCGCACCCTGCCCCTGGACCTGGCCACCCTGCCGGTGCTGCCCGAGCACGACTGGCAGCAGCGCGACTTCGCCAACGGCGCCGGCTTCGACAAGCCGGTGGGCAGTGGCCCGTACCGCATCAGCCGCATCGATAACGGGCGCAGCATCACCTTCGAGCGTGACCCGCAGTGGTGGGCCCGCGACCTGCCAGTGAATCGCGGGCGCTACAACTTCCAGCGCGTGCGCATCGAATACTTCGGCGACACCGAGGTGGCGCGCCAGGTGCTCAAGGGCGGTGGTTACGATTACAACCGCGAGTACTCCGCCACCGCCTACACCCTGGGCTACAACGGCGCGCAACTGGACGACGGGCGCCTGCAGCGCGCGCACCTGGGCCCGGCCAAACCGCAAGTGGCCCAGGGCTTTGTATTCAACCTCGACAAACCGCAGTTCAAGGACCGCCGGGTACGCCAGGCGCTGGGCCTGCTGTGGGACTTCGAGTGGAGCAACCGGCAGATGATGCGCAATCTGTACATCCGCCAGCAGAGCCTGTTCTCCAACACCCCGCTGGCCGCCCGCGCGCTGCCCGACGCCGAGGAACTCAAGCTGCTCGAGCCGCTGCGCGGCCAGGTGCCTGACGAGGTCTTCGACCAGGTGTTCAGCGCGCCGGTCACCGATGGCTCCGGGATCATCCGCAAACAGCAGTTGCAGGCCCTGGAGTTGCTGCAGGCCGCCGGCTGGCACCCCGAGGGCGACCGCCTGGTGAACGCCGATGGCGAGCCACTGAGCTTCACCTTCCTCAACGGCCAGGCTGGCCTTGAGCGCCTGCTGCTGCCGTGGAAGCGCAACCTGGCGCAGATCGGCGTGGAGCTGAACATCCGCAACGTCGACCCGGCCCAGTACATCAACCGGGTGATGGCCCGCGACTACGACATGATCGTCACCGGCTATAGCGTCACCCTGTCGCCGGGCAGCGAGCAGTACAACTATTTTGGCTCGGCCGCCGCCCACGACCCCGGGTCGAACAACCTCATGGTGCTGCAGGACCCGGCGGTGGACCGGCTGCTCGACGGCCTGGTCCGCGCCGCCACCCAGGCCGACATGCTGCGCCACGCCCATGCCCTGGACCGGGTACTGCAGTGGAACTACTACTGGATCCCCAACTACTACCCGCCGGGCAGCTCCACGGTGTGGTGGAACCGCTTCGGCCTGCCCAAGGTGCAGGCGGCCTATGACGAAGGCCTGGACACCTGGTGGGAGGTCAGCCCGACGGCGTTGAGCAACCAGCAGATGGACGCACTCAAGGGCCGCGCGCCATGACCGGCTACATCTTGCGGCGCCTGCTGCTGATCATCCCTACCCTGCTGGCGATCCTGCTGGTCAACTTCGCCATCGTCCAGGCCGCCCCCGGCGGGCCGGTGGAGCAGGCGGTGGCGCGCCTGCAAGGTATCGGTGGCGGCGCCCCGGGCGCGCGGGCCGAGGTGGTGCACGGCGAGTCCCGTGCCACCCGCGGCCTGGACCCCAAGCTGATCGACGAAATCAAGCGCCAGTACGGCTTCGACAAGTCCGCCCCCGAGCGCCTGTGGCTGATGCTCGGGCAATATGCGCGGCTGGACTTCGGCAACAGTTTCTTCCGTGGCGCCAAGGTCACCGACCTGATTCTCGACAAGCTGCCGGTCACCCTGTCGCTGGGTTTCTGGGCCACGCTGATCACCTACCTGGTGTCGATCCCGCTGGGCATCCGCAAGGCAGTGCGCCACGGCAGCCGCTTCGATGCCTGGAGCAGCGCGCTGATCGTGGTCGGCTATGCCCTGCCCTCGTTCCTGTTCGCCCTGTTGCTGATCGTGCTGTTCGCCGGCGGCACCTCGCTGAACTGGTTCCCGGTGCGCGGCCTGGTGTCGGACGACTTCGACCAGCTCAGCCTGCTGGGTAAAGTCGCGGACTACTTCTGGCACCTGGTGCTGCCGGTTGGCGCCCTGGTGATCGGCGGCTTCGCCACCTTGACCCTGCTGACCAAGAACGCCTTCCTCGACGAGATCACCCGCCAGTACGTGGTCACCGCCCGGGCCAAGGGCCTGAGCGAACGCCGGGTGCTGTACGGGCATGTGCTGCGCAACGCCATGCTGCTGGTGGTGGCCGGGCTGCCCCAGGCGCTGATCACGGTGTTCTTCGCCGGCTCCCTGCTGATCGAGGTGATCTTCTCGCTCGATGGCCTGGGGCGCATGAGCTACGAGGCGGCGGTCTCACGGGACTACCCGGTGGTATTCGGCACGCTGTTCATCTTCACCCTGGCCGGGTTGTTGATCCGCCTGGTGGGCGACTTGTGCTACACCGCGCTGGACCCGCGCATCGACTTCGACACGAGGGCGCACTGATGCTCTCGCCCATTGCCCGCCGGCGCCTGCAGCGCTTTCGCGACAACCGCCGCGGCTGGGTCTCGCTGTGGCTGTTCGCGGCGTTGCTGCTGCTGAGCCTGGGCGCGGAGCTGGTGGCCAACGACAAGCCGCTGCTGCTGTCGCACCAGGGCCAGCTGTACACCCCGGCGCTCAAGCGCTACACCGAGCAGCAGTTTGGCGGGCAGTTGCCGTTTCAACCCGACTACCGCAGCCAGTACGTGCGCCAGCTGATCGAGGGCCAGGGCGGCTGGATGCTGTTCGCGCCCATCCCGTTCAGCGCCGACACCCCCAACTACGACTTGCAGGTACCCACCCCCAGCCCGCCGAGCGCGAGCAACTGGCTGGGCACTGACGATCAGGGCCGCGACGTGCTGGCGCGGGTGCTGTACGGCACCCGCACCTCGTTGCTGTTCGCCTTTGCCCTGACTGCGCTCAGTGTGCTCATCGGCCTGGCTGCCGGTGCCCTGCAGGGCTACCACGGCGGCTGGGTCGACCTGCTCGGCCAGCGCTTGCTGGAGGTGTGGTCGGGGCTGCCGGTGCTGTACCTGTTGATCATCCTGTCCGGCTTCGTCGAGCCGGGGTTCTGGTGGCTGTTGGGGATCATGGCGCTGTTCTCGTGGTTGACCCTGGTGGATGTGGTGCGCGCCGAGTTCTTGCGCGGGCGCAACCTGGAATACGTCAAGGCCGCCCGTGCGATGGGGCTTTCGGATGCGCAGGTGATGCTGCGGCATATTCTGCCCAACGCCATGAATGCCACGCTGACCTTCGTGCCCTTCATGCTCACCGGCGCCATCACCACCCTGACGGCCCTGGACTTTCTCGGTTTCGGCATGCCGGCGGGCAGCGCCTCGCTGGGCGAACTGGTGACCCAGGGCAAGCAGCACCTGGAGGCGCCGTGGCTGGGCTTTACTGCATTCTTTGCCCTGGCGTTGATCCTGTCGCTGCTGGTGTTCATCGGCGAAGCGCTGCGCGAGGCGTTTGACCCGCGGCGATAGGGCCAACACAGGCTGTGGATGGCACCGGCCTTGCCGGTGTTCGCGGGCAAGCCCGCTCCCACAGGGATCGCGCCAGCTTTTAGACATTGAGCAAGACAGTTGCTCCCACAGGACCGCGCGGCATTCACGTCGTACGCTGTACCTGTAGGAGCCGGCTTGCCGGCGATAGGGCCGGCACAGGCTACGAAGGGCATGCGCCCGAACAAAACCAAGGAGAACCGCATGACACTCACAGGCAAGACTGCACTGGTCACAGGCTCCACCAGCGGTATCGGCTTAGGCATCGCCCAGGTACTGGCCAAGGCCGGGGCGAACATTCTGCTCAATGGTTTCGGCGACCCCGCGCCTGCAATTGCCGCGATCAAACAGCATGGCGTGCAGGTAGTCCACCACCCCGCCGACCTGTCCGACGTGGCCCAGATCGAACAGATGTTCGCCGCCGCCGAACGCGCCTTCGGCCGCGTCGACATCCTCGTCAACAACGCCGGCATCCAGCACGTGGCGCCAGTGGAGCAGTTCCCGACAGAGGCCTGGGACAAGATCATCGCCCTCAACCTGTCGGCGGTCTTCCACGCCAGCCGCCTGGTATTGCCGGGCATGCGCGAACGCGGCTGGGGGCGCATCGTCAACATCGCCTCGGTGCATGGGCTGGTCGGCTCCACCGGCAAGGCCGCCTACGTGGCTGCCAAGCACGGCGTGGTAGGCCTGACCAAGGTGATCGGCCTGGAAACCGCCACCAGCAATATCACCTGCAACGCCATCTGCCCCGGCTGGGTACTGACCCCGCTGGTGCAAAAGCAGATCGATGACCGCGCAGCCCAGGGCGGGGATGCCCGCCAGGCGCAACACGACCTGCTGGCCGAAAAGCAGCCTTCGTTGGCCTTCGTCACCCCCGAACACCTGGGTGAGCTGGTATTGTTCCTGTGCAGCGAGGCTGGCAGCCAGGTCCGCGGCGCCGCCTGGAACGTCGATGGCGGCTGGCTCGCCCAGTGACGGGGGAGCCGGGCCTGGCGCCGCCTCGCATTCGATCATCCGCAAGGAGGCCTTATGCGCCAAGCCCGTATCACCGCGATGCTCTCCCTCACCCTGGCCGCCGCCACCCCGGCACTGGCGGCCAGCCTGAAGGACGTCGCCCCCTACCCCGACGCCGAAAAAGGCTTCAGCCGCCAGGTCATCCACCTGCCGGCCCAGGCTGACGAGTCGGCGTTCAAGCTGGAGATCCTTGCCGGCAAGACCCTGCAGGTGGACTGCAACCGCCAGCGCCTGGCCGGCAACCTCGAAGAACACACCTTGCAAGGCTGGGGCTACAGCTACTACCGCCTGGAAAAAGTCGGCGGCCCCGCCAGCACCCTGATGGCCTGCCCCGACGGCAACAAGACCGACGCCTTCGTGCCGGTAGTGGGTGAAGGCTTCATGCTGCGCTACAACAGCAAGCTGCCGGTGGTGCTGTACGTGCCGCAGGGCGTGCAGGTGCGCTACCGGGTGTGGTCGGCGTCGAACGACGTACAAACGGCTAAAGAGGAATAATCACAGGCCGCTGTGCTGCCTGCAGGCGATTACCCAGCCCTGCGGGCTGCGCAATCGCCTAGGGAATACAGCGTGGGAGCCGGCTTGCCGGCGATGAGGCCGGTTCAGGCAGCACAAGACAGTTGCTCCCACGGCAATCTCAACCATGCACCCAACGCCGGTGCAAACCACGGGCCAGCGCATCGAGCATGAAGCCCAGCACCCCAATCAGCAGCACCATGGCCATCAGTTCGGAGTACGCCAGCCGGTCACGGGTATCGAGGATGAAATACCCCAGCCCCGCACTCACCCCGAGCATCTCGCACGGCACCAGCACGATCCACAAAATACCGATGGCCAGGCGCACGCCGGTCAGCACATGGCCGATCACCCCAGGCACAATCACCTTGCACAGCGTCTCCCAGCGGGTGGCGCTGAGGCTGCGGCTCAGTTGCAGCCAGCGCGGGTCGAGCTGGCGCACCCCGGCAGCGGTGTTGAGCAAGATCGGCCACAGCGCGGCGAAGGCCAGCAAGAAGTAGATCGGCTGATCGCCGACCCCCATCAGCATCACCACCACCGGCATCCACGACAGCGGCGAGATCATCCGCAAGAACTGGAACGCCGGTGTGGTTGCTGCCTCCAGGTGCCGGTAGCTGCCCACCAGCAGGCCCAGCGGCACACCGATCAACAACGCCAGCAACAGGCCGATGAGGATGCGCTTGAGGCTCACCCAGATATGCCCGTACACCTCGCCCTGGCCCAACAACTCCACCAGGCTGTGCAACGTCGCCTGGGGCGAGAAGCGCGCCGACAGGCCATCGGCGGCGCCGAACAGTTGCACCCCGGCCCACCACAGCAACAACAGCGCCGCCAGGCCCGCCAGGCCCAGGGCGCCATGCACGATGTGCCCACGCATCAGACCGCGAACTCCTCGCTGCGCTGGAAGTTTTCGGCAATGCCGAAGGTCGCCGGCCCGCCCACTGCGGCGATGGCGTTGCGCACGAAGCGGTCGTCCACCAGGTCACGCGCCGCGTGCGCCGGGTCGAGGCTGGCGAGGAAGCCGCTTTCGCCCTCGATCAAGGTGTTCTTCAGGCGCTTGACCAGCTCCTCGGTGTAGCTGGGGAACGGGTAAGGCTGGAAGTCGATGCGCTTTTCATCCCACTGCTGGTGCTGGATGGCGCCACTGGCGATGTAGCCGGCACGGTCTTCGGCAGCGGGCGCCAGCACCTTGGTGAGCACCGCCGGCTCATGCGGGGTGTACTTGTTGGGGCCGGCCTTGGACAGCAAGGCGGCCGCCTCGGCGCGGTGCTCGCGGGTCCATTGCTGGGCCTTGACGATGGCGTTGACCACCTTTTGCGACCACTCCGGGCGGTTGTTCAGGTCGTGCTCGTGCATGAACACCACGCAGCAGGCATGGTTGCGCCATACATCGCCGGTGAAGCGCTGTATGCGGCCAACCTTGAGGTTCTCGGCCAGGGCGTTGAACGGCTCGGCGACGATGTAGCCGGCAATGCGCTTGCTGGCCAGGGCCGGCGGCATGTCCGACGGCGCCAGCACCAGCAGGTTGACCTCGTTGGCCGCCAGTTGCGCGTTGGCAGGCTTGGACACGGGCTTGAGGCCGTTGTCGTTGAGCATCTGCTGCAGCACCACGTTGTGGATCGAGTACCAGAACGGAATGGCCACGGTCTTGCCGCCAAGCTGCTGCATGTCGGTGATGTCCGGGGCCACGGTCAGGCCCGAGCCGCCGACATGGTTCCACGCCACCACCTTGGCCGGCACCTTGCTTCCATAGCGCGCCCACACGGTCATCGGCGACAGCAGGTGGATCACGTTGACCTGCCCGGAAATGAACGCCTCGATCACCTGGGCCCAGCTGCGCAGCAGCACCGGGCGCTCGGCCTTGATGCCCTCGGCCTCGAACAGGCCGTTGTTGTGGGCCACCAGCAGCGGCGTGGCGTCGGTGATCGGCAGGTAGCCGATGCGCACCGGCGCATCCGGCTCGGCGGCGGCGCGCGCCTGCAGGCTCGACAGCAGCGGTACCGCGCCGGCGGCAGTGAGCATGGCGCTCAGTTTCAGAAAATCGCGACGGGACGTCGAAGAACAGCAGTCATCCATGCACATGGACAGCCTCCGAGGGCAAGGGGGTTGGGGTGGGTTCGGTGCGGCTTGCCCGCCGTAGGGTCTTGAGGATTTCGATACGCAGCGCGCCCAGCTCCTCGACCCGCTGCGCACGCGGCTGCGGCAGGTCGATGTGCCACTGGCCAAGGGTGCGCGCCGGGTGGTTGCCCAGTAGCAGCACGCGATCGGACAGCAGCAGGGCTTCGTCGATGTCGTGGGTGATCAGCACCGCAGCGGTGTTGTGGGTGGCGATCAATTGCAGCAGCAGCTGCTGCATGTCGGCGCGGGTCACCTCGTCCAGCGCGCCAAACGGCTCGTCCAGCAGCAGCACTTCGGGCTGGCGCGCCAGGCAGCGGGCCAGCGCGGTGCGCTGGGCCATGCCGCCGGACAGCTGCGCCGGGTACTGGTTGCGGGCGTGGGCCAAACCCACGGCGGCGATGGCGTGGTCGATACGCGCGCGCCGCTCGCTGGCGGCAAGCTTGGGCTGGCGGGCGAAGTCCAGGCCAAAAGCGACGTTCTTTTCAAGGCTGAGCCAGGGCAAAAGGCTTGGGTCCTGAAACGCCACCGCAAGGCGCGGGTGTGGGCCCTGCAACGGCTCGCCGTGCAACACCACCGAACCGCTGCGGGGCTGCTGCAGGCCGGCCAGCACCCGCAGCAGGCTCGACTTGCCCACGCCGCTGGGGCCCAGAATGGTCACCACCTCGCCCGGTGCCAGGGCCAGGTCGAACTGTTCCAGCACGGCCTGCCAGCCGCCCTCGCGGGGGTAGCCCAGGCTGATATCGCAGGCTTCGAGCAGCACTTCGGTCATGCCGCAGACGCCTGGCGTTGCAGTTCGGCGCGCAGTTGCACCAGGCTCGGGGTGACGATGGGCACGAATGCCGACTCGCGCCAGCGGCGGGCGAAGCCTTCGCCGTAGGCTGTGAGGTAGGCCTTGCCGCCACTGGCCTGCAGCTCCAGCTGCACGGCGTCGGCGGCGCTTTCAGCCAGGGTGATGCGCAGCTTGAACAGCGCTGCCGGCTGCTCCAGGAAACGGCCGTCGCGCAGGCCCTGCTTGAGTTCGCCGACGGTGTTTTCCAGGCGCTCGGCCAGTACCTGGCGGGCCTCTTCAAGGAACGAGGCGCGGCCGTTCAGGTGCTCCTGCACTTCGTCCAGGGCGCGACGGGCAAGGCCGATGGCCAGGCCGCACTGCAGGGCGAGGAACGCCGGGCGCACCTTGGGCAGGAACTCGCGGGCGTTTTCGTGCAGCAGCCAGTCCCGGGCCAGCTCCACCTGGTGGAAGGCCAACGCAGCAGTGTTGCTCGACTGCAGGCCCATCAGTTGCAGGTCGTCGGAACGTTCAAGCCCCTGGGCATCGGACGGGATGGCGAGCACGAACGGCGCGCCGCCGGCATCATCCTCGATGGCCGCAGCCACCACGAAGCCGCTTTTACGCAGGTTGGTCACCCAGTGCAGGCGGCCTTCGAGGGTCCAGCCGGCATCGCCCGGGCGGCCACGCACTTGCAGCGCCTCGATGCCGGACAGGAACTTCATGGCGTTGGACAGCCCCGTGGCGCCGGCCAGTTCACCTTTGAGCAGGCTCGGGATCAGCCGCTCGCGCAGCGCCTGATTAGGGCTTTGCAGCAGGTATTCGATGAAGGCGCGCTGGCCCCAGCAAACGAACGCGGCAGCCAGCGAACGGCTGGCGATAGCGGCAATGGCCTCGACCGCGTCGCTGACCTCGCCCCCCGAGCCGCCCAGTTCGGCGGTTACGCCGATGCGCAACAACTGCGATTCGGCGATATGTGCCAGCACCCGGTGCGGGTCGCACTGGCCCTGGTCAATGGCCTCGGCGTTGGCATCCAGCCATTGACGAAATGCGGTATCAAGCATGTCCCTACTCCTTTGAAACGCCGGACCCGCCGGCATCGGGCGGTTTACGCCGAGGGCTGCCAACGGTACTTGCCGAGCTCGTCATTGAGCGGCGTCTGGGCGAACACATTAGCAAAGTTGCACAGGGTTGCGAGACTCACGCCAAGAATCACTTCCAGGGCGTTGCCCTCGCTGAAACCGGCCTCGCGAAACGCCTGGTAAGTGGCATCGCTGACGTTGCCGCGGGTGGCGATGACTTCACGGGCGAAGGCGGCCAGGGTTTCGTAGCGGGCGTCGGGCAGCTCGCCCCGGGCACGCAGGGCGTCGACCACCTCTTGCGGCAACTTGGCCTTGTTCAGCGCCACAGCGGTGTGGCCGGCCACGCAAAAATCGCAGCCGTGCTGGGTGGCGGCAATCAACTGCACCACTTCACGCTCGGCCAGGGTCAGTTCGGACTTGCCGTTCAGCGCCGAGACGGTGACGTAGGTTTCCAGCGCCGCCGGGGCGTTGGCGAGGATGCCAAGCAGGTTGGGGATGAAGCCCGAATTCTTCTGGGCGTTCTCGAGGAACGGACGTGCGGCTTCCGGAGCGGTCTGCAGGCTGTGTAGAGTAATGCGCGCGGACATGGAGCGGTCTCCTTTGATGTAGGTCGCTACAGTCTGTTGGTTATAAGAAGTAGCATCCATATTCATCAGTCGCCTTTCCTTGCTCCTGAGTCCTTGCATTAGATGATTTCATCCAGCCATCTCGTCGATTGGTTATTAGAAGGCCTGGAGCTCGACGCCAGCCTGTTCCACGTGGGCCGTTACTGCGGTGGCTGGCATGCCAGCACCCAGGGCATGGGCCGCGCCAGCTTTCACCTGGTGGTGCAGGGGCACTGCTGGCTGCATGTCGATGGCCACGCCGAGCCTGTCAGGCTGGAGAGTGGCGATGCGGTGTTTCTGTTGCGTGACCTGGGCTACCGGTTGTCTGGCGCCGGTGACGCCCAAGATGCCTGCGCCCAGCCGCGTCGGGCCATGGCGCCGCTGGAGCTTGAGGCCGACGACGGTGTGGGGCTGGTGTGTGGCTTCTTCGACTTCCGCTCGGGGCTTTCGTCGCTGATCGTCGAGGGTTTGGCCGACTGGATCGTGCTACGCGCCGAAGACCCGGCGGGCAACGCCGCCCAGGCGTTGTTCGGCTTGATTCTGGAGGAATGCCGACGGCTGCCGGAGCCTTCGCAAACCTTGCTTGAGCGGCTGACGCATTTGTTATTCCTGTATGTGCTGCGCCAGCAGGTGCACGGTGGGCAGTCCCTCGGCGGGCTGATCGCCCTCGCCCGCCAGCCGGCCTTCGCCGGGCTGCTGGAGCAGTTGATCAAAGCGCCGGGGCAGGCCTGGACGCTGCAGAGCATGGCGGCTTGCGCGGGGCTTTCGCGGTCGGCGTTCTTCAAGCGCTTCAGTGAATTGGCCGGGGAATCGCCGGGGCAGGTGCTGCTGGCGTTGCGTATGCGCCATGGGTGTCAGTTGCTCAGGGCTGGGAGTACCGTGGAGCAGGTGGCGGTGCAGGTGGGGTATCAGTCGGTGGCGGCGTTTACCCGGGCGTTTGCCAAGGCGGTGGGGGTGCAGCCGGGGGCTTATCGGAAGGGGGTTGGGGGGTAGGGTTCGGGTTCGGGTTCGGGTTCGGGTTCGGGTTCGGGTTCGGGTTCGGGTTCGGGTTCGGGGCTTTAGGGTGGTTGCTTTGGGAGATGTATGCGCATTCATTGACGATAAGCGCTTTTCGTCACCTTTCCGCCCTTACGGCGGGTTACTTTGGGCGGCCAAAGTAACCAAAGCCGCCTGCTCCCATCATCCGGCCCCCTACGCTGCGCTTCGGGGGTTCCCTCGCTCCGGGCTTGCTCCGGAGGTACGC
>NZ_JBJDNC010000067.1:0-25214 GCF_044900265.1 Pseudomonas sp. NPDC089406 | reverse complement strand
ATCGGGCCAGGGACGGCCCGTCGGCGCGTACCCCCGGAGCAAGCCCGGAGTGAGGGAACCCCGGAGCGCAGCGCAGGGGCCGGATGAATGGAGCGAGCATTTTTTGCTTACTTTTTGATGCTTCAAAAAGTGAGCCGCCGTAAGGGCGGAAAGGTGAATCAGCGTCAATACAAATAATGAATGCGCATATATCTTTCAAAACCAACTAACCAACTAACAGACATTCAAGCACTCAACCGAGCCGTCACTTCCCCCAACTGCCCCGACAACCCATGCAACCGCTGCCCCGCCTGCTCGGTATGCTGCACCGCCTGCTGGTTGGCCGTGGCAATCCGGGTAATCTCGATCAGGTTCCGCGAAATGTCCTCAGCCACACTGGTCTGCTCTTCCGCCGCTGTGGCAATTTGCCGGTTCATGTCGCGAATCGCCTCCACAGCGGTGGTGATGCGCTGCAGCATCTGCCCCGCCTGCTGCACCTGCTCGGCCCCCTCCTCGCTGCGCTGCTGGCCACTCTCGATGGCCTTGACCGCCTCCACCGCCCCCGACTGCACCGCCTCGATGATCTGGTGAATCTCGGCAATCGACGCCGCCGTGCGCTGGGCCAGGCTGCGCACCTCGTCAGCCACCACCGCAAAGCCACGCCCGGCCTCGCCGGCCCGCGCCGCCTCGATGGCCGCGTTCAGTGCCAGCAGGTTGGTTTGCTCGGCAATGCCGCGGATCACTTCCAGCACTTTGCCGATCCGCGTGCTGTCGCTCTCCAGGTGGCGAATCACCGCTGCAGTGCCGGCAATTTCGCGGTTGACCACACCGATGATGTCGATGGTCTGCTGCATCACCTGCTCGCCGGCCTGGGCGCTGTGGTCGGCGTCATCCGCTGCCCGCGCCGCCTCGGCAGCATGGCGTGCGACCTCTTGTGCGGTGGCCGACATCTCGTGCATGGCCGTGGCCACCTGGTCGGTACGCTGGAACTGGTCGTGGGTACCGTTGGCCATATCGCCGGCGATGCTGCGCAGCTGGCCGCTGGCGTTTTCCAGCTCCTCTGCGTTGTCCTTGAGCCGGCCGACGGTGTCAGCCAAAAAGTCGCGCAAGGTGTTGGCGGCCAACGCCAGGCGCCCCAGTTCGTCCTCGCGGCGGCTGTCGACACGCGCAGCGAAACGCCCCTGGCTGAGCTGGGCCACATAGTCGATCAACTGACGGATAGGCTCCACCAGGCTGCGGTTCACCAGCCATAGGCTGAACAGCCCCACCAGCAAGGCAGACCCCAGCATCACCAGCACACCCAGCCACACCGTGCGCTCGGCGTTGGCGCTGATGTCTGCGGCGCGGCCACGGGCATCGGCACGCAACTGCTCCACCAGTGCGCTCATCTGCTCGCTGGCAGCGCGGTCCACACCCTTGACTGCAGCATCCCCCGCCACCGGGTCACCACCGGCGGCAACGAATGCCTGGCGCCCACGCTCGTAGGCCACACCCAGTTGCCGGTGGCTGTCGCGCAGTTGCTCCAGCGGCGCCTTCATCGCCGGGCTGCTGTTGTCGGCCAGTTGCCCCAGCAACTGCTGCACCTGCTGTTCACGGGCCTGGAACTGCTGCCAGTACTTGTCCAAATCGGCCGGTTGGCGGCCGCGCAGCAGCACGTTCTTCCACTCCTGCACCTGGATCTTGAACTGCAGGTTGGCCTCGTCGATCAGCTGCGAAGCGCGCAGCGGCCCATCCACCAGCTCGGCATAACCACGCACGCTGGAAGACAGGAACTGGAAGCACACCAGGGCGATCAGCAACATCGCCGCCAGGCTGCCGCCCAGCAGGGTGAGAATTTGCACGCGGAGGGATTTACGCAACATTGCAGGTCTCGGAACAAGGAATTAAGGGAACGACGCGCCGAGGCAGCGCCGACTAAGACATCCTTGTCCTCGTTCGCAGGCCAAAAAAAAGCTGCCATCGTTCGAAGGCAGCCAGGTCGAGCACATACGCAACAGCTGAGGCAGATACTCTCAGGCAATTGCTACAGAATTGTTACAGATTGAAGGCAATCTGCCCCTGCCGACGGCGCCGTAGCTGCCGCCACCAGGGGTGAAACCATTCAGGCGATATCACTGTTGAACTGCAACGCCGCCAGCCGCGCGTACAGCGGGCTTTCTTCGATCAGCTGACGGTGCGTGCCCACCGCCACCAACCGCCCCTGGTCGATCACCGCGATGCGATCGGCATGCTGCACCGTGGCCAGGCGGTGGGCGATCACCAAGGTGGTGCGCCCGGCCATCAGTTGCGGCAGCGCCTGCTGGATCAGGTGCTCGCTTTGCGCATCCAGCGCACTGGTGGCCTCGTCCAGCAGCAAGATCGGCGCGTCCACCAACAACGCCCGGGCAATCGCCAGGCGCTGGCGCTGGCCACCGGACAGCCCTACCCCACCCTCGCCCAGCGGCGTCTGGTAACCCTGGGGCAACTGCGCGATGAACTCATGGGCATGCGCGCTGCGCGCGGCGGCCTCGACCTCCGCCAGGCTCGCCTCGGGGCGGCCGTAGCGGATATTGGCCTCGACCGTGCCGCGAAACAGCGCCGGCTGCTGGGCCACCAGGGCGAACTGCGCACGCAGCGCTGCCGGTGACAATTCGCTGATCACCTGGCCATCGAGCAGGATGCTGCCCGACTGCGGGTCGTAAAAGCGCAACAACAGGTCGAACAGGGTCGACTTGCCGGCCCCTGAGGGCCCCACCAGGGCCACCGTCTGGCCAGGCTGCACCAGCAGGCTCAAGCCATCGATGGCCGCCGCCCCAGGCCGCGACGGGTAGGCAAAGCGCACATCGCGCAGCTCGATCTCGCCACCGGCACGGACCATGGCCGAAGGCGTGGCCGGCGCCAGGATATCGCTCTGCGCCGCCAGCAGTTCAGCGATGCGTTCGGCGGCGCCAGCGGCGCGTTGCAGCTCACCGATCACCTCGCTGAGGGTGCCGAAAGCGCTGCCGACGATCAGGCTGTAGAACACGAATGCCGCAAGCTCGCCCCCGGAAATTCGCCCGGCGATCACATCGGTGCCGCCCACCCAAAGCATTACCGCCACCGCCCCCAGTACCAGCACGATCACCAGGGTGATCAGCCAGGCGCGCTGGGTGATGCGCCGCCGCGCCACGGCGAACGCAGCCTCCACGGTATCGGCAAAAAACAGGCGGTCGCGTGCTTCGTGATTGTAGGCCTGCACGGTCTTGATCTGGCCCAGGGTCTCGGCCACGTAGCTGCCCACATCGGCTACCCGGTCCTGGCTTTGCCGCGACAGGCTGCGCGCCCGCCGACCAAACAGCAGGATCGGCGCCAGCACCAGCGGCAGGGCCAGCACCACGATGGCGGTCAGCTTGGGGTTGGTTACAAACAGCAGGATCACCCCACCGATCACCATCAGCGCATTGCGCAGGAACATCGACAGCGACGAGCCGATCACCGACTGCAGCAGCGTGGTGTCGGCGGTCAGCCGCGACTGGATCTCCGAGCTGCGGTTATCCTCGAAAAACCCCGGGTGCAAGCCCAACAGGTGGTCGAATACCGCGCGGCGTATATCGGCCACGCAACGCTCACCGATCCACGACACCAGGTAAAAGCGCGCGAAGGTGCCCACTGCCAGCGCCAGCACCAGCAACATGAACAAGCCAATGGTCTGGTTGAGCTGGTGCACCGAGCCGGTCATGAAACCCTGGTCGACCAGCAGGCGGATGCCCTGGCCCATGGACAGCGTGATCGCGGCGGTCACCACCAGCGCCAGCAAGGCCAACAGGGCCTGGCGACGATACGGGCGGATGAACTGCCAACTCAGACGCAGGGCGCGGCGTTGGCGAGGGGAAACCGGGTCGGGCATGGTGGCGGGCATCTGACGGGGAACGGGCACCCAGCCTACCACTGGTCGCCCCTGGCGGAACCTGCGCACAACGGTGAACGTCGCATCAAGGGACTGCCGCGCCAGCGCTGGCACCTATGCTCATTCGTTCTAATGGGCCGCTGGAGCTTTGCCGCGCTTTCTGGTGGACTGTATTGGCCACGGCCCGCCAGGGAGCTGTCACAGGCCAGTCATGGCGCCGCAGTACCCTTGAGCTTGAACCTGATGAGGAGACAGGACATGAGCTTGCAACACAGCAACGACACCACCCAGCGCCCGCAACCCCAGGTGTGCGGTTCGATCATCGACGCCCAGGGGCGCGAAGTGCCGATCACCGAGCAGATGATCCAGAAAGCCTGCAAAGAGCTCGAAGCGAGCCGGGTGAAGAAAGTCCAGAAGGGCTGAACACAGAATGCCTTGCGACCCGGCGCTTGCGCCGGGTTTTTATTTGCCCGGGTTTTGTGGGTATCAGGCTAACCCTGTATGGGCTTTGTGGACATCAGGCTAACCCTGTAGGAGATCACCCAGCCCTTCGGGCTGCGCTGTCGCGCAGAGAACTGGGCACGAGCCCGCCGCGGTACGTGTGGGAGCGGGCTTGCCGGAGTGCCGGACCACCGCGAAGCAGGCGACGCGGTGTCTGGCACCGGCTTCGCCGGTGTTCGCGGGCAAGCCCGCTCCCACAGCCCCCTGCTAAATCAATGAGTTGTAGTTTGTTCTATGAGAGCCGGCTTGCCGGCGATGAGGCCCGCTGCCCCAGCGCAAAAGTGGCCGGCTAGCTCGTTTGCAGGCCTGGCCCTATCGCCGGCAAGCCGGCTCCTACAGGTACAGCGCCTGACGGCTGTGTGCTCAGGCCAATACCGCCCCCAGGGCACTCACCACCTGCGCCAGCTGCGGCGCTTCGCCGCGCAGGCGCACGGCAAGCCCTTCGATTTCACGGCGTACCGGGTAATGCTTGCGCAACTGGTCGAACGCCGCACGTTGCTCGGTCGGGTCATCGCTCAAGCTGCGGCGAAAATCGGCATCGTCACGGCGCGGGTCGTACACCGCCCGACACAGGGTGGCCAGCGCCCAGGCTGGGTCGGCCTCGGCGTGCAGTTCGATCTGCGCCAGCGCCGGGGCCGGCAGCAGGTCGGCCAGTTGCACGGTGGCCGGCCGGCCCAGCACCCGGCACAGCGCCTGATAGATCTGCGCGGTACCGCGCTGCTTGCCATCCAGGCTGTAGCCGGCGATATGCGGGGTAGCCAGGGTGCACAGGTCGGCCAGGTGCAGGTCCACCTGCGGCTCGCCCTCCCACACATCCAGCACCGCGTGTACATCGTCACGGGCCAGCAACAGCGCGCGCAGCGCGGCGTTGTCCACCACCGGGCCACGGCTGGCGTTGACCAGCCATGCCCCACTGCGCAGGCGCGCCAGGCGCTGGGCATCGAGCAGATGCCAGGTGGGGTGTTCACCACCGCGCTGCAGCGGGGTGTGCAGGCTGATCACGTCGCATTGCTCAAGCAGCGTGTCGAGGCTGACGAAATCGCCGCCTTCGGCCGCCTGGCGCACCGGATCGCATACCAGCACCTTCCAGCCCAGACCGTGCAGCACCCGCACCAGGCGCCCGCCCACCTCGCCGGCACCGACCACGCCATACACCTTGCGGCTCAGGTCGGCGCCTTCAAGTTCAGCCAGGGTCAGCAGGCTGCCCAGCACGTAGTCGACCACGCCACGGGCATTGCAGCCGGGGGCGCTGCTCCACTGGATGCGCGCCTGGGCAAAGTAGTCGAGGTCGAGGTGGTCGGTGCCGATGGTGCAGGTGCCGACAAAACGCACCCGGCTGCCTTGCAGCAGCTGCCGGTCCACGCGGGTCACCGAACGCACCAGCAGCACGTCGGCGTCCTTCACGCAGGCGGCGTCGATGGCCCGGCCGGGGTAGCGGCGCACTTCACCGAACCCGGCGAAGAAGGCATCGAGCAGCGGGATATTCTCGTCGGCAACTATCAGCATGGCGCTCTCCTGTCTGGGGAGCGCAGTGTAGCGCGATCGCCGGCGGCTCAGTCGGCCTTCTTGCGGATCCAGTACAGGTAGGTGCCGGCCTCTTCCTGCTGGCCGAGCAGCTCGTGGCCAAGGAAGATGCAGAACTTGGGGATGTCGCGGCGGGTCGAGGGGTCGGTGGCGATCACCTTGAGCACGCCGCCTGCGCTCAGCTCGCGCACGTGCTTGTGCAGCATCATCACCGGCTCCGGGCAGTTCAGGCCGGTAGCGTCGAGGATCGCGTCGTGGGTGAAATCGGTCATGGGGGCTCCGCTGGGTTCGGGGTTCATTGTGGGGGCGATCAGCCTCAACGCGGTTTCAAGTCAAGCCGGCGCAGGTGGCAGGTGACTTCCTCGCGGTCGTGGTACAGCTGCTTGCAGGCAATCGACACCTTCACCTTGCGCGCCTTGAAGCCTTCTTCCATACGGTCAAGCAGCTTGCGTACCTCGGCGTGGCGCTGCTTCATCGGCAGCTTGAGGTTGACCACCGCCTCGCGGCACAGCCCCTCGCCCAGCCAGGTGTCGATCAGCGACGCAGTGCGCGCGGGCTTTTCGACGATGTCGCAGACCATCCAGTCCACGGTCTGCCTGGGCTTCCAGGTGAACCCGTCGGCCATCAGGTGGGTGACCAGGCCGGTGTCCATCAGGCTCTCGGCCATCGGGCCGTTGTCGATGGCGGTGACCAGCATGCCGCGCTTGACCAGTTGGTAGGTCCAGCC
Organism: Pseudomonas sp. NPDC089406; assembly: GCF_044900265.1. Classification (NCBI taxonomy): domain Bacteria; kingdom Pseudomonadati; phylum Pseudomonadota; class Gammaproteobacteria; order Pseudomonadales; family Pseudomonadaceae; genus Pseudomonas; species Pseudomonas sp. NPDC089406. The sequence continues at coordinate 18,618 of NZ_JBJDNC010000067.1, read as the reverse complement.
GCCAGGGGAGGCACCCAGATCGACCCCAGTCATGTCATCGTTCAGCCGCTGCTCCCACTGCTCGCGCGGGATGAACTGGTGCCAGGCTTCTTCCAGTTTGAGCGTGGAACGGCTGGGCGCCTCACGGGGGAATTTCAGGCGCGGGATACCCATGGGCCACAGCGCCGAATTGTCCGCCTCGGCAACGCCGACGAACACCCGGCGGCCACTGATGAAGGTCAGCAGCAGGCGCGGGCGGCGGGTGTCATCCACCAGCCGGCCGGCCTTTTCCAGCGCCTTGCGCAGCGGTACTTCGAACTTGCGGCAGAAGGTCGACAGCTCCTTGCCTTCGTTGCTGTCGAGCACCTCCAGCCACAGGCTGCCAAACACCGGCAGCTCGGCCAGGTGCTCCAGCAGCACACTGATGCGGTCGGTTTCCGGCAGCTCCACATAACTGCCGCGGGCCCACTGGCGCGGGAAGATCAGCTGGGCGAAGCGCCGCTCATGCATCAGCCGTTCGGCGCCATCAGGTTCGCTGCAGACGAATTCGGCGCAGGCACTCTGCGGCTTGCCCTTGGCATAACCGGGCACCCCCAGAATGGCGGCATGTTCGCTGATTTCGGCGCAGACCTCGCCCTCGAAGCCGGGCCGGCAATGCATGAACAGGGTATTCATTTTTCACTCCACATCACTGGCGCAGACGGCGCCAGGGCCGCGAATGATAAAGGAAGATCGGAACCTGCGACACGCCCCACCGGTCCAGAAAAGGGTCAGGCCCGGTAAACGGGGCTAACCTGACCGTTCAACCAGGTCCGTGCCGTGCGGGCCGATTCGAAGCGGTGGCACCGGCCAACCAGTAATCCCCGGGCCACCGGAGCACAAGGAGTTGTTCATGCCCTCGCTCGATAGCCTGAAAACCCTCAAGACCCTCCAGGTGGCAGGCCACACCTACCACTACTTCAGCCTCACCGAGGCGGCCGGCAAGCTGGGCGACCTGCAGCGCCTGCCCATGTCGCTGAAGGTGCTGCTGGAAAACCTGCTGCGCTGGGAAGACGGCAAGACCGTCAGCGGAGACGACTTGCGCGCCCTGGCCGCCTGGCTGGGCGAGCGGCGCTCGGACCGCGAGATCCAGTATCGCCCGGCGCGGGTGCTGATGCAGGACTTTACCGGCGTGCCGGCGGTGGTCGACCTGGCCGCCATGCGCGCGGCCATGCAAAAGGCCGGCGGTGACCCGCAACGGATCAACCCGTTGTCGCCGGTGGACCTGGTGATCGACCACTCGGTGATGGTCGACCGCTACGGCACCGCCCAGGCGTTCGGCCAGAACGTCGACATCGAGATGCAACGCAACGGCGAGCGCTACGCCTTCCTGCGCTGGGGTCAGAGCGCGTTCGACAACTTCCGCGTGGTACCGCCGGGCACCGGCATCTGCCACCAGGTCAACCTCGAATACCTCGGCCGCACGGTATGGACCCGCGACGAAGATGGCCGCACCTACGCCTTCCCCGACACCCTGGTGGGCACCGACTCGCACACCACCATGATCAATGGCCTGGGCGTGCTTGGCTGGGGCGTGGGCGGCATCGAGGCCGAGGCGGCCATGCTCGGCCAGCCGGTGTCGATGCTGATCCCCGAGGTGATCGGCTTCAAGCTCACCGGCAAGCTGCGCGAGGGCATCACCGCCACCGACCTGGTGCTGACCGTGACGCAGATGCTGCGCAAGAAGGGCGTGGTGGGCAAGTTCGTCGAGTTCTACGGTGACGGCCTGGCCGACCTGCCGCTGGCCGACCGCGCCACCATCGCCAACATGGCCCCGGAATACGGCGCCACCTGTGGCTTCTTCCCGGTGGACGCGGTGACCCTCGATTACCTGCGCCTGTCTGGCCGGCCCGATGAGACCGTGCAACTGGTCGAGGCCTACTGCAAGAAGCAGGGGCTGTGGCGCCTGCCCGGCCAGGAGCCGCTGTTCAGCGACAGCCTGGCACTGGACATGGCCGAGGTCGAGGCCAGCCTGGCCGGGCCCAAGCGGCCCCAGGATCGGGTCGCCCTGGGCCAGGTCAGCCAGGCCTTCGATCACTTCATCGAGCTGCAACCCAAACCCCTGGCCAAGGAAGTCGGCCGCCTGGAAAGCGAAGGCGGCGGTGGTGTGGCGGTGGGCAATGCCGACCAGGCCGGCGAGATCGACTACAGCCACGCAGGCCAGAGCCACACCCTGCGTGACGGTGCGGTGGTGATCGCCGCCATCACCTCGTGCACCAACACCTCCAACCCCAGCGTGATGATGGCCGCCGGGCTGGTGGCAAAAAAGGCCGTGGAAAAGGGCCTGCAGCGCAAGCCCTGGGTGAAGAGCTCGCTGGCGCCGGGCTCGAAGGTGGTCACCGAGTACTTCCAGGCGGCGGGCCTCACGCCCTACCTCGACCAGCTCGGCTTCGACCTGGTGGGCTACGGCTGCACCACCTGCATCGGCAACTCCGGCCCGCTGGACGAAGCCATCGAAAAAGCCATCGCCAATGCCGACCTCACCGTCGCCTCGGTGCTGTCGGGCAACCGCAATTTCGAGGGCCGGGTGCACCCGCTGGTGAAAACCAACTGGCTGGCCTCGCCGCCGTTGGTGGTGGCCTATGCCCTGGCCGGGACCGTGCGCACGAACCTCGCAACCGATGCGCTGGGCACCGGCAAGGACGGCCAGCCTGTGTACCTGCGCGACATCTGGCCCAGCCAGCAGGAAATCGCTGAAGCCGTGGCCAAGGTCGACACCGGCATGTTCCACAAGGAATATGCCGAGGTGTTCGCAGGCGACGCCCAATGGCAGGCCATCGAAGTGCCGCAGGCGGCCACCTACGTGTGGCAGGACGACTCCACCTACATCCAGCACCCGCCATTCTTCGACGACATCGCCGGGCCCCTGCCGCAAATTCGCGACATCCAGGGGGCGCAGGTTCTCGCGCTGCTGGGCGACTCGGTGACCACCGACCACATCTCCCCCGCCGGCAACATCAAGGCCGACAGCCCGGCCGGGCGCTACCTGCGTGCAAAGGGCGTAGAGCCGCGCGACTTCAACTCTTACGGCTCGCGGCGCGGCAACCACGAAGTGATGATGCGCGGCACTTTTGCCAACATCCGCATCCGCAACGAAATGCTCGGCGGCGAAGAAGGCGGCAACACCCTGCACATCCCCAGCGGCGAGAAGCTGTCGATCTATGACGCGGCCATGCGCTACCAGCAGGAAGGCACGCCGCTGGTGGTGATCGCCGGCCAGGAATACGGCACCGGGTCCAGCCGTGACTGGGCCGCCAAGGGCACCAACCTGCTGGGTGTGAAGGCGGTGCTGGCCGAGAGCTTCGAGCGCATCCACCGCTCCAACCTGGTGGGCATGGGCGTGTTGCCGCTGCAGTTCAAGGCCGGTGACGACCGCAAGCGCCTTGGCCTGACCGGCAAGGAGCGCATTGACGTGCTGGGGCTGTCCGCCGGGCAAATCCACCCGGGCATGAACCTGACCCTGGGCATCACCCGCGAAGATGGCAGCCGGCAACAGGTCGAAGTACTGTGCCGCATCGATACCCTCAACGAGGTGGAGTACTTCAAGTCGGGGGGAATCTTGCACTATGTACTTCGGCAACTGATCGCCGCCTAATACGCCTCCTGCGGTTCGCATGGCGAACCTTCCGGGTTGCCGGGGCGATGTCGAGCGCATCGCTTCGCCCAGGCCCCAGCAAAAGGAGCCGTCATGCCCGTGCCGTACTGGATAGCCCTGTTTCTGTTTACCCTTGGCTACGCCCTGGCACTCAAGCACGGTGAGATAGGCCTGGGCGCCCTGCCCGTGCTGCTTGCGCTCTGCGGTTCTGCAATGCTGGCCCGACGCGCCGTGCGGTGGCAAAAGACGCTGGGCCACAGCGTATTCCTGGTAGTCGCCCTAGGCTTGGCCCTGCACTGGCTGCCCGATTTCCATAGCGCCAAGGTCATCGACAATGTGGTGCTCAGTCGCGGCGCGACGCCGTATTCCATGAGCCTGAACCTGGACAAGCCGCTGATCGGCCTGTGGATTCTGCTGGCCTGCCCCTGGCTGATCATGCTGCGCCCGCGTGGCATGCTGCTGAGCCTTGCCGTGCTGCGTCCCCTCATCCTGATCGCCTGCCTGGGCAGTGCCTGGATACTGGGGCTGGTGGCCTGGGCACCGAACTGGCCGGATGTGGCGTGGATGTGGCTGGCAAACAACCTGCTGCTGGTCAGCCTGACCGAAGAATTGCTGTTTCGCGGCTACATCCAGGGCGGGCTGGAACGTCTGTTCAAGCATGAAGGCCTGGCGCTGGGTGTCGCGTCCGTGCTGTTCGGCCTGGCACACCTGCACCTTGGCTGGCAGTGGTTCTACCTGGCGACCCTGGCGGGGGTGGGCTACGGCCTGGCCTACCGCCATGGCGGGCTGCTGGTGGCGGTGTGGTGCCACGTGTTCGTCAACCTGGTGCATTTCACCTTGTTCACCTACCCGATGCTGGCCCCGGCCTGAACATTCGGTCATGATCCGACCTGTCATGATTCATAAAAAAAATTGCAATATTGGCAGCAACTTGCAGCAAACAGTGGCGTTCATCTAGCGCAGGCAGGATGATGGCACTTTGCTCCAGATCAATGCCGGTCAAATATTCATTCAACAAAACCAGAGGCTTGCCGATACCCGTCGAAAGCCTTGCGGATTGAACAGCCAATGCGTAACAACCAGCCGATTACCCAGAGAGAACGGACTTTCCCTGCCCAGCAGCGGTTGATCTCCACCACCAACGCCAAAGGCGTGATCACTTACTGCAACGATGCCTTCATCGAGATCAGCGGGTTCTCCCGCGAGGAACTCACGGGCGCGCCGCACAACCTGGTGCGTCACCCCGACGTGCCCGCAGCCGTGTTCGCCCACATGTGGCAGACCCTCAAGCAGGGCCTGCCGTGGATGGGCATCGTCAAGAACCGCTGCAAGTCGGGTGACCATTACTGGGTGAACGCCTACGTCACCCCGGTGTTCGACAACAATCAGGTGGTCGGCTACGAGTCGGTGCGGGTCAAACCCACCGCCGAGCAGATCCGCCGCGCCGAAGGCCTGTACCAGCGCATCAACCAGGGCAAGCCGGCGGTGCCGCGCCGCGACAAGTGGCTGCCGGTGCTGCAGGACTGGCTGCCGTTCATTCTCATCAGCCAGGTCGGTTTCCTGATCGGCAACTGGCTCGGCCATTCCTGGGGCTTCGCCCTGGCTGCCGGTTTGTCCGTACCGCTGGGCCTGCTTGGCCTGGGCTGGCAGCAACGCGGCCTCAAGCGCCTGCTGCGCCTGGCCGAACAGACCACCTCCGACCCGCTGATCGCGCAGATGTACACCGACAGCCGCGGAGTGCAGGCACGCCTGGAAATGGCCATGCTCAGCCAGGATGCGCGTATGAAGACCTGCCTGACCCGCCTGCAGGACAGCGCCGAGCAGCTCAGCGACCAGGCCCGCCAGTCCGACACCCTCGCCCACCAGAGTTCCTCGGGCCTGGAGCGCCAGCGCGTGGAAACCGAGCAAGTGGCTGCGGCCGTCAACCAGATGGCCGCCACCACGCAGGAAGTGGCCAACCATGTGCAGCGCACCGCCGATGCCACCCAGGAAGCCAACCGCCTGACCAGCCAGGGCCGCAACATCGCCGGCGAAACCCGCGATGCCATCGAGCGCCTGTCGGCGGCGGTGGGTGAAACCGGCCTGACCGTCACCCAGCTGGCCAAGGACAGCGACGAGATTGGCGGCGTGGTCGATGTGATCAAGGGCATTGCCGACCAGACCAACCTGCTGGCGCTCAACGCCGCCATCGAAGCGGCCCGCGCCGGCGAGATGGGCCGCGGCTTTGCCGTGGTGGCCGACGAGGTGCGCCAGTTGGCGCAGCGCACCGCCGAGTCCACCGGGCAAATCCACAACCTGATCGCCAAGCTGCAGCAAACCGCCAACAACGCGGTGCAGACCATGGAAACCGGCCATCGCCAGGCCCAGGAAGGCGTGGAACGGGTGATGGAGGCCGACCAGGCGCTGGTGGGCATCAGCGAGGCGGTGGCCAACATCACCGACATGGCCACCCAGATTGCCGCTGCCACCGAAGAGCAGACTGCCGTGGCCGAGGAAATCAGCCGCAACATCGCCACCATCGCCGACCTGGCCGACCAGACCGCAGGCCAGGCCCAGCGCTCGGCGCTGCTCAGCGAAGAGCTGACCAGCACTGCCGGCACGCAGTACTCGCTGGTGGAGCGCTTCAACCGCTGATACGCCATCGCCGGCAAGCCGGCTCCTACAGGATCACATTCCCTGTAGGAGCCGGCTTGCCGGCGATGTGGCCGCTACAGGTTGCCTACCAGTCCAGGGTCAACCGACTCTCGAAATACCGCTCCTGCCCCGTCAGCGGGTCGTCGAACCGCAGGCTCTGCGCCAGCAACTTCAACGGCCGCGCATAATCGTCCTGCTCATCCACAAGCTCGGGGTAGAACGGGTCGTTGCAGATCCCCGCCCCCAGTGCTGTCATATGCACTCGCAGCTGGTGCGTCTTGCCGGTCACCGGCGATAAACCGTAGCGCCACAAGTCACCGTTCTTTTCCAGCACGCAGGCATGGGTTTCGCTGTTGTCGGCCCCCTCTACCTCATGCATACGGAAAAACGGCTCGCCATGCACCAGGCGACTGCGGTGCACCAACGGGAAGGCGTGCTGGGGCATGGCTGCGGCGATGGCCTGGTAGTGTTTGTCGATGCGCCGCTCGGGGAACAGCCGCTGGTAGGCGCCGCGGGTTGCGGGGTTGGCCGAGAACAGCACCAGCCCGGCAGTGTGCCGGTCGATGCGATGCAGAGGTACCAGGTGCGGGTTGTCCAGGCGGCGGATCAGGCGGCGCAGCAGGGTGTGCTCGACGTACTCGCCAGTCGGTGTCACCGGCAGAAAATGCGGTTTATCGGCCACCACCAGATGCTCGTCCACATGCAGGATGGCTTCCTCCATCGGGATCGGCTTTTCATTGGGTACTTCGCGAAAATAATGCAAGCGCATACCCGGGCGGTAAGCCAGCTCAGCGGCTATCGCCTGCCCCTGGGCATCGAGCACCCGGCCCCGGGCAAAGCGGTCGAGCCACACCTCACGGCCAATGGCCTTGAAGTGGTCGCACAGGCAGTCGAGCACCGTGCGCCACTGGCCAGGCGGCAGGCATACGGTACTGGCTTGCTGGCGGGCGGGGTCGAAGGGCGTGGTCATCATCAGGCTCGGCGGGGGTGGCCGGGCATTATCCCCTGTCTGGCGCGCCTCAACCAGCCTCGCCGGCCGGTTCGCAACGCGCCTTGAGCCAGCGCAGCACTTGCACCGCATCCCAACGGGCGGGATCGAACAGGGCGTAGCTCAGGCCCTGGTAGCCGACCACATCCAGCGGGCGATGAAAGCCGGCACGCTGGAACAGCGCCTCGATCTCAGCGAAGCAGGTATTGAAATGCACCTTGCCAAAGGGCGTTTGCTCGTCGGTGACGATGCCGTCGAGGCGCAGTTCCAGCACGGCGTCGCACACACGCTCCGGGGCCATGTGGTTGATGCTGTACTTGAGTTGCTCGACATTGAGCATGGCTTCACCTCGATACTGTATTTATATACAGCATACGGAGCGAGCCCCGCCTGCGTCAATGCGCGGCTCAACCGAGAAAGGCCACCACCTGCTCGGCATCGAACGGCCAATGCAGCTCGGCGCCGCTGTCGCAGCGGCGCAGTACCGGGATGATCAGGCCGTAGCGCTCGAACAGCGCTTCGTCTTCGGCAATGTCGACCAGCTCGACCAACAGGCCATGGTCGACGAACGGCATGAGCACGGCCTCGGCCACTTCGCACAGATGGCACCCGAGGGTACCGAACAACTGGCATTCAGGGAGCATGGGCAAACCCGAAATCGCATGATGAAAGATGCTTATTCTAGGTCTGCCCCGCCCATCGTGCCTAGATCAATCCTGGCTGGTGGCACCGATGCGGTGCAACGACAGGTCGGCACCCTGGAACTCCTGTTCGTGGCTCAGGCGCAGGCCGTGTACCGCGCGGATCAGGCCATACACAGCAAAACCGCCGGCCAGCGCCACCAGCACACCCGCCAGGCTACCCAGCAACTGGCTGGCCAGGCTGACGCCACCCAGGCCACCCAGCGCCGTCTGGCCGAATACGCCACAGGCAATGCCACCCCACACCCCGCACAGGCCGTGCAACGGCCATACGCCAAGCACATCGTCGATCTTCCAGCGGTTCTGCGCGGCGGTGAAGCACCAGACGAACAACCCGCCAGCCACCAGCCCGGTGGCCAGCGCCCCGATCGGGTGCATCAGGTCGGAACCTGCGCAGATCGCCACCAACCCGGCCAGCGGGCCGTTGTGCAAGAAGCCCGGGTCGTTGCGCCCGGCCCACAGCGCCGACAAGGTGCCACCCACCATCGCCATCAACGAATTGATCGCCACCAGCCCGCTGACGCCCTGCAGCGTTTGCGCGCTCATCACGTTGAAGCCGAACCAACCGATGATCAGGATCCACGACCCCAGGGCCAGGAACGGGATGCTCGACGGCGCAAAGGCCACCAGCCGGCCTTCACGATAGCGCCCGCGCCGGGCGCCCAGCAGCAGCACCGCCGCCAGCGCCAGCCAGCCGCCCATGGCATGCACCACCACGGAGCCTGCAAAGTCATGGAACGGCGCACCGAAGCGCGCCTGCAACCAGGCCTGCACGCCGAAGTTGCCGTTCCACACCACGCCCTCGAAGAACGGGTAGATGAACGCCACGATCAGCGCCGTGGCGCACAGCTGCGGGGCAAACCGCGCACGCTCGGCGATGCCGCCGGAGATGATCGCCGGAATGGCCGCCGCGAAGGTCAGCAGAAAGAAGCACTTCACCAGCGCATAGCCGTGGTCGGTGGCAAGCTCGGCGGCAGGCTGGAAAAAACTCACGCCGTAGGCGATCCAGTAGCCGATGAAGAAGTACACCAGCGCCGAGATGGCGAAATCGCTGAGGATCTTCGACAGGGCATTGACCTGGTTCTTGTGGCGCACGGTGCCGACTTCCAGGAACGCGAAGCCGGCGTGCATGGCCAGGACCAGGATGGCCCCCATGAGGATGAACAGGGTATTGGAGCCGTGGACCAGGGAGTCCATCGCGCTGTGCATGTTTTCCATGAAGTGGCAGACCTGCAAAAAGGCACCATGACAGTTCAAGTACCGGCATCCCTGCACCGAATCGGTGCCAGGCCCCTGCCCCGTTTCGGTGAGCGGGTCGGTGCCTACGTGGTTTTTTCTTGGGTTTGTCGTGGATTGGGTTAAGGTTTATCGGTATTTGCCCGGGCCACGCACGCTTTCGGCGCGCCCGCGGGTGCTACGCCTCAAGCCGTAGCAAAGGCTGTACCAGCACATCGTGCTGAACCTTCGGCCTGCCCGATCACTCGAAATAGCCACACACATTCACAGGGAGAGGCCCATGGCCAGCAAATCGGCAAAAACTGCACAGGACATCTTGATGGCTGACTTCCAGGCCTTGGTCCGCGACACCGAAAAACTGCTCGCCGACACCGCCAACCTGGCAGGCGACCAGGCGGACGAGCTGCGTGAGCAGATCCACGACCGCCTCACCCAGGCCCGCGAAACCCTGCAACTGACCCAGGACTCGGTGCGCCAGCGCGGCCAGGCCGCCCTCGGCAGCGCCGAACAGTACGTGCAGGAAAACCCCTGGCAGGCCATCGGCATTGCTGCTGGCGTCGGCCTGTTGATCGGCCTGCTGGCCAAGCGCTGAGGAGTGCCCATGGACAACGACGCCATCGGCGCCGGCGCTTCCGGCAGGCGGCTGGGCGCGGCTGTGCTGGGCCTGCTGCACAGCCACATCGAGCTGTTCGGCATCGAGCTGCAGGAGCAGAAAGCCCGCACCCTGAGCCTGCTGCTGTTCGCAGGCCTGGCCCTGGTGTTCGCCCTGCTGCTGCTGACCGCGCTGTCGGGGTTGGTGCTGGTGCTGCTGTGGGACAGCTATCGCCTGGCCGGCATCATCGGCCTGTGCCTGTTCTACAGCTGCGCCGCGCTGTACTGCGGGCTGAAACTCAAGGCAGCGGTGTTCGATGAATCCTCGCCATTTTCTGCCACGCTCGAAGAGCTGGCCAAGGACAGGGAGCGCCTGCTGCCATGAGCCTGCCGGAACTACCCGATACGCGAAACCCGCGGGAGCTGCGCAAGGCGTTGCTGCGCCTGCGCATGGAAATGCACCGCCAGCAGATCCGCCACGAGTCCGGGCAGGTGCTCGCACCGCTGCACCGCCTGCGCGGCATGGGCAGTACGTTCGGCGAGGGCATGGGGGTCAAGCACGGCTCGCTGTGGGGCTTGGGCGCCGTGGTGGCGCTGGGCTTTCTCACCGGCAAGGGCGTGCGCAGCGGCAACCTGGCCCGGCTTCTGCGCCTGGGCACGCGCCTGGTGCCGCTGGTCCGCCTGTTCATGGGGGCCGAGCGTCGCCCGTAAGCGCCAGGCGCGCCTTGCAAGGGCGCGCCACTCGCGGGAAGCTATGCCGACCCACACGACGGAGACCGCGCCTTGGAATGGCACACCCTGCTGACCCGCGAACGCCTGGGCAAGGCCCTGTACAGCCCTGAGGAACTGGGCCGCAGCCCCTTCCACAAGGACCACGACCGCATCATCTTCTCCGGTGCCTTCCGCCGCCTGGGGCGCAAGACCCAGGTGCACCCGGTCACCAGCAACGACCACATCCACACCCGCCTGACCCACTCGCTGGAAGTCAGTTGCGTGGGGCGCTCGCTGGGTATGCGCGTGGGCGAGACGCTGCGCGGCGCCCTGCCCGACTGGTGCGAGCCCAGTGACCTGGGCATGATCGTGCAGTCGGCGTGCCTGGCCCATGACATCGGCAATCCGCCGTTCGGGCATTCCGGCGAGGATGCCATCCGCCACTGGTTCCAGCAGGCCGCCGGGCGCGGCTGGCTGGACGACATGAGCGACGACCAGCGCGCCGACTTTCTCAATTTCGAAGGCAATGCCCAGGGCTTTCGCGTGCTCACGCAACTGGAGTACCACCAGTTCGACGGCGGCACCCGCCTGACCTACGCCACCCTGGGTGCTTACCTCAAGTACCCCTGGACCTCCCGCCACGCCGATGCGCTGGGCTATAAGAAGCACAAGTTCGGCTGCTACCAGAGCGAACTGCCGCTGCTCGAGCAGATCGCCACCAAGCTGGGCATACCTCAACTTGAGCACCAGCGCTGGGCGCGCCACCCGTTGGTGTACCTGATGGAGGCCGCCGACGACATCTGTTATGCCCTCATCGACCTGGAAGATGGCCTGGAGATGGACCTGCTGCAGTACGCCGAAGTCGAGGCGCTGCTGCTGGACCTGGTGGGTGACGACCTGCCGGAAACCTACCGCCAGCTCGGTGCGCGCGACTCGCGCCGACGCAAGCTGGCGATCCTGCGTGGCAAGGCCATCGAGCACCTGACCAACGCCGCTGCCCTGGCCTTCGTCGAACAGCAGGATGCGCTGCTGGCCGGCCGGCTACCGGGCGACCTGGTCGAACACATGCACGGCCCGGCGCAACGTTGTGTGCTGCAAGCCAAGGACATGGCGCGCAAGAAGATCTTCCAGGACAAGCGCAAGACCCTGCACGAGATCGGCGCCTACACCACGCTGGAAATCCTCCTCAACACCTTCTGCGGTGCCGCGCTCGAGCAGCACGGCGGGCGTACGCCGTCATTCAAGAGCCGCCGCGTACTGGACCTGATCGGCAACAACGCGCCCGACCCGAACGGCTCGCTGCACGCGGCGTTCCTGCGCATGATCGACTTCATCGCCGGCATGACCGACAGCTATGCCAGTGAAATGGCCAGCGAGATGACCGGGCGCTCCAGCCCGACATGAAGGTCACGGCGGTGACAGCGATATTCGCTGTCACCGCCGCCAGCATGTAAGAAACTTCTTACTCAAAAAAAATATATTAAACACCCACAGAAAAATTCGACAATAGCCCCAATAAAACTCATACCCACAGCTGAATACTCCGATTATTTGTAGCACGCACTCTCACTTCGTGTAAGGCATTTCCCATATACGGGATTTAGCCGACGCTCAACTGCCCGCCGACTTTCAACTGAGCTAATGTGCCCCCTGCTCTCGCTACGATGGAATGTTGCACATGCACTCAGTATTTATCGTCGACGATCATCCCGTTATCCGCCTGGCCATCCGGATGTTGCTGGAAAACCAGACTTATCAGGTAATTGGTGAATCGGACAACGGTGTCGACGCCATGCAGATGATTCGCGAAACCCGCCCTGACCTGGTCATTCTCGACATCAGCCTGCCCAAACTGGACGGCCTGGAAATGCTTTCGCGTCTCCAGGCCATGGCCATCCCCCTCAAAGTGCTGGTACTCACCGCACAATCGCCCGCACTATTTGCCATCCGCTGCATGCACTTGGGCGCTGCAGGCTATGTCTGCAAACAGGAAGACCTGTGCGAACTACTCAGTGCCATCAAGGCAGTACTTTCCGGCTATAACTATTTCCCCAGCCAGGTACTCAAGCCTGTCACGGACGAACACAGCCACGAGCTCGAACTGTTCCGCCAGGTCAACGACCGCGAATTGATGGTACTGCAACTATTTGCCCAGGGCCGCAGCAACAAGGATATCGCCCGGGGCATGTTTCTCAGTAACAAGACCGTCAGTACCTATAAAAAGCGCCTGATGCAGAAATTGCGCGCCGGCACGCTGGTGGAACTGATCGATGTCGCCAAACGCAACGCACTGGTCTGACTCGATGACCCTACGGCATCTCGCCTGCTTGCTGCTGTGCCTGAGCCTGGGCCATAGCGCCCGGGCTGCCACCACAGTCATCGATGAAGGCAAGCCCTACTCCCTGCTGAGCCGCTCGAAACCGGTGACAGTCACACCCGCCTTCAGCGCCACCCAACGGCAGTGGCTCGCCAGCCACCATGAACTGGTTCTGGGCACCTCGGCCCCGGACTACCCACCATTCGACATCACCACAGGCGGGCGCGAATACCAGGGCCTGACAGCCGACTACGCCGGCCTGTTGGGCGGCGCACTGGGCCTGCCGGTAAGGGTTCAGCGCTTCCCCAGCCGGCCTGCGGCAGTCGCCGCCCTGCAAAGCGGCCATATCGACCTGCTCGGCAGTGCCAACGGCTATGAAGCAGTCACCCCGGGGCTGATGCTGTCGCGCCCCTATGCCATCGACCAACCCGTGCTGGTCACCCGCGAGGATGAAACCCGGGCGCTGAACACCGGCCTTGAGGGCATGCGCCTGAGCATGCTGTACCACTACCTGCCCCTTGGGGAAATTCATGCCAGCTACCCCGGTGCCGAGCTGCTGACCTTCGAGTCATCCACACAAGCACTCAATGCCGTGGCATTCGAGCAGGCCGACGTGTTCATCGGCGACACCATCTCCACCCACTACCTGATCAGCCAGGGCCACCTGCCGCGCTTGCGCATGGCCAACTTCGGCAAGCACGAAATGGTCGGCTTCAGCTTCGCCCTGCGCCAAGACCAGCAGGTACTGCTTTCGCTGGTCAACCTGGCCCTCGATGCCCAGCCCGCCACCACCCGCAACGATATCTTCAAGCGCTGGAGCGCCAGCAGCGGCAGCCTGCTGACTGACCGCAAGCTGCAATTGACGGCGCGCGAGGAAGGCTGGTTGCGTGAGCACCCGCAAATGCGTGTGGTGGTCAACGACACCGCCGCGCCATTGACCTTCTTCGACAGCAACGGGCGCCTGCGCGGGATCGTCGCCGACCTGCTGGAGGTGATTCGCCTGCGTACCGGCCTGCGCTTCGACATCCGTCGCGCCAGCGGCGAGGGCGACATGATCGACCAGCTCGCCGCCGGCCGCGCCGACATCATTGCCACCCTGTCCACCGATACCCGCAGCGCCGCCGCTCTGCAGGTCAGCCGGCCCTACCTGGAAAGCGCCTATGTGCTGGTCAGCCGCATTGGCAACGAGCAACCCAGCAACCTCGACGAGCTGGCCGGCAAACGGGTCGCCGTGCCACGCGACAGCAGCGTGGCCGCCCTGCTGGCCAGCCACTACCCGCACATCCACCAGGTGGCGACCGAGAGCACCTACTACTCCATGGCCCTGCTCGCCAGCAATGCCGTGGACGCCGCCGTGGCAACGCTCATCGACGCCAACCACATGCTGGCCAGCGATGCCCGCCTGGTGATCCGCAGTACCGTCGGCACAGAACCTGCCACCTTCTCCATGGCCACCAGCCCGCAGGCGCGTGAACTGGCATCGATACTCGACAAGGCGCTGTTGAGCGTTTCACCCGAGGAACTGGGGGTAATCAACAGCCGCTGGCGTGACCACGAGGTGCTCGACGACACCTACTGGCGCAACTACAGGCGCATCATCTTGCAGGTGGTCGCAGTGATCGCCGTGCTGCTGGTGCTGGCACTGGCCTGGAATGCCCACCTGCGTCGCCAGATCAAGCAGCGCCAGTTGGCCGAACGCGCGTTGAACGACCAGCTGGAATTCATGGGTGCCCTGCTCAACGGTACGCCCCATCCGATGTACGTGCGTGATCGCGAGGGGCGCTTGAAGAGCTGCAACGACAGCTACCTGCAGGCAGTCGGTGCCAGCCGTGAACGGCTCATCGGCAAGCGCCTGCAGGACACCCGTTTCAGCCAGTGCCAATATGTGCAGCAGATCCAGGACGACTACCAACGGGTGATGGACGAGGGCCGCCCGCTGATCCTCGACCGACCGCTCAAACTGAAGAACAGGGAGTTGATGATTTACCACTGGATCCTGCCCTACCGCGACTCGCTGGGGGAAATGCAGGGCATCATCGGCGGTTGGGTCGATATCAGCGAGCGTCGGGCGCTGGTCCAGGACCTGCGCCTGGCCAAACAGCAGGCCGATGACGCCAACCGCGCCAAAAGCACCTTCCTGGCCACCATCAGCCACGAAATCCGCACCCCCATGAATGCCCTGATCGGCATGCTCGAGCTTGCCCTGCGCAGTGCCGATCAGGGGCAACCGGACCGCCCCGCGCTGGAAGTCGCCCATCATTCGGCCAAGGACCTGCTGGCCCTGATCGGCGACATCCTGGATATCGCCCGCATCGAGTCCGGGCACCTGTCGCTGGCGCCCGAACCGGTCGACCTTGCCGCCCTGATCGAATCCGTAGGCCGCGTATTCGATGGCCTGGCACGGCACAAGGGTGTGTCCCTCAACATAGTGATTGCCGAAGAGGCCCGCTGCCATGCGCTGCTCGATCCGCTGCGGTTCAAGCAGGTGCTGTCGAACCTGGTCAGCAATGCCATCAAATTCACCGAGCAGGGCCAGGTGCGCATTGCTGCCAAATTGCTGTTAGACGGCGACCCGGCTGCCACCACCCTTGAACTGGAAGTACGTGACAGTGGCATCGGTATCCATGAACACGACCTCAAGCGCCTGTTCACCCCGTTCGTACAGGCCAACCCCGCCAGTGACGGCGCCCGGGCAGGCAGTGGCCTGGGCCTGGTGATCAGCCGCAACCTGTGCGCGATGATGGGGGGCGAGATGACCCTGCAGAGCCTGCAAGGCGTGGGTACCCGGGTACGGCTGGTGATGCCGCTGCAGTGTGTCGTGCCGGCCATCGACCCGCCCGCCACTGCGGCCGAGATTAAGCGCCCCAACGGCAACCTCCAGGTGCTGGTGATCGACGACCACCCTGCCAACCTGCAATTGATAACCCGTCAGCTCGCTTACCTGGGGGTACGCCAAGACAGCGCCAGCGATGGCCGCGAAGGGCTGCGCAAATGGCGCCAGGGTCGTTTCGATGTGCTGATCGTCGACTGCAACATGCCACAGCTCAATGGTTACGAGTTGGCCAGAAGCGTGCGCCATGAAGAACATCTGCATGGCCGAACACCCTGTGTGATGCTTGGCTACACCGCCAACGCCCAGCCTGAGGTGCGCCAACAGTGCCTGGACGCGGGAATGAACGATTGCCTGTTGAAGCCCATCGGCCTGGAGTTGCTTGGCCAATGCCTGACAGCCCTGGGCCAGAAGGGGCCAGCTGGCAGCCCGCGCCCGCCTTGTTACAACCTCAAAAGTCTGCGCGCCATCGCCGGTAACAATGCCAACGACCGCAAGCGCTTGCTCGACACCCTGCAGATGAGCCTGCGCCAGGACCTGGACATTCTCATGGCCATCGACCCGCACCAGGCAGGCGAAGCCCTGGCCGCGCAGGCACACAAGATCCTCAGCGCCGCGCGGATGCTGGAAGCGAAAGCATTGATTGCGGCCTGCGAGGCGTTGCAGCAGGCGGGGTTGCCGGTCAGCGCTGCGAAAGCTCGCCGCCAGGCACTGGCACGGCACATGCGCCGTGTGGAGAATGCCCTGGCCAGGCACCTGGCCGAGGGCAACTGACACGGCACGCTGCAAGGGCGTGCCGGCAGGTGTATCAGGAAGCCGGGTTGATCGGCTTCTCTGGGTACCAGGCGTCCAGCAGCGGGCTGACTTCGATGTTGGTCAGTTCGCTGCGGCCTTTGAGCCAGGCTTCAACGGTGGCGCGCTGCTCTTCGCTGACCGAGCCGCGGTTGGCCAGGCAAACCAGGCCGAAGTCGTCGCCGCCGACGTAGTCCAGGCCGTTGGCATCCATGGCATCAGCCAGGAAGGCGTCGAGGAAGGCATCGATGGCTTCATCGGACAGGTCTTCCTTGAAGCCCAGGTTCAGTTCGAAACCCAGCTCCTGGAATTCGTCCACGCACAGTTTTTTGCGCAGGCGACGGGAACGGTTGGTAGCCATGAAACAATCCTCTCAAGTATTTACGGGCGGCACTTTACCAGTTTCCGCGCTACAAGGGCGCATTTCCATCGAACAAGGCCCATGTACGCTGCGCTTGGGGCATAATGCCCACTATATTTCGACCTGGGGCCACCATTTCTTACAGCCCCGTTACCCTTTTCCCTCGCCTGCAGGGTATTCATATTTATGATCAAGACGCTTCGCCCACTGCTGCTCGCCGGCCTGTTCCTGCCCTTCTCTCTCACCAGCCAGGCCGCCGCCGTCAACACCAGCCTGCCGCCCAAGGTGCAGCAGGCCCTGACCAAGAACAAACTGCAGGACACCGCACTGTCGCTGGTGATGCTGCCCCTCGATGGCCCCGGCAATGCCACGGTGTTCAACGCCGATGTGTCGGTGAACCCGGCCTCGACCATGAAGCTGGTCACCACCTACGCCGCGCTGGAGTTGCTGGGCCCGACCTTCCAGTGGAAGACCGAGTTCTACACCGACGGTACGCTGAGCAACGGTGTGCTCAACGGCAACCTGTACCTCAAGGGCGGCGGCGACCCCAAGCTGAACATGGAAAAGCTCTGGCTGCTGATGCGTGATTTGCGCGCCAACGGCGTACGCACGGTAACCGGCGACCTGGTGCTGGACCGCAGCCACTTCGTGCAGCCCAACCTGCCGCAGTTCGATGACGATGGCGGCGACGAGAACAAACCCTTCCTGGTCAAGCCCGACTCGCTGCTGGTCAACCTCAAGGCCTTGCGCTTCGTCGCCCGCAACGACGGCGGCAAGGTGGTGGTGTCGGTCGAGCCGCCGATCGCCAGCATCCGCATTGACAACCAGGTCAAGGCGGTGGCCGGCAAGCAGTGCGCGGGCGACGTGCGCTACAACCCGGTGCAACAGGCCGACGGCATCAGCGTGACGGTCAGCGGCCAGCTCGGTGAGGGCTGCAACTCGCAGACCTACCTGTCGCTGCTCGACCACCAGACCTACGCGGCCGGTGCCGTGCGCGCGATCTGGAACGAGCTGGGTGGCAGCATCCAGGGGCGTGACCGCATCGAGGACGTGCCGAAGTCGGCGCGCCTGCTGGCCCGCGCCTTCTCCCCGGACCTGGTGGAGGTGATTCGCGACATCAACAAGTACAGCAACAACACCATGGCCCAGCAGCTGTTCCTGAGCATTGGTGCGCAGTTCCGCACCGATGCCGACGGCGATGACGCCCGTGCTGCCCAGCGCGTTGTGCGCCAGTGGCTGGCGAAAAAGGGCATCACCGCGCCGCACCTGGTGATGGAGAATGGCTCGGGGCTGTCCCGTGCCGAGCGGGTCAGCACCCGGGAAATGGCAGCGCTGCTGCAGGCGGCGTGGAAGAGCCCGTATGCCGCCGAGTTCATCAGCTCGATGCCGCTGGTGGGTATGGACGGGACCATGCGCAAGCGCCTCAAACGCACGGCCATGACCGGCGAGGGGCACATCAAGACCGGTACGCTCAATACCGTGCGGGCGATTGCCGGCTTCAGCCGGGACAGTAACGGGCATACCTGGGCGGTGGCGGCCATTCTCAATGACCCCAAGCCTTGGGGGGCTTCGCAGGTACTGGATCAGGTGTTGCTGGATCTTTATCGGCAGCCGAAGTTGAGTGGTGGGACGGCTGGGATTGAGCCTTGATCTGATTTTTGGTTCGGGTTCGGGTTCGGGTTCGGGTTCGGGTTCGGGTTTTTAGGGTGATTGCTTTGGTAGATGTATGCGCATTCGTGGACAATATGCGCTTTTCGTCACCTTTCCGCCCTTACGGCGGGTTACTTTTTTTCTTGGAAAAAAGTAACCAAAAACCGCCTGCTCCCATCATCCGGCCCCCTACG